>MHEA01000082.1:0-2296 GCA_001805085.1 Nitrospirae bacterium GWC2_57_9
GTTTATGCCTGACCAGACCTCGGCGGCGACCCTCAGATCCAGACGATGGTAAGAGGGGAGCCTCTCGGACCCGAGAGGGCCGTAGATCGGCCGGGTCCGCGGATTTGCCGGGTCCGTCGTGTCCTGGTACGTACCAACGACGGGCGTGAACGGCGCCCCGCTCTGGTATCTCCATTTGGCGCCGAAAGTCCATTTGGGAGTGATTTTCCAGTTATAGACGATGTTGATGATATAGGGTTGGTCGTAGGCTGACGGAAATTCCTGACCGGTAAGATCATTGCGCCGTTCCGTTTTTGCGTAGGCCGCGGAGACCCAGCCCCACCAGTTCGTGGTGAGGTTCTTTTTTATCAGCAGCTCGGCCCCGTATGCCTTGCCGCTTCCCCCGTTGATGTAGTTAAGCGTGTCATGCGGCACGACGAGGTTATAAAGCTTTTTGAAATATCCCTCGATTTTGGCGCTCCATCCATTCACCAGCTGCTGATCGAGGCCGAGAACATAATGGTCGGCCTGGATGTAGCTCAAGTCCGGGTTTCCCAGTTTCTCTATGATCTGGTACCCTGCGGGGAGTTCATGATACTTCCCCCATCCGGCGGTAATGAGCGTATCCCCGGTGACGGCGTATTCGGCCCCGAGCCTCGGTTCCGTCTTATAGATATCGAGATACTGATCATAGGTCGTACGCTGCCCGATTACCAGGGTAAAGGGCTCGGCGATCTTCCAGCGGTCCTTGAGGGCCAGGCCCCAGTAGTCGCCGCTGATGGTATCGTTATAGATTACCCTCTCGGCGCTGGTAAAATCCGTGTCAGGGTCCCATTCGGACGGGATGTCGTTCAGGATGTCCAGATCGATATCCACATTCCAGGAGACGTACTCGACGCCCAGAAGAAGATCATGTTGCGGATCTGCGGCGAGGTTGACGTTGTCGCGCAGAAAAACGGTCCCCTGATCGACTGTTACATAGCCGATCCGGCCCATTTGCTGTTTGATTCCTGTATCCAGATAGGAGAGGCCTACCGTGTTGCTTGCCCGGGGGGACAGTTTTGAATGAAGGGTCGCTCCCGCTGTGTTGTACGACAGGTCAAAGGCAAAATCACCCACAAGAACCGGGTCCTTTTTCGCTTCTTTTGCTTCACCGGAGATGGTCACCTTCATCTGGTCGTTTGCGCCGTTCAAATGAAAGGCGAGCGTGTGATCTTCCGAGAGCTTCCAGAGGTATTTCCCCTGGTAATCGTAATACTCGGGGAACTGGGTGACCTTTATGCCGTCCTCTTCATCAAGGTCGCCCACGAACAGATCATAATAGCTCCGCCTCGCTCCCGCGTAGAAACTCTGGTTCTCCGAAACCGGGCCGTCTATCAGAAAGTCGGCTTCCAGCAGGCTGATGTTCACTTTTCTGACGAGCCTGTCCTGCCGGGGATCGCGGAGTTTTACGTCGATCACGCCGCCGGTCACGTCGGCGAATTCCGGACCGAACGCCGACGAATAGATGTTGAAATCGTTCACGAGATCGGCATTGACCACGCTTACCAGGCCTCCCATATGGAACATGTATCCCACGGGCAGAAAATCCGTGTAATAAAAATTACTCCCCGGATTGGAGCCCCGGATGGCAGGATTGCTGAACCCGTCACTTGCGGTAGTAATGCCCGGAAGGGCCTGCATGCCGCGAAGAGGGTCGCCGCCGCTGCCGGCCACTCCGGTCAGCTCCTTGCCGCTGATCGTGGTTTTTGATGTCTTATCCTGGTTTCTCTCGCCTTCGACAACGACTTCGTTCATGGCATAGACCGGCATCAGGAAGATAATCGCCTCCTTCCCGCGGAATTCCTGCTTGTCGACTGAGACGTTAACGGGAGCCGATCGTTCATACCCGGGCCCTGCCGCAACCAGGGAATAGTCTCCCGCAGCTTCAACGGGGAGAAGAAAGCTGCCGTCCCGGGCGGTTACGGCGGTTTCTTCCTCGCGTCCGGCCGGAAACACGGTCATCCCTTCGAGGGGCTTGCGGGTCCCTTTTTCAAGGACCTTCCCCTGGATGGCCGGGCCGGCCTGCTGCGCTATTGCTGCAGATGATATGCCGGTCAGTAATACAATGACAAGGACAGGAACAGGAAACCATCTCATCAAGCGGTTCTCCTTATCAGAACGCTCATCGCAATTTGAACACAAAAGGTATCTGCGTCTTCACTGCCACGGGTTTGCCTTCCCGATAGCCCGGGTTGAAGCTGCTTGCCTGGATTGCCCGAATCACTGCTTCATCGAACAATTTCCCGCCGCTCTTGATGACTTTCACATTGTCGAC
>MHEA01000082.1:2452-3873 GCA_001805085.1 Nitrospirae bacterium GWC2_57_9
TGCTGGAGGCGCCGGCTCCTTTCCGGTTTTGTCCATACCCAGTTCCTTCTCAATGACCGGCTGCGGCCTGGTCTCGACTGACTGTTTTGCGGCCGGCGGGGTTGGAGTCGATGGCGTCAAGGGCGCAGGCCTTTCTTCTCCCGCAAGCTGGATCATCTCAACGGGAAGATAATCCGTCTGCCCTGTTTGGTAACTTTTCCAGGTAGAGACAGCCGCCAGGCTGAAAAGAAGCAGGTTGAAGGCCAGGGAAAAAAGAACAGGGCCACGCCATCGCTCCAGGGCCGGGGTGATCATTCGTTTTCCACCACCTTCGTGGCAATGGAAATGTTTCTTGCCCCTGCCTTGCGGGCCGTGTCCAGGATCCTGATCAAATGATCGGTCAGGGAATTCCTGTCCGGCTGCACGATAACCGCGCAGGCCGGTTTTGCCGCAAGTTCGGCCTTGATGATCTCGCTGATTTCATCCAAAGAACGCTGCCGGCCGTCGTAGTAGCAGTCTCCGGTTTTGCTCACCGCAAAGAGCATCCGGTCTTTGGGCAGCGCCTTGCCGGTCACGGCCTTCGGTTTTTCCACTTCGATTCCGGCAGTTTCGGGGAACACCGTCGTAGACATGAAAAAAATCAACAATAGGAATATGCAGTCGATCAGCGGCGCGATCTGGATCTGCGGAGCTTTTCGCTTCGTCTCAACGTAGAACACTGTCTGTCCTCTCTGCGGAGTGAACATGGAGAATCTGCGTCGTGAACTCGTCGAGTCTCCGGGTAAGCACGTCTGCCCTGGTGCTCAAGAGCTGATGAAGGTAGAAAAGCGGAATGGAGGCAATGAGTCCGGCCTCGGTCGTGATCAGGGCCACGGATATCCCGTCCGCGACGATCCTGGGGTTGCCCGACCCATGCTCCGCTATGGCGTTGAAGGAATCGATCATGCCGATGACTGTCCCGAGGAGGCCAAGCATCGGCAGGAGCGAGGCGATCACGGAGATGGTGCCGAGATGTTTTTCTATCCCGGCCTGTTCCTCCTGAAAGGCGTGGCGCGCCTTTTCAACGCGCGCTCCGTCGTTCAGATGTCCGTTCGAAAGGGCTGCCCGGGAAAGACGGCCTGCGGCGCTGCCGGTGCCTGCAGGGAATGCCGCAGCCTCTCCGGCAAACTCCGGCATGCCGGCCCAACTGCCGGCAAGAGCCTTGTCCTCTCGTAGATAATGCATCCAGCGTTCATAGCAGAGAGACATGCCGTACACGGAAAAAATCAGAATGGGCCACATGATGATGCCGCCCTTTGAAAACCAGTTTAGCAATGTCTGCAGAAAATCCATTTACTCCTCCCTGCATATGTTCGTTTTTCTGAAAGCCTTGATTTTTACAGAGAGTAGCGAAATTCGGTCGCAGCTTCAATGTATTAGCGACGAGCGGTCGAAAGAACGGA
>MHEA01000082.1:3889-6275 GCA_001805085.1 Nitrospirae bacterium GWC2_57_9
GGGGATGACCGGCGCGGATTACATCTGCCTGAAGAGATGAGAATAGGCACGGCTGACGGAAAGATCTTCCTGGATGTCCTTGAATTTTATCATGCAGGAACCGGAGAGAGAATCGGCGACCGTCTGAATGGCCCGCACATTCACGATGGCCGACCGGTGTACCCTCCAGAACTGGCCGGGCTCCAGTTCTTCCTCCAGTTCCTTAATGGTCTTACGGATCAAAAACTCGCCGTCCCTGGTTCTGACGGTCGTATATTTGTCCGTGGCTTTAAAATAGCAGATCTCATTGACCGGGATGAGCCGGACGCCGCCCTTGTGCTGGGCCTTGATCCATTGCAGGAAGACCGCGGGCTTTTGAAGGGCGAACGCGATCTTCTCGATGGCCTCGGATACGCTCGCTGCCGACAGGTGCGGCGTGTTCAAGCGTTCCTTCAGCCGCTTCACGGTTTTTTCGATCCGCTCGTCGGTCACCGGCTTCAAAAGATAATCGAGCGCTTCGCTCTCGAAGGCCTCGACGGCGTATTTGTTGTATGCGGTGACAAAAACGACTGCGCAGGTCCCCGCGATCCTTCTCGCGACCTCTAGTCCCGTTGCTCCGGGCATCTGGACGTCGAGAAAAGCGATGTCGGGGCGGGAATCTGCAATCAGCCGCAGCGCAGCCGGCCCGTCGCCGGCCTCTCCGGTTATTGCCAGCTCCGGCCACGCCGAAAGAAGTTTCTTTTTCAGATAGCTCCGCAGAGCTTCTTCATCATCCGCTATGATCGCACGTATTTGTCTCATTTTGTCTCATAAGGAATCTCTATCGCGACCCTCACGCCCGAAGGCTGGTTTTCTTCGAAAGAAATCCTGCTTCGCCCCTGGTAGAGCAGGTCCAGCCGTTTCCTGATATTTTCGAGCCCGATTCCGTTGCCCGGGCTTAGTTCGTTGATCCCGATTCCCGAATCCGTCACCATAATTCTCATGCGATCCCCGTCTCTCCCGGCCCGGATCAGCAGGTTCCCCCCGCTCACCGAAGGCTCCAATCCGTGCTTGACGGCATTCTCCACGAGCGGTTGAATGAGCAGCGGCGGAATTCGCAGGGACTGCAGGCTTTCGGGAATTTCAATGGAATAACGAAGACGGTCCCCCATGCGCATCCGGAAAATCTCGAGGTAGTTTTTCACCACGTCCATTTCCTGCGACACGGTTATCGTTTCGCTTCGCGCCGTTACCAGGGAAGCCCGCAAAAAGGCGGTGAACGCTTCGAGCATGTTCCTGGCTTTTCGAGGATCGCCGTCGATGAGGCTGAGGATATTGGAAAGCGTGTTGAACAGGAAGTGCGGTTCCATTTGAGATTGAAGGAGTTTGATCTCGGTTATGGCCGCGTTCTTTTCCACTTCCAGCCTTCTTATTTTCTCATCCGACATTTTTTGGACCGAGATGAAAACATAGCTGACGATCGCGCCGAAGAGCAGGGAATACAGCAGGTTGGGAGCTTGGGACTTCAGTTTTTCCGGCCGCCAAATCGAACTGTCAGGCGACCAAATGAAGTTCACGGCTGAGAGGCCGGCCGTCACCCCGATGCCGATGCCGACGACTATGGCGGCAATGACAAGGATCGTCTGAACCGTCAGGGTCGAAACCTTGAAATAATTGACTACGAAGATCACGCAGGTAGCGATCGAAATGCCCATGCACTGGGAATACACGAAGCTTGTGAGGAAACGACTTTCAGAATGGAGTCCGGTCATGAAAAGTGCGATCAGGGTGTTCCCGAGAAGCATAAAAAAAATTCTACCGGGAGTGACTTTGAATCGTATGGGCGGAGAGTTGAAACTGTCCATTACCATAGGCACACCTGCAGTTCTGTCGCGAAATTTTCCGATCAGGCATAAATTGGACCGGCTTCAGATTATCACATTTTTCAGGAAAGGGGTAGAGCGCTTCGAGCACTCGCCCCTGTCGGATACCAGGCAGTTTGCTCCAATCGTACTCTTCCTGATGCGGCTGTATAACGCGACAAAGGAGAGAACGGCATTCGTTGAGCGATCAGGGGAAGCCCATGAGAGAGACTACCTCCCGGAAAAATCATTGCTGTTCCATGCTGACATTTCTGTTTTTTTCCTGAAAACATACCCGGAATAAGAAAGCATTTCCCGGCCGTCGATGGTAACCGCCCTGACCGTCTCGCCCATACCCCGGCCCAGCCCTTTAATTACGGCCTCGTCATCGGATACCGGTGAAAGGGCGACCATGATAGGGGTTTTGTCCGGTAGAAAAAGGTAGTACTGCACAAAGAGAATGCCGTCCGCGTGCCAAAGGCGGGGCATATCCGGTACGAAGATATCATCACCGGGGTTGACGATCTCATACTCGCCCGTGCGCTGCAACCACTTTTCAGGGACCG
>MHEA01000083.1:0-3310 GCA_001805085.1 Nitrospirae bacterium GWC2_57_9
GTCGGCGGCCGTGACCACGTCATACTGCTCCCTGGTCAGCACATGAGCCAGGTTCTTGCGCGCGATCTCTTCATCGTCCACCACCAGCACCCGCGGCTTCCGGTTCCTCATCAGCACCTTGACGGCAAGGTGCTCCATGACGCGCTCCTTGATCTTGTTCAGCCCGAAATGGTTCTCATTCAGAACGCGCTCCGCGAGCAGGATATCCAGGTTGTCCTCGGTTGTTCTGTTCCAGGGCAGGGAGATCAGGTAATCGATATAGGTGATGCCGATGGTGTACTCGGCGGTCGCAGGGCTGATCCTCGAAAGGGTCGTCAGCTCCTGCTCAGCGATGGTTTCGACGGCAGCCGGCATTTTCGCCAGGGCGATCTTTTTCCTCAGGTCATCGATGACCAGGTCGTGCTGGTTGTCCTCGGAACTTTTGAAGAACTTCACAGGAACTCTCCTTGACGATGCGCTGCCCCGGGGAAGAACGAGTGTCGGGATGGTTGGATAATTCCATATGCATCATCATTCTAATGTTCGAGTTGCATTTTACAACGTTTATATTTCTTATGCAACATGTAAGAAATGCTTTAAAAAACAGGGAGTCATGGGGGATGCTTCCAATACCATTGCAAAGTAAAACAGTTCAGCTTATTTTTTATGAGACAGCCTGGTTAAATAATATCAAATATTTCAGTTGGTTGTAGGTTATTCTCATTTTGGCACAAGGCTTGTAATATGTATAAATGAAATCGGACAGAGAAAGAACCCGGAAAGGATCTCTTTCCAGGCCAGAAAGGGGGACAGGAATTATGAAGAGCTTGCTCAAGAAGTTTGAAAAGACGATGGTAGCGGCGACCTTCGCGGAAGCAGGAGAATTCGAGACTGCGAGACAGATCATGAAAGAAGACCGCGCCAGGAAGAACGACAGGCCGACCCAGAGACCGGCAGCAAGAAAACAGATGCGGGCTGAGTAGGGGCGTACCGATGGGGCCCCTGCAGACAATCCCGAAGGGGAGAGGCCGACCATGGAATCGAACAAACTGAAAAAAATGATGAAGAAGATCGAAGATGTGCTGGCAGCGGCGTCCTTTGCCGAGGAGGGGGAGAGCGAGTCGGCGCGCTTGTTGCTGAGGGAGGGGCGAAGGGTCCTCCTTGCGCTTAAACAGGGAAGGATCGACGCAAAGACGGTCAAATACGCCGTCAATTCAGCAAAGAGGATCGGCGCGGACCTCGACATCCTCTTTGTTTCCTCATCCGAAGGCCAGGCCGATCCCCTGCTGGAGGAGCTCGAGTCCGGGCTTACGGCGGAAGGCGTCACATACCGGCTGATCCGCAAACAGGGCTGCCTGAAAGAGGCGGTAATCGACTACACGAACCGGGAAAAGGAGATCCTGTTCGCGGTCGTCGAGTCCCCGGAAAGCCTGGATGCGGATTGCAGGAAAAAGGACAGCATGCTGTCCGAACTGTGGCAGAAGTTAAAATGCCCGCTGGTGGTCGTGATGGACCAGGCGTAGTAACATCAATTAGGAATGAAAATTAGGAATTATCAATCAGGAAGAGGAGGAATTATCATGGCACAGAGCACCACCAGGAAAAAGCCCGTGGCTGCAATGATCTTTATGGGCATCGTCTCCGTAGCGCTCTACACGACACTCCTGCTGAAGCAGGACGAGGTAAACAGTGTTTTCGGAAAGGGCGGGCTGTATGCGTTCCTGCCCATCGTCACGGCATTTGTATTTTCGTACTTTCACGGCGCTTTCACCGGTCATTTCTGGACCGTTGTCGGAGTTGAGGCCGCCAAGCAGAAGAAGGAGGTAAAGTAAGATGCAGGACATCATGAGTAACTTCATCGCTCTCGATACGATCACGATCCTCTATCTGTTCGGGGTCGGTTTTGTCGGCGGCCTGGTCAGCGGTTTCATCGGTTCCGGCGGCGCATTTGTGCTCACCCCGGGCATGATGAGCCTCGGCGTTCCCGGCCTCGTGGCAGTGGCGAGCAACATGTGCCACAAATTCCCGAAAGCCCTGGTCGGCGCAGTCAAGCGCGCCAAATACGGCCAGGTCGACATCAAGCTCGGCATTGTGCTGGGCGTTTCCGCTGAAGCAGGCGTTCTCTATGGCGCGCACATCCAGGAAAAGATCAAGGCTGCCTTCGGCGACGCGGGATCGAATCTCTACGTGAGCGTGGCCTTTGTGGTGATCCTGGCCACGGTCGGCGGCTTCGTGCTGCGCGATGCCTGGAAGTCCTACCGCGAAGGGACCAGCAATGACGAAGAGAAAGCAGGCAAGCTGGCAAAGTGGGTCCAGTCCATCAATATTCCGGGCACCATGGTCTACTTCAAGAGCATTAATGCCCGCGTTTCTGTCCTGTTCACCATACCCCTCGGCTTCGCCACGGGTATGCTTGCAGCCACTATCGCCGTCGGCGGTTTCATCGGCGTTCCTGCCATGATCTACGTCCTCGGCGCACCCAGCCTCATGGCTTCGGCAACGGAGCTTGTCATAGCCTTCGTCATGGGCCTCGGCGGTTCCTTCAAGTACGCGCTCTCCGGCCTTGTCGATATCCGGTTGGCCATGATCATCCTGG
Source organism: Nitrospirae bacterium GWC2_57_9 (assembly GCA_001805085.1). Taxonomy (GTDB): domain Bacteria; phylum Nitrospirota; class UBA9217; order UBA9217; family UBA9217; genus MHEA01. The sequence goes on from MHEA01000083.1 coordinate 2,576, forward strand.
CCGGCTCGCTCTTCGGCATCCAACTCGGCGCCATCGGCACGACCTATGTGAAGCCCTTCATGATCAAGGTCGTGATGGGCGCCATCATGGTCATCGTGCTCTTCAGCAGGGGCCTCATGGTCCCGGTCTATCTCGCTCAGCTCGGCCTGATTGATGCAATGACGGACAGCACGGTCAAGTTGCTTAAGACCACGAGCTTTGCTATAATGATCTTCGCACTGTTGCTCGGAGCCTTCATTGTCCTGCGCGCCATGTGGCAGGGGAAGCAGGCAGAAAAACTGCAGCAGGCCGCGGGGGCCCTGGAGCATGGGAAAGTATAGAAAGATCCTTGTTGCCATAGATGGTTCGGAATCAAGCCGGAACGCGCTTTTACAGGCGTTCCGGTTTGCCGTTGATGAGAAGTGCTGGATCACCGTGACGTCCGTGGCCCCGCCCTATGACGGCGAGATCGAGATCCTGGGGATCAAGGACATCCGGTCGGCCCTCCGGAAACCCTGCGAGGACTCGCTGAGCGAGGCGCGAAAGCTGGCGGACCGGGAACGGGCGCTGATCAAGACGGTCATTGAAGAGGGAGAAGCGCACGAACGGATCGTGGACCTGGCAGACGCCGAGAACTGCGATATCATCATCATGGGCAGGCGGGGTCTCCGCCCGGTCGAACGGATGCTGGTCGGCAGGGTCACGGCCCGGGTGATCGGTCATTCCCAGCGCGACGTCCTGGTGGTCCCGAACGGA
>MHEA01000083.1:3483-3645 GCA_001805085.1 Nitrospirae bacterium GWC2_57_9
GCCAAAGGCTTCGTCGCTCAGGTGAAGAAACAGGCCGAGGCCGCGGGGATCAAGGCAGAGACCTTCGTCGGCGAAGCCGAGGCCTACCAGGCCATTAATAAACTGGCCCAGGAGCAGAAGGCGGATATGATCGTCATCGGTTCCCACGGCCGGACCGGGCTC
>MHEA01000083.1:3900-4042 GCA_001805085.1 Nitrospirae bacterium GWC2_57_9
AAGCTTTGCGCTGCATTTTGCAATATTTTTGCCCTGTATTTTTTGTTGCTATCAGTTCACCCTTGTAGTATACCGGCTGAAGGTATCCCTTCAGCCTTTTTATTTAAAAGACGGTTTGAACGATTCAAACCGATCGAACCGT
>MHEA01000083.1:4134-8065 GCA_001805085.1 Nitrospirae bacterium GWC2_57_9
TTACCTGAGCTTCATGGAAATCAAGAAGGAGATCCGGTACCTGGAGATCACCGACACGATCAGCCGCAAATCGCTCCAACTCAGACGGCATGAGAAAAACTTTTTTCTCTTCAGCCCGGAGAAGGCATCTGAGGAATCAGAAGCGATTGCCGCGTATCTTACTGAACTGAAGGCTCTTCTGGGCCAGAACCCGGACCTGGACAAGGCGGATAAAACGCTGCTGTGGAACAGCATCAATGAGTACGAACAGCGATTCAGCTCCATTCGGCGGAAGGCAGCCGAGCTCCAGGGGTTGTTCCATCGAACAAAGAGTTCATACAGGGACAGCTCGAAATATCTATCGCTCGTGGAATCAACGTTCCTGGAACAGCCGACGCGGTCAGCCGAGTATCTGCAAAAAGTGTTCGCCCTGCCGTCCCGGCATCAGCTGATTACCGGTCTGCACGATCTGAATGCGGAGATCCTGGCGCTCAGGAAGGCCGGGGAGGATATCCTCGTGTTCTCAAAAGACCTGGACAAGATCGCCCGGGAAAAGGCCGAGACCGTTATCAGGGTTTCGCAAGTGGCCATCCTGGTGTTCTTCCCCCTGTTCTTCGTTGTCGGCATCGGGTCGTTGTTCTTCATCAGCACGAATGTAGTCCGGAGACTGATGCTGTTGATCAGTATGGTGGAGAGGACCGGAAAGGGGTCTTATCCGCATTTGACCGATCCTGCACTCCGGAAAGCGCATGACGAAGTCGGTGTCCTGATCGATAAGTTCAACGCCATGGAGGACCTTCTCGCCGGGCACGAAGCGGAATTGGAGCGCAAGAACGCAGAACTCATGCAGATCAAGAAGCTGGCTGCAATCGGCACACTCGCGTCCGGTGTCGCCCATGAGTTGAACAATCCGCTCAACAACATATCGCTTTCAGCTCAGGTGCTGCGGCGGGAAGCAGGGGAGGGCTGCTCCAGCGGCGTGAAAGAAACGATCGCGGACATCCTGAGCCAGACGGAACGGGTGAAACGCATCGTCGGAGACCTCCTCGAGTTCGCCCGCGGCAGGGAGCCGCAATTTCAGGATGTTGAACTGACCGGCCTGATAGAGGCGGTTTACCGCCAGATCGCAAAAAATCGCGGGCTGGACAACGTCCGGTTTTCCCTTGCCTCCGAAGAGGGAAAGATCGTGATCTCGGCCGACCAGGGGCAGATGGAGCAGGTTTTCACGAACCTGTTCCTGAATGCAGTCGACGCAATGCAGGAACGGGGTGAACTTTTAGTATCCACGAAGAGGGCGGACCAGGCTGTTGTCATAAGGATCGCCGACACCGGCAGAGGCATCGACCCGGGAGCGATGGACAAGCTATTCGAACCGTTCTACACGACGAAGGACAAGGGTACCGGGCTGGGGCTTGCGATAGTCTATAATATTATCAAGAAACACTACGGCGATATCGCAGTTGAGAGCGAGGCGGGGAAAGGAACTACCTTCATGATCACCCTGCCGGGGGAGAAGATATAAACCGCTTCTCGCGCAAAGCCGCGCAAAGGAAAGCCTGGCATACTGTCTGGCAGGTTACGCGCGTAACTCCAGTATTGCCCTTCCGAAGGACGCTATCGGGGATCTGGTTTTAAAGAGCGAGAATAATTCAGGCTGGAAGCGTTGATGGATAGGCAGAGGTTACTGATCTCAGGTCTTATCTTGGCGGGCTTTGCGTCTGGTTTGCGCGAGATAAAAACTTTTTGGTTCCGCCGTTACTCGCAGTCCCTTGTTTACCAGGAAAGACTATGGCCTTTAAAATATTGATAGCAGAAGACGAAGAGATCACCCTGAAGCACCTGCAGAACGCGCTTCAGAAGGAGGGCTACCTGACCGCAGGCACGCAGAACGGTTCTGACGCTCTCCGGAAGATCGAGGAAGACCACTTCGACCTGTTGATCGCGGATATAAAGATGCCGGGCATGACCGGGATCGAGCTGCTCGAGCGGATCAAGGAGCGGCAGCTGGATTCGGAAGTCATCATTATCACGGGGTTCGGCAGCATCGGATCCGTCGTCGATGCCATGAAGAAGGGCGCTTATGACTACGTGACCAAGCCCTTCAACCTGGATGAGCTCCTGATGAAGGTCGGGAAGATCCGGGACCAGCGGGCATTGAAGAAGGAAAACATCGCGCTCAAGGCCTTTGCAAGCGCGGACAGGAAGGTCTCGATCATCGCGAAAAGCGAGCCTATGAACAGCATCCTGGCCGTGATCGAGGGCATGAAAGACGCGGACTGCAATGTCCTGTTGACCGGCGAGACCGGCGTGGGCAAGAGCCTGCTCGCGAAGATCATTCATTTTACGAGCCATAGGAAGGGCATGCCGTTCCTGTCCATCAACTGCGCCACGCTTACCGAGGAACTGCTCGCGAGCGAACTTTTCGGACATGAAAAGGGGGCCTTCACGGGCGCGATCAAGACCAAGCAGGGGCTGGTAGAGATTGCCGACACGGGCACGCTGTTCCTCGACGAGATCGCCGAGATGGCGCCGAACCTCCAGGCCAAACTGCTCAAGGTGATCGAGGAAGGGGAGTTTTACCGCGTCGGCGGCACGCGGCCCGTCAAGGTCGATGTCCGCTTCATTGCCGCCACGAACCAGAACGTGCGCACGGTAATCGCCGAGGGCAGGTTCCGCGAGGACCTTTACTACCGGCTGAATATCATGGAGATCTTCATACCGGCCCTCCGCGACCGGCGTGACGATATTACTCCGCTCTGCAGCTATTTCCTCGACAAGCACCTTCCCCGGTCCCGCAAAAAAATCGCCGGTTTCGCGAAAGAAGCCATGCAGGTGCTGATGCACTACAGCTTCCCGGGTAACGTGCGCGAACTCGAGAACATCGTCGAGCGGGCGATCATCATCGAAAAAGGCGCGCTCATCACTCCTGAAAGCCTGCCTCAAACGATCAAGATGTTCCAGATCGAGACGATCGAGCCGGACCGGGTAAAGACGCTGGATGAACTGAACAAGGATTACGCCGGGAAGGTGCTGGATATGCTTGGCGGCAATCGGTCGAAGGCGGCCGAGGTTCTGGGCATCTCGAGGACCAGCCTGTGGAGGATATTGAAAGAGGAGTGAGAGCAGGCATCAGGAATACCGTTCGCCTTTGCAGCGTGCTGCGATAATCATCTGCTCCAATCTGAGCAGCACAAAGTCCTCGGGCTGCGTCAGGGCGCGCAGTAGAATACCTGGGCAGGCAGAACGTTCAAGGGCTCGAAACTGCGCGTCACCCGGGAGTAGATGCGGCGCAGGTCAGGCAGTACCTTCGGAGAGAACTGGTATACCAGCAGGGCTCCTTCGGGCTGTAATACGCGGTGCGTGCTCAAGAGGATCTCTTCCCGCTCGCAATCCCGGATAGTGCTGAGAGGAATGCCGGAGACGACATAATCGGCCCGGACTATTCCACTCTCGGCGAGTACCTTTTCCACGTCCGCAGCCGATCCGTGGACCACGCGCAGCCGAGGATCGGGGAAGGAGCGGCGCAGGAACTCCACGAACTCGGGATTCGTTTCTACCGCGATCAGGAGAGCATCAGGCCGCATTAGACGTAATATCTCGCCGGTAAAATTCCCCACGCCCGGTCCGTATTCCACGATCACGCGGGCCTGCCCCCAGTCGATAAGCCGCACCAGGCGTCCTATCAGAAACCGTGAACTCGGAATGAGGGAGCCGAGCATTTTAGGGTGACGGAAAAAATTCCTTGCAAAGAGGAACCATTGTTTACGGCGGGATGGTAACCGGGTGGCGACGTGTTGCATTCCTGGGCCTCACTTTTATAGCCGTGTCCCGGCCCGCGGGTGCCGCCGGCGTTTTTGCCGGACCGCATGCCGGCTCCCGGATCTCGGAACGTACGACTATATAATTATATTTATACGAAACTCATACTCCTTGTATACCTGATTATAACAGA
>MHEA01000083.1:8088-9542 GCA_001805085.1 Nitrospirae bacterium GWC2_57_9
CACTTTGTTTTTCACTACTATAAATGAATTATTCCCGGGCCGAGATCGGCGATCATCTTGAATACGCACGGTCTAGTCAGGCCGGCCCGGAGGTAAGCTTTTAGTCCTTCCGATAAAAAAAGGTATATTTATAGCAAACGAGGTGATCAATATGGAGCCGCAAAGAAAGCTGAAAATAGTCGATATCGAACCGACCGTCATTCCCATGGCCGATTCCATCAGCTATCAACAGGGATCGGTCGTGAGCAAACAGCTGATCATAAAAAAAGATACCGGCAACGTGACGCTCTTTGCCTTTGATGAAGGGCAGGGATTGAGCGAGCATACAGCCCCTTTTGACGCACTCGTTCAGGTGCTTGAAGGCGAGGCCGAGGTAACGATCTCGAAAAAGCCTTACGTCGTAAAAGCAGGGGAAATGATCATAATGCCCGCCAACCATCCCCATGCTCTGAAGGCTGTCAGCAAATTCAAAATGCTTCTGGTCATGATCAGGTCCCTGACGAGCTCGGGTGAATGACGGCATTTCGCGAATACAGACGATCGCCGGCAAAACAAATTCCAAATGCCAAGCGCCAAATCTCAAATAATTTTAAAAGCACTGATAGCAAACCTGAAATGTTTTGAAGATTGATGTTTGGTTAATGGAGTTTATTTGTCATTTGGTGCTTGCGCTTCACTTGTCACCAGATGGCCATGGCAAAAGAAGAATGGGCAGACCTTCTGTGGCCCACGGAATTCGATCAACAGGGAAAAACCTTCGGAAAGGCAGGTGTTGAATATGGCAATGGCAGAGATGACAAAGCAGGGATTGCTTGATTCATCAGCAGCACGGGAAGCCGTGGAAATGGCCCTTCCCTCCATCGAGAAAGCGCTGCAGAGGCCGGGCGTCAGCGGCGAACAGTGCCTGCATCTGGTCATTGTAGACCCTCTCGCAAAATACGGCGCCACCTCCTTTCCTGCCGCGATCCTCTACGAATTCAGCATCGGCGATCCCAAGCAATGGGGTGCGGACTACCGCTCTTTTGCCCGCGGGAAGGCCGAACTCGCCTGGAAATCGAATTGCGATACCCACATGATCCAGGAAGTGCACCCTCACATGCTGCGGATCGGCGATACTCTCCTCTGGGGCGGCGTCTGCCGGGACGGCCTGATCGTTGCCGCCAGCGGCGCTCATCCCTGGTTCGACGAGGCCTTTGCCAATATGGTTGCCGGCTTCCTGCTTGCGGTGGCCCAGGAGCGGGCACGGGCGGCGCGCGAGAAGGGGGCTTTCCTGGAGGAACAGCCGAAACAGCCGATCACCAGGAAAGACCGCGAGGTGGGGGAGCGGTATTAAGGTCATTAATTTCTCTGGTCTTAGAATAGAAACAGCAGATATTACTGTAATCGCTCCTGACCTCCCTTTGAAAAGGGAAACTTCCCTTTTTTTCAAAGAAGGGAGGGAAAATTTTATAAAC
>MHEA01000084.1:0-1200 GCA_001805085.1 Nitrospirae bacterium GWC2_57_9
TACAGGTCCTCCCGGAACGCTCCGGTCTTGATCCCCGACGCCAGGTCCTTGTTCGTGGCCGCGATCACGCGCACGTCCACGTGCAGGGCCTTGTTCCCGCCCACGCGCCGGAACTCGCCTGAGTCCAGGAACCGCAAGAGCTTCGCCTGGAGCCCGATCGGCATCTCCCCGATCTCGTCCAGGAAGAGCGTGCCCTTGTCCGCGACCTCGACAAGGCCATGCTTCAGCTGGTAGGCGCTCGTGAAAGCGCCTTTTTCGTGGCCGAACAGCTCGGACTCGATCAGGCTCTCGGACAAGGATGCGCAGTTCAGGGCGATCAGCGGGAGTTCCTTGCGCCTGCTGAAGTGCCAGACCGCGTTTGCCACGAGCTCCTTGCCCGTTCCGCTCTCACCCTGGATGAAGACGGGCGAATCGGTGGGCGCAACCTTCTGAACGAGCGCCAGGGTCTCCTGCACCTGTTTGCTCCTGCCGATGAACTCGAAGGGCGATTCCTGCCGGACCAGCTCCTGCTCCAGCAGTTTGCTCTTGACCGAGAGCCTGCTGAACTCATAGGCCCGGTCAACGACGATCACGAGCTCATCGAGCTTGTACGGTTTGGTGAGGTAGTCGTAGGCGCCGTTCTTCATTGCTTCGACGGCCGTTTCGACGGTCGCCTTTCCGGTCAGCACGATGATCGCCGGCGCCGAGGAGTCCTCCTTCAGTTTTTTCATGAGCGAGACGCCGTCCACGCCGGGCATGACCATGTCCAGGAGGATGACGTCGAAGTCCCGGTCGCGCAGAAGGCGCAGGGCGGCGCTGCCGTCGGAAGCGACCTCCACGGAATACCCTTTGCGGGTCAGTTCATTTTTCAGCAGCCGCCGGAACGGCTCTTCATCGTCTACTACGAGAATGTTGATCATTGAAACCGAACCCCTGATGCTTTGACACAGAAGACACGGAATAAGACCTATGAAAAGACATGATTTTTCGTAGACAATCTGCGGTAATCAGTGTTGAAATTTTTTTACCCGAGAGCCGGCAGCGTGATGACGAAGGTGGTCCCCCTGCCCGGCTCGCTTTTTACATCGATCGTGCCGCCGTGCTCGTCCACGATGCGGTGGCATATGGTCAGCCCGAGCCCCGTCCCATCGCCGACCGGTTTCGTGGTGAAGAAGGGATCGAAGACCTTCTCGATCACGTCGGCCGGGATACCGGCGCCGG
>MHEA01000084.1:1223-7230 GCA_001805085.1 Nitrospirae bacterium GWC2_57_9
CCGCACGGACAATCTCACTCTCGCCAAGCCGGCGCCAAAACGGTTCTCCGCCCCCGGATCCTCGGACTCGGTCCTGATCCAAATGGTGCCGCCCTCCGGGGTGAAATACAGAGCATTCAGCAGGAGGTTCATCAGGAGCTGTCTCAAACTGCCCGCGTCCGCATGGATCTTCGGTATTTCGCGGTCCAGGTCCAGCTCGAGCGTGTGCTGAAGTTTTGCCGTGCGGTGTTTGAGCAGGAGCAGTACTTCCTTGATCAGCTCGTTCAGATCGATCTCGCGGAACGTGCCGCCCGAAGGCCGCGCAAACTCGAGCAGGCTTTTGAGTATGGACTTGCAGCGGAATATCTCGTGGTGGATCGTCTTAAGGTAGCTGGGAAAGTCCCCGAACTCGCTGATCCCGGTCAGGGCCTGTTCCCGCGACCGGTCCAGCAGCGCCTCGGAATAGCCCGCGATGATGCCGAGCGGATTGTTGATCTCATGGGCAATGCCCGCGACCAGCGTGCCCAGGGACGCAAGCCGGTCCGAGCGGATAAGCTGCTGCTCGAGCCGTTTCTGGGCGGTCACATCCTTCAGGTAATGTACGATGGCGTACAGGCGGCCTTCTTCATCCATGAGCGGATAGGCCCAGAAATGAAAAATGCTTCCTCCCAGGCTTTTCAGCTCCTGGAAGCTAGGGCGTTTGCCGGTCAGCGTGTCCTGGCAGAGGCAGGCGTGGGGCGGGACCACGCCGATCTTTTCGAGCAGTTCCGCACAGAGCTTGTCCGCGATCTCGGCCTTCGAGAAGCCGGTCCTGGCGAGCAAGGCGTGATTGGCGCGGATGACCTGCTGCCTGCCGTCCTCGATCCAGACCATATCGGTGATGGCATCGAAGGTCCGCTCCCACTCCTTTTTTTCCTTCGAGATCTCTTCGAAGAGGAGCGCGTTCTCGAGAGCGATGGCTATCTGCTTCGCCACCGGCAGAAGGATCTCGTGGTCCTGTTCCGAATAGCGGGAAGGTTCGGCGCTGTCGAAATTGAACACGCCCAGCATGCGGTCGTGGAACAAAGGAATACTGATCGTCGAACGGATGCCCTCCGCATAGAGCTTCCGGTCCAGCGGAAAGACCGTGTCGTTCAGGTCATAGCTGATCCAGGGCTTGTTGTTCCGAACGACCCAACCCGCGCTTGTGCCCTCGATGGGCGCCCTGACGCCCTTTTTCATGGCGGTCTTCATCTCGGTATCGAGCGCGAAGATCAGCAGCCGGTCGTCCTTTTCGTTGTAGAGCAGGAGGCTGGCCCTGCTGTACTGGATGATCTTTCTGAGCTCCGAGACGACCATCCGGAAGATCGTCCCGATGCTCAGACTCGAGTTGATGATGCTGCTCAACTCGCTGATGAGTTCGCCGGGCGCCGCTTTTTCCTGCCGCCCGGTACGCAGCGTCTCCTCGTGCCCCTGCCTCGCTCCGGCAGTATCACGGATGATCACGATTCTTCTGTCCCGCACGTTGTCGCTCTTCGGAATGATCGCGATGCGGGAAGGGAGCGGTCCGCCGTTCTTGCGAAAGCAGAATGCCCGGACGGATCCGGATGGGCCGTCCTCCTGTTCGAGGTCCCCTGTTGATCCGGGATGCTGATCGCCGGACACGAATTTGTCGAGGCTCCGGCCGATGACCGAAGCCCGGTCGTATTCGAGAAAACGCGGAGCGGCATCATTGCAGGAGAGAATGGTCCAGTGCCGGTCCACGATGAAGGCGGGCATGCCGAGGACATCCAGCGTCCTGAGCAGCTCCGAGCTTTCCTGGTCGATTGTGGTTCCCATGGGAAATATTAACACACTGTTCCTTGCCGCAGCAATAAAGAAAGGCTCTTGGAGTGCCGAAGAGGGCAAAACCAGAGTTGATCGATCCTCTATAGTTCTGGCTTTAGACGTCTCTGTCGGCTTTGTCTGGATTAATGCCGGCGCGTGATATAAAATGTCCGTATGAAACTCAGGATAGGGCATCTTTCCACGTTCTATCACACCGCGATCCTGCTGATGGCAGGAGGCAAAGCTGATGCGCGGCTTGGCCTCGAGATCGAGTGGCGGCTCATGGGCACGGGACCGGCGATCATGCAGGCCTTTCAGCGGGGCGACCTCGATCTTGCCTATATCGGGCTCCCTCCTGCCATGATCGGGATGGACCGGGGGGCGCCGGTGATCTGCGTGGCAGGGGGACATATGGAGGGCACGGTCATGGCGGGAAAGCCGGAATGGAAAGGGTTCCCCGAAGAAACAGAGCTTCGCGCGCTTCTTCAGCAATTCGCCGGCAAACGGATCGGTGTCCCGGGCAGAGGGTCCATCCATGACGTCATCCTGCGGAACGCCATCGAAGGATGCGGGCTGGAACCGGAGATCGAGGTCGTGAACTACGCCTGGGCCGACATGGTGACCGAGGCCGTTGTCAGGGACGAGGTTGCAGCAGCCGTCGGCACTCCGGCGCTTGCGGCAGCGATCCGGCGGTTCGCGGGCGGGAAGATGCTGTTTCCGCCGTCACGGCTCTGGCCCCACAATCCCAGCTACGGGATCGTTGCACATCAGGGCTTGCTGGAGAAGAAAGCTGAGGTTGCCGAGGGATTTTTACGGCTTCATGAAGAAACAACCGCGTACCTCAGGGCACAGCCGCGGGAGGCTGCTAAGACGATCGCCGAATTCATCGGTATCGTGGATCAGGACCTTGTGCTCGATGCGCTCCGCATTTCGCCCAAGTACTGCGCCCATCTGACCGAGGAGTACGTCGCCGCTACCATGCAGTTCGTACCCGTTCTTCGAAAGCTGGGATATATCAAATCGGAGATCGATAAGGACAGGATATTTTACCGCGCGATCATCGACCGTATCCATCCGGAAAGGGACCATTACGGGGATGGGATTGAGAGTGCGGAGTTCGGAGTGCGGAGCGCGGAGTAAAGAAACAGGAACGGATGCGTTGCTTTTCACCTTGTCCTGTTGTTCTAACTGGTCATTAGTAAATAGCAGCCATAGGCCTCAGTTGTTTATTTTTTCCTTCAGCTCCTCTGCTGAATAGTAATCCCCATGCCCCGGGAAGATCGTTGCGTTCACGCCGTGCTTTTCCTTCAATTCCCTGTCCAGCGACAGCATCATTTCTTTGAGCGCAGCCGTTTCTTCCTTATAGATGCGCGAATCCCTGTTGGGCGTGGTGAGCAGGTAGCGGTAAATGCCGAGATGCTCCTTATCCTCTGGCGTAAGGCTCCTCGCGTTCAACAGGAAATCGGAAGTGAACAGCAGGCCGAATTCCCGGTTCAGGAAGAAGACCAGTCCGGGCGTATGCCCGCCCATGCTTTCGAGCACGTCGAAGGCAAGCGGTCCGACGGAAAAAGTATCGAGAACGGTGAACGCGCCGATCGTTCCCTTCCTGTCGGACGGGAAGAATGCCGGCCGCGACGGAAAGAGGCACTCGGTGAATCTGCTCGACAGCTTTGTGTAGTACTTGTTCAGGTTCAGCAGGCTTCCGCTCGCTCCATGGGCCCTGTTCATGTTGGATATCACGTCGGCACTGCCCCTATGCATATGGACTGTTGTGCCGAACTCCCGCTCGAAATACCCGGCAGCACCAACGTGGTCCGTGTCCGGGTGGGTCACGTAGATGTGCCGTACCCGGGCAGGGTCCGCGCCGCAGGAAGACAGCAGACGCTTGATGTCGTCATAATAAATACCGTGCCCCGCATCGATCAGAACGCAATCGCCGGAAGCCCGCAAGAGGTAGAAATTCTCGCTTGTCGGGAGCCGAAAGCCGAGGAGGTCGGCCTGGTCCCTGAAGCGCAAGGGTTTCATCGGCACCGCGGTGAACTGCTCCCCCGTCCTGCTCCGCGATCGGGACGCGAAGGTGAGCACGGTCTCGAACACGTCGCCTGCCTCGAGGTTGTTCCCGGCCTCGGTCGCGAACTGCAGCAGATCGTTCCGCAGGTCCCGCGACGATTCAACGAGAGAGCGGATCTCTGCCACGTCGCTCGAGGGAAGCAGCTTCCGCAGCCGCAGGAAGAACTTCTCCACCATCTTGAGCCCGATCACGTTGGCCGCGGCCTGTTCGTCGCTTCCCCGGTATACGACGCGGTAGTGATAGCCCTGTTCATTGATCGCTTGCAGAAGCCGGTCGATCTCGCGGGGGTTCATGGTGGCTATGGCAATGTCCGCCGACTCGCGGTCGATATCCTCGTCGTACAGCATATAGAGGACATTGGCATCGTGCCGGGCAAGCACCCGGGCAAAGGCGGCAAGCGTACCGGGCTCGTCCCTCAGACGGACCTTGACCTCCAGGATGTTCTCGAGCGCGGTGACGACCAGTTCATCCTGGCCCGATGCATTTCCCTCGATACGGTATTCCCGTTCCTGCAAGGCGGCGAGCAGCACCTTTACCGAGGTCTCGTCTGCAAGCTGGACCTCGACAGCAACACGGCTGCTGTCGATCGCGCGGTCATAATGAAAGAAGGAGATGTTCCCGCCGGCCTGGGCGATCGTGCTGGCAAACCCGGCAAGGGAGCCGGGCCGGTCGGGGAGATAGACCCGGAACTTTGTAAGCAGGACCGGGTGCGCGCCATCTGACACCTGCGCGAGCAGACGGTAGATCCTTACCGCTGTCGAGACGGGAGGCCTTTCGGCATTATTCTTCAGGGGATCCTTCATCAGCGCTACTCTGTCTTGTAGTCCACGACGACACGGCTCTCCCTGACCCTGGCAACGAAGCCGGCCACCTTCAGATGCTCAGGATGTTGTTGGTAGATGTTCAGATCCTGCTCGCTGGCAAACTCGGAATACAAGGCAACGTCATAAGCAGCGTCAGAGGCAACGAAGTTCATGCCGACCTCGATATGCCTTATCTGCGGTATCTTTGTCTTGAGCGCCAGAAGGTCGCGTTTCATGGCGGCGGCGTTCTGTTCCCTGCTCAAGCCTTCCGCGGTAGCTTTCAACTTCCACAGTACGATGTGTTTGATCATGGGGTCCCCTTTCTGTGCTAAAATCCGGTACAGCGGTAAAGGATCTTCTCTTTGCACTTCCGCGCGAGACAAGCCGCTTACCGTTTGTTCATTTGATTTTGGAGTTGCTCTCCTGCAGCTTTGCCGGTATTATAGCATCACTCAACACCGGCCTGGTACAGAAAATACGTTGAAGAAGCTCAAAGAGGAACGCTGGAGATGGGGAAACGATTTGCCCTGCTTTTGATTTGTCTGCTCTTGGTAAACGCCTGTGCCGCTAAACGATCGAATGTCCCGAACTCCCCGGAAACGAACAAAAAGCTGAAAGCATCGCAGCGGCCCTATACCGTGTACGGCCAGCGATATGAACCGCTGGCGACCCACGAGGGCTTTGTGCAGAGCGGCATTGCAAGCTGGTATGGCAAGGATTTTCACGGCAAGAAGACGAGCAACGGAGAGACCTATGACATGCATGCCATGACTGCTGCCCATAAGACGCTGCCGCTCGGCGTCTATGTCAAGGTCCGCAACAGGGACAACGGAAGGGAAGCCGTGGTGCGCGTGAACGACCGGGGGCCTTTTGTGAAGGGCCGCATCATTGACCTGTCCTATTCGGCGGCAAAGAACCTGGGCGTGGACATCGCCGGAACAGCACCGGTCAGGATCGAGGCGCTCGGCTACCGCGAGGACGGCAAGGGCGGATACAAGACCCCGGAAAGTTATGACAACGGCAATTACACTGTGCAGGTCGGTGCCTTCAAGGAATACGTGAACGCGCGGCGCTTGTCCGAGGAGTTGAAGAAAATATTCGGGTTTTCGGATCTGCATCTGACGAACGTAAATGGCGAGTTTTTCTACCGGGTCTATGCCGGGAAGTATACTTCCCTCAGGTCAGCTGAAACCGCGGAAAAGAATTTCGCCGGGCACGGCTATCCGGGCAGCTTTGCCGTGGCGCTGGACTGATCGAAGCACGCAGTTTTCCGGGCGCTCTTATAAAGAGCGCCTTTTTTTTGCGGGCAATCCCGCGCCTTGGCATTCCCCGGCTCCCGCCGGGGGTG
>MHEA01000084.1:7288-9769 GCA_001805085.1 Nitrospirae bacterium GWC2_57_9
CACTTAGCGCTTCGCACTCCGTAAACGTCGGGTGCAAGCAGGAAGGTCGCGATGTTGAGGGGAGCCTCCGGCTCCTGCCGGAGGGGGCGCCACTGTGTGCTCTAGGGACCGGGTGCGATCAGAGTGAGGAATGCAACGCCGCTGCTCGCGGTGTTTGCGTCGACCTTGAAATAGAGCGCTGATCCGGCAGCGACCAGGGTGCACGCCTCGGGCGTGGTGTCCGCATAGAAGGTGTTATCGATCAGGCATTCGGCCGGGGTCGCGAAGGACGAGTTGTTGTACACGGTCAGGTCAGCGTTCCCCGTCAGCCCGCTGATGCTGACCGTATACCGGGTACCGGCCGTTAAACCGGTAACGGTATAATAGCTGGTGCCGGCAAAGGAGACTTGTCCCAGGGTGGGAGTGTTCAGCGACCTTACGTCAGGCGAGCCGGGTGAGCCCTGGTCCATGGGTTCTGCAATGACAGGCGCGGGGTTCGCGAAGGCGGTATACACAATCGACGGCGTTGTGCTGAATATGGAATCAACGACCAAATAGAGGGTCAGGACGGAGGGCGTCAACCTGCAGTCCTCGGGCGTCGAGCCGCTAAAGCGCGTATTGTCCGTTGTGCAGGTTGCAGGCGTGGTCAGGGTGTTGTCGAGGAAGACGTGAAGGTCCCCGTCGTTGTTTAAGCCTGTAACCGCAGCGAGCGCGGGCGCGCCCGAATTTGCCGGCACCGCATACACTCCTGCCGCGGTCCGTGCTTTACTATCCACGACGGGTATTGACTGGCTGATCGTTGTTATTGTCAACTGCTCAACCGCGACAATATAGCTCCCGGCTGACGTGCTCAGGAATGCTCCATCCACGGCGAAGTAAAGGATGCCGCCGGGTGCTGCAACGATACAGTCCTCCGGGGAGACTTCCTCTATCGCCGTATTATCAACACCGCAGGCGACCTGAGCAGTGAACGAGGCGTCCCCGCCGAAATACCGAAGATCGGTATCATCGCTCGGCTCCGCCATGCTGATCTTGTACAGGGCTCCCGGGGTTGCCGCTACTGAATAGGCATTGAAGCCGTTGAATGGAACGGAGTCGGCCAGAGGCTGGCCCAAGGCCATTCCTACCGGTGTGGGCCTGACGTTGGTGCGGTCACCGTCGTCGCGATCACAGGAGAGGAGCAAAGGCAGGATGAGGACGAGGAGCAGCGAACAGATGTACAGGGGGCGTTTCCAGGCAGAGCAAGGCATGAGAACCTCCGTTGAGTTCGGCATAGATGAGTCCCCGCAGTCAATTGCAGGGTCTTGCCCACTGCATTTTCAGCCTGCTGTTCTTGACGAGGCTGCATGCGAGAGCAGGTGGTCGTGAGCAAACGATATTGTAATAGTACTGCGAATGAGACAGATGCCCTCAGGTTGCTGCGGACATCAAAAAGCTACTGCTTAGGGTTGAGAAAAAAGGACTTTGGGTTGATACGGCGTTAGACGACCTGCTTATACTATACCACTTACGTCAATGGCAGGTGGTGATGAGGCCGTAGGCAGAAGAGGTCGGAGAAACCGGAGGTGAGCGGTCACGGGAGCATCGGGAAGGTTGTCATAGGCTTTCCGGTCTCGATGAAGAGAGGCGTGCTGCCTTGAAAAGGAGGATTGGATCCGGCCAGGAGATCATGGTGGGTTTCTTTCGCTTTTCGGTGGTACCCTGATTCACGCTGCCCGGCTGGATATGGAAGAGGAATGCCGGCGGATACGTCGGATCCGAAAAGGATTTGGCAGGCCTGAAAAACTTGCATTCTGAGAGAGAAGATGCATCCCTCGGCGCGCCTGGTGGGACGCTGCCGCGCACGTGTTCCGGCATGATAAACAATGGCAAGTGCCCCTCTGTCAAAAAGAGGCATGCTGTCAATCACGCGGCCACATGTCCGGCTCCCGCCGGAGGCGGCCCGCAAAAAACCCGCCCATTTGAGCGGGCGGGTTCGAGAGAATTCAGAAGAGCCGGTCTTTTACTTGTCCCACCTGCTTCTGAACATGAACTCCAGGTTTACGTAGAATACGCGCGCATCCACTTCATAGGATTGATCGATGCTGGTAGTTGCATCAAGGTGACCATCCACATCGCCGTTATAGACGACCAGGTCATAACCCGTCTTCAAGCCGATAGTCACCTTGGGCAGGTTGAAGTTGAGGCCCGCGGCCGCACCGACACCGAAGCCGAACATTTTGACATTCACGTCCTTCGCTTTATCGGGAGTCCCCTTTGCCCACTGCACCCTGATTTCAGGCCCCATCCAAAAACGGGTGCCCGGCGCGATCTTCGTACCGAATCCGAAAACATGGGTCATAACGATGCCCTTCATTTGAAGATCGCTCGTAACGCCTGAGGAGAAATAAGTCGGCGCGATGGTAAAATCGGTCATATCGATCGTTTCGTAACCCAGGTTGAGATGGTAATTGAACAGATCTTCCCCGGCCAGGTTGGTATCGAGCACGAAGCCCACTGCTT
>MHEA01000085.1 GCA_001805085.1 Nitrospirae bacterium GWC2_57_9
CCTTTTTCTTGGCTGCCATTGTTTGTCCACCCCCTTTCGGCATACCGCGAATTAAACTCCTGCGGCCTTATCTTGATACAAGCTGAGGAACATCGTTCAGCAGTGACATCTGTGAATATTTTTCCCTGATCCTGCCGTTCACCAGGCCCAGGAACTCTTCAGCGTCCTTGATCGCCTGGGCTGCTTCGTACCGGGATATGATCCTGCCGGCCTCTTCCATGAAGTTCTGATATTTTCTGCGCATCCGGTCGAACTTGTTGATCATGCTCTTGTACTGTTCCCCGAGCAGGATTCCCGAGGCCGTCACGACCGTCTTATGCGTGTCCCTGCTGCGCGAACCTTTCGGCCGGAAGCCTTCGGAAAGGATCAGTGCCCGTGCCGACCGGGCCATGGCCTGGTATGCGGCGGCGAAAGACCATTCCTCGTCCTTGTCCTGCAGGAGCTTGCTCGTCGAAAGATCCCTTTCCGCCCGGGTGACCAGGGCGATTACCTCGGCGATCTCCGCGGTCCGTTCTTCGACGATGCCCATTTCTTTCAGCGCGTTATAGCTCATCTTCCCTGCCCACCAGGAATATCTTCTTGCCTTTCAGCAGATCACGGATGAAGGGGTCCCTGGATTCCTTGCGCTTCCGGTATTCCTGCTCGTCAAAGACCAGATAATCGATCTCTCGCTTCAGTTTTTCCTCCAGGCCCATCACCATATCGTTCAGTTCGGTGATGTTCGCCTGGCCTATGACCATGAGGTTTATGTTGCTGTCCTCTTTTTCGGTGCCCTTGGCATAGGATCCATATATAAAAGCTGCATGGACGCCTTTGAGCCTGGAGAGGGAGGCCTTCATTGCCCCCTGCACCCCCGTGGTCTTGAAGATGAGCCCCTTCATTTCCGAGAAGATCGGCGAGTTCTTGTTGACGAAGTAGTATTTCTGAACTCCCCGGTTCTCCTTGGACAGCAGCCCCATCTCGACCAGGTTATCTAGTTCCCTCTTGATTCCCGCCGCGTCCTTGCCGATATGGCGGGCGATCTCTCTCAAGTAGAACTTGTCATCCGGATTGTTAAAGAACAGGCCGAGGAGTCCGGCTCTCGTTGAAGAGAAGAGTTTTGTCAGCACGTTTCGTTCTCCTCGTAGACAAATATACAACGATAGTGTATCTTTTGTCAACGTAAAAAAATAAAAAATTATCTTTCCGTGGGTTAGACAATTTATCAACAGCAAATCTGAACACAATAAAAATGGTACCAACTTTATTGTGAAATAGACATTTTTACAACTTTTAATAGTTTTGGCCTTTTGCCCGGCAAAGGCAAAACAACAGCGCCTCGAAAACAGGACCAAAATTGACTTGTACCGTGCTGCCGGCATTTTTTCTCGATTTTGCCAGCAAAGAAGCGCTCCTTCCGAGTAACAGTCCTTAGCCTGCTTCCTGCCCGTTCTTCTTTCGTTGTGAGGTAACATCCCCTGGCGCACCTCCGCTCTTCGAATGAGCAGCCCGCGCTGCCATAAAATAGTCAATCCTCCGCAAACCAGTACCCATCTCCTGGAGGCTCCCCACATTATTTTACTTTCTCTCACTGACCCTGTTGTGGTATACTGCAGCGTTACGTTGTTGACGAATTGTCTGCAGGAATGATTGGAGATGTATGAACTTCAGTGAACTGGATCTACCTTACGAAGTGCAGCAGGGCGTCGAGAAGTCGGGGTTCTCTGCATGCACGCCCGTGCAGGAAGCGGTTATCCCGCGTGCGCTTCGGGGCGAAGACATCGCGGCACAGGCCCAGACCGGCACAGGCAAGACGGCTGCCTTCCTTATCTCGCTCTTCTCACGCATGACGCGGAATCCCGTTGTCGACTGCGCAGGCTCCCCTCAAGCGCTGATTATTGCGCCCACCCGGGAACTTGCGGACCAGATCTTTCATGAAGCCGAGCGGCTCGGCCAGTTCACCGGCTTCCGGTTCCTCGCAGTGTACGGCGGCGTTGATTATCAAAAGCAGATGGACACTCTCCGCAGCGGCGTGGACGTCCTGATCGGGACTCCCGGAAGACTGATCGATTATTTCAAACAGCACGTCTATAATCTGAAGAAGACGCAGTACCTCATCATAGACGAAGCAGACCGCATGTTCGACATGGGTTTCATCGACGACCTGCGGTATCTTATCAAGAAGATGCCGCCCTATACCAAACGCCAGTCCATGCTGTTCTCGGCAACCCTTTCTTACCGCGTCATGGAGCTCGCCTACGAGCACATGAACCTCCCCGAAAAGATCTCGATCACTCCCGAGACGTTGACCGTGGAGCGCGTGGAGCAGGTACTCTACCACGTGGGCAAGCACGAAAAGATACCGCTCCTGCTCGGCATCATGAAGAAGGAGGAGCCGGCCCGCGCCCTGATCTTCGTCAACACCAGGCGCGCAGCGGACATGGTCGTGGAGCGGCTAAACCGGAACGGGTGGAAGACCGCCGCTATCACCGGAGACATCATCCAGAAGAAGCGGCTCCGGCTGCTGGCCGATTTCAAGGAAGGACAACTGCCTGTCCTGGTGGCAACCGATGTTGCCAGCCGCGGAATTCACGTGGAAGGCGTGACCCATGTCTTCAACTATGATCTGCCGCAGGATGTGGAGGACTACGTTCACCGCATCGGCCGGACCGGGCGGGCGGGCGCCAGCGGAAAGGCCGTGAGCCTTGCCGATGAGGAATATGTTTATTCGCTGGAAGATATCGAAAAATACATCGGTCAGAAGATCCCCGTGGAATGGGCCGACGAGACCATGTACGTCAGGGAGATAAGAAGAACGGCCGAGGAAAAACAGAGGAGCGAGCGGGAGCGGCTGGCGGCGCCGCGCCGCCCGGAACGGCCGAAAGGCCGTGTCCCTGCCCGCCAGGGCCAGAGCAGGCAACGCTGACCGGACCACGTCGGCCTATGGTATAATAGAAGTGAGGATATAAGAGTTTATTACTCCGGGATTATCCTCGCATCATGAGCTTGGCTCCGGGAGGTGTCTATGGCAGCCGTCATGAAAGAACGAGATACCAGCCGTCCCTGGATCAGATTTTACGAGCCGTCCGTTCCGCCAAACCTGTCCTATCCCGATATCCCGCTCGGAACCGTCCTTTCCGAGACCGCCGCAAAGTTCCCCGACCACACCGCCCTTCACTTCTACGGCAGAAAGATCACCTATTCCGAGCTCGATCGCCTGGCGAACCGGTTCGGGCATGCACTGACGGAACTGGGGGTTATCAAGGGAGACCGGGTGGCGCTCATGCTCCCCAACATCCCTCAGATGGTTATCGCTTATTACGGCACGGTCCGGACCGGGGCGATCGCGGTTCCGACGAACCCTCTCTATCATGAACACGAGCTCGAGGTCCAGCTGAAGGACAGCGGCGCCGAGACCCTCGTTGCAGTGGACCTGTTCTATCCTGTTATCGCTCCTGTTCTGCCCCGCACCGGCGTCAAGCACCTGATCCTGTGCGGCATCAGGGATTTTCTCCCCTTCCCGAAGAACCTGCTGTACCCGATAAAGGCGAGGCTCGAGCACCAGTGGGTCACCGTGAAGCGGGTGCCTCCCGTTCACGATTTTCTCGGCCTCGTCAGGAAGGCCCCGGAAGGACCGGTCAGCGCACCGGTTCTCCCCGACGACATCGCCCTGCTGCAGTATACCGGCGGAACCACGGGAGTGCCGAAAGGCGCGATCCTGACGCACCGCAACCTCGTCGTGAATGCCGCCCAGAGCCGGGCGTGGCTCACGCTCAGGACCGAAGGAGCGGAGAAGATCCTGTCGGTCATCCCTTTCTTCCATGTGTACGGCATGACCACCGCCATGAACCTGGGCATCCTCATCGGTGCGGAACTGATCCTCCTTCCGAAATTCCATACCAAGGACGTGCTTCAGACCATTCAGCAATACCGTCCCGGGATATTTCCGGGCATCCAGGCAATGTACCTGGCCATCGGCAATCACCCCGATATCGGCAAATATGATCTGTCCTCGCTGAAGGTCGCGATCAGCGGGGCCGGCCCGCTCATGCGGGAGGTACAGGACCGCTTCGAGCAGGTGACGAAGGCGCGGATCGTGGAAGGGTACGGCCTGTCCGAGGCTTCCCCGGTCACGCACGCCAATCCGATTTTCGGCAGGCGCAAGATCGGAAGCATCGGACTGCCCTGGCCGGACCTGGACGCGCGCATCATGGACATTGCTGATCCGGACAGAGCCCTGCCGCCGGGCGAAGTGGGCGAACTGGTGGTCAAAGGGCCGCAGGTCATGAAGGGGTACTGGAACAAACCGGGAGAGACGGCGCAGACCCTCAGGGGCGGATGGCTCCATACCGGTGATATCGCCCGGATGGATGACGAAGGCTATTTCTACATTGTAGACCGCATCAAGGACATGATCAAGACCGTGGGCGAGAACGTCTATCCCCGCGAGGTGGAAGAAGTGCTCTACGCCCACCCCAAGGTCAAGGAGGCCGTGGTCGTCGGCATTCCCCAGGACTTTCTGGGCGAGGAGATAAAGGCTTACATCGTGCTCAAGGAAGGCATGATCGCTACGGCCGAGGAGATCATGGCTTTCTGCCGTGTGCAGCTCTCGAAGTTCAAGGTGCCGAAGCAAGTGGAGTTCCGCAAGGAGCTGCCGAAGACGCTCGTGGGCAAGGTGCTCCGGCGCGTGCTGAAGGCCGAGGAGCTCAAAAAACTGGAAAAAGCATAATGAGGACACGGATAAAATCGGAAACGGCCGGTTCACGGTAGTAAAAGCCGGGAAGGATTCAGTTATCCGTGTTTTTCCGTGGTCATCCGTGTCCTGTGAATGAGGACCCCATGAAAGAAGTCGTCATCATAGACGGGTTCCGCACTCCCTATGCCAAGGCCGGCACCGTATTCAAGGATGTCCATCCCGTTGACCTGGGAGCGGCGATCAGCAGAGAGGTGCTGGCCCGCACGGGAGTAGGTCCGAACCAGATCGACGAGGTGATCGTCGGCAATGCCGGCATGCCTGCGGACGCTGCAAATATCGCCAGGGTGATCGCCCTCCGCGCCGGCATTCCCCCAGGCACGCCTGCCTATAGCGTCCAGCGCAATTGCGCATCGGGCATGCAGGCCGTTGCGAGCGCCTATACGCAGATCCTGGCGGGCATGAGCGAGGTGGTTCTCGCCGGGGGCGTGGAATCCATGTCCTCCTTCGATTATTATATTTCGCGGAAACTCCGAAACGCGATCACGACCGTTCAGCGCAGCAGGACCCTGGCCGCAAGGATCAGGGCGATCCTCTCGCTGAGGCCCCGGGATTTCGTTCCTGTTGTCGGCCTGGTCCAGGGGCTGACGGACCCGGTCTCGGGACTGATCATGGGCGAGACCGCCGAAGTGCTCGTCCGCGATTTCGGGATCAGCCGAAGGGAACAGGATGAACTGGCCCTGACCAGCCACCAGCGGTGGACCGCGGCGAACGGGTTGGGAAAGTTCAGGAACGAGGTCGTCCCCTTCTACGTGCCTCCCCGGTTCGAAGCAGTGGAAGAGGACGTCGGCCCGCGCAAGAACCAGACCCTCGAAGCACTGGCAAAACTTTCGCCCTATTTCGATAAACGCTCCGGCACCGTAACGGCCGGAAATTCATCACCTATCACCGACGGAGCGGCCGCAGCGGTGATCATGAGCGCGGAGCGCGCCCGGGCACTGGGTTTGCGTCCGCTCGGCATGATCAAGGCCGTGGCCTTTGCCGGCTTCGATCCGTCACGTATGGGCATCAGCCCGCTGTATGCGACCCACAAGGTACTGAAGATCGCCGGCATGATGATGAAGGACATCGAGCTGATAGAGCTGAACGAGGCGTTCGCAGCCCAGATCATCGCCGTCGAACGCGCGGCCGTGTCTAAAGAATACTTTGCCAGGAATCTTCCCGGAGAAGAACCCATCGGGGAGTTCCGGCGGGATATCATGAACGTGAACGGCGGCGCCATTGCCGTCGGTCATCCCGTCGGTTCTTCGGGACTGCGGATCGTGATCACGCTGCTGAAGGAGATGGAGCGGCGGGGCCTCGCGACCGGACTCGCCACGC
>MHEA01000086.1:0-216 GCA_001805085.1 Nitrospirae bacterium GWC2_57_9
ACTCTTCCAGTATTTTTTTTGATAAGCGACGATGTTCTTGATTACCCGGTCCGCAGCAGGTGCTTTCGGAACAGTCACCGTTTCGAGGGGTTTGAGGAAGGCGTTCAAAACGGCCCGTACCCCTTCGCGCAGGCCTTCGGGGTTGTAGCCGCCTTCAAGGGTGAGGAGGACTTTCCCGCCGCAGGCCTTGTCCGCTATTTCACGAACGATGGAGGC
>MHEA01000086.1:363-526 GCA_001805085.1 Nitrospirae bacterium GWC2_57_9
GTCATCCCCGAAGCCGGTGGGGAAGGGGGCATTGACGGTGAAGCCTTCGCCGGCCCCGCTGCCTGTCTGGTCGAAGTTGCCTGATCCCGGATAGTAGGGGTACTGGTGGGAAGAGAAGAAGAGCACTGAGGGGTCGTCATAAAAGGAATGCTGTGTGCCGTTC
>MHEA01000086.1:590-750 GCA_001805085.1 Nitrospirae bacterium GWC2_57_9
CGGCCGCAATTGCGATGTTGTTGAAGAGGCAGAATCCCATGGCATGGTCCGCTTCCGCATGATGGCCCGGGGGGCGGACGAAGGCGAAGACCGAGTGCGGAGTTCGGAGTTCGGAGTGCGGAGTGAGAAGCGTATCAACGGCCTCCAGCAGGCCTCCTGC
>MHEA01000086.1:801-5810 GCA_001805085.1 Nitrospirae bacterium GWC2_57_9
GAGCTGGGAATGAAGCCTGCCTTCGGTCGTGGCAACCGTCTGGATATAGAAAGGGTCGTGGATCAGGGCCAGTTCATCGGTTGTCGCGAGGCGGGGCTGGACCCGGGGGAGAGCGCTGAATTCGGAATCGATCAGGTCATGGATGACCCGCAGCCGGTTCGGGCTTTCGGGATGGTCCTCGCCGGCATTGTGCTCGCGGTAGCGGTCGTCTTTGATGATGGCTATGGGTGTCATGACCTCACCAAAAAGCATTGACACTGATAACGGCCGATCAACCCTATGAAAAATCATGATCTTTCATAGTGAGATCAGTGAAAATCAGTGTCAAAGCATTAAGTTCTACTGTTGCGGCTTCACGATCGGAGAAGGAGCCTTTTTTTTGTAATCCTGCACGCTCAGGGAATCCAGGAATTTCTGCGTTGCCGGCGGGTTGGGAAGTTTTGCCGGCATTTTCGCATCAGGAGCGCAGACGGTCAGCACTGTCTTCACGAGATCCATAACGCTGAACTCGAGAATGTCCTGGACCGCCTTCGGGCTCACGTTTTCGATCAGGAGCGTTCCCTCGCGGTACCACCCGTCGCCGCGCGGGGTCATGGGGCTGCAGGGGATCTGTTCTGCATTCCTCGTGGCGATGCCTTTTTTATGGGCGTAGGCGGAAACATCGGCCCTGAGCAGTTGCAGACCCTTGAAAGCAGGGTTCGAACAGATGCCGGCCTTGCCCCAGCAGAGGGGGTCGAACCGGGAGATATTGATCCCGCAGCAGTAGGCATAGGACTTCGGTCCCCGCTCAGGCACCTGCCTGATGACTATATAAAGGTAATCGTTCTTGTATTCAAAGGAGCGTATGTTGTCCATAGAAACTCCGATCCTGGCACGAGAAAGCAACCCGACATCTTGCGATTCGTTCCTGCGAGAGCCCTTCGTCCTATCTGCCCTTGGAGCTCTTTTTCTTGGTTGTGCTTTTTGCCGGCGCCTTCTTTTTGGCTGTTGCTTTGGGCTTGGCTTTGGCCCTGGCTTCCAGCTGCTGGACCTTGTTTTTCAGGTTTTGATTCTCCTGGTTCAGGTCGGTGACCATCTGTTCAAGCTTCATGTTGTCCGCCCTGAGCGTTTCCAGTTCCTGTTTCGCGGCATTCCGCTCCGATCGCGCTTTCGTTGCCGACGCCACGCTCCAGATCAGGAGAACAACCACCAGGGCCGCGATAGAAAAGAATATGAGCTTCGCCTTTTGTGCGTCGTCTTTTTCGTTCCTTTCCGGTCTTTCCATCGTGATCTTAAATGCCTCCTTCAGAATGTTTATATTCGTTACTCGTTGATTTGCGGAGACGCAGCCTTAATGGTACCGTTTCACTTCAAACCGATACAGGGTCACTTCAGTTCCCGGCGCGATCCCCGCTTTCTGCATGGCGATCGCGATCTGTTCGTCCACGGTATCGACGCCTTCGAGATCGGGCAGCAGGAGGCCCCGTCTTCCCCCTGCCTGCACAATCACGCCGTACCGGCGGGGGTCCAGTTGACTGCGGTCCGCTACCGGTTCGGGCTGCGTGAGCACATCGACGGTATATTCGAGGGAGTCCAGTTCCTCGGCACGAATGCAGGAAAAACGCGGGTCGCAGGTCGCAGCGCTGATAGCGTTCCGTACGGTCTCCTGGGCCACGTTCGGTTCGGTGGGATGGAACGTTCCGATGCACCCACGGAGCAGGCCCGATGTCTTGAGGCAGACAAAGACGCCTGCGCGCTGCCTGAGTTCTTCCGGAAGGGCATCTTCCCGGATCTCATATATCTTTTTTTTCCTGATGTAAAGCTCTACGGTTTCCTTTGCGATCTGCACGAGCGGATGCATTACATCTCCCGCTGCACCACATAATCGGCAAGCGCCATCAGCGCCTGCCGGGGGGGCGAATCGGGGAAAATGGTCAGGACCGACTTTGCTTCATCAGAGAAGTTTTGGGCTGTCTGGAGCGCCTCTTCAACCGCGCCGTACTTCGCCATCAGTCCCAGCGTATAGGTCAGGTCCCCATCGGTGACGGTCTCGGCCCGCAGAATTTCTTTCAAACGTTCCCGTTCTTCCGCATCGGCTTTTCGCTGCAGGTAGATAAGGGGGAGCGTTACCTTGCCTTCCTGGAGGTCCTTGCCCAGCACCTTTCCGAGCCGTTTCTGGTCCGCGGCGTAATCGAGCGTGTCGTCCGTTATCTGGAAGGCAAAACCCAGCTTTTTCCCGTAAGCGGTGAGAGCGTCCTCCCGGGAAAGGGGGGCCTTGCCGATGATCGCGCCGAGCCGGCACGAGGCTGCGATCAGAACGCCGGTCTTGCACTCGACCAGCCTGAAATAATCCGACTCGGTCATGTCGATGTTCTGGATCTGCATGAGCTGCAGGACCTCGCCTTCGGACATGGTGGTGGTGGTTTCGGACAGAACATCCATCACCCGCTGGTTCTGCAGCCTGACGCCGTGGTAGAGCGCTTTTGAATAAAGATAATCGCCGACGAGGATGCTTGCCTGGTTGCCCCAGAGCGAATTCGCCGATGACTTGCCCCGCCGTAGCTTGGCCTCATCGATCACATCGTCATGCAGCAGGGATGCAGTATGGATGAATTCGACCACGCCGCCGAGGGTATATTCGGCGTTGTGCTCGCGGCAGCCGCAGAGACGGGCCGAGAGAAGGTGGATCAGCGGCCGGAAACGCTTGCCCCCGGCGCCGAGGATATACTTGCTGACCTGCCGGATGAGCGGAACATCGGTTCCCAGGCTCTCGTGGATCCTGTGCTCCATCCGTTCCATGTCGGACTTGAATTCTTTAAGGACGTCTTGTAGAGTGGTTATCATGCTTTAATCTCACTGTTTCTAAAGGAATAATAGGGGAGATAAGTGGGGATGTCAAGATATTTTAGGCGGGAAGACCGACGGGGGTTGACAGGGTGACGGGAGACAAGGGGAATGGGGCACTAGTAACCACGGATGAACACGGTTAAGGCCAAAAGCCAAGGGAATTTTTAACCACAGGTGCACACAAGTGAACTCAGGTAGGGACAGGTACGCACAGAACCCAAATAAAGGTCACCCTGAATAAAGGTCCCTGGTTTTAAAACCCGTGTTCATCCGTGTGTCCCGCACTGCGGGACCCGTGGTTGGCAGGGGCAAAGGCTTACAGTTTCATCGCTTCCTTCACCTGTTCCATAGTCCGGCCGGCAACCACACGCGCCTTGCGGGAGCCTTCCTGGATGATCTCGATCACCCGCTCCGGATGAGCCGAGAGTTCCTTGCGCTTTTCCTGGATCGGTTTGAGGTATGCGAGCAGATGCTTCAGCAGCTCCCTCTTGTCGTCCACGCACCCGATGCCCGCGCGGCGGCACTCGACATCCACGTAGCCCTGCCATTCCTTGGGAGCGAAGATCTTGTCCAGTGAGAAGAGCGGGCAGACATCCGGGTTGCCCGGGTCCTGCCTCCGAACCCGAGCGGGATCCGTAACCATGGCCATCACTTTCTTCGTGATCTCCTCGGGCGAGTCGGACAGGTTTATGGTGTTGTTGTAACTTTTGCTCATCTTCCGGCCGTCCGTTCCCGGAAGTTTCGGATACTCCGTCATGAGCGGCTGCGGTTCGGGGAAGACCTCGCCGTAGAATCCATTGAACCTGCGGCAGACCTCGCGGGTAAGCTCCAGGTGCGGCAGTTGGTCGATGCCCACAGGCACGAAATCGGCCTTGTAGATCAGGATGTCCGCGGCCTGCAGCAGGGGATAGCCCAGGAACCCATAGGTGTGCATGTCCTTGTCCGCGATCTGCTCGATCTTTTCCTTGAAGGTCGGGACCCGCTCCAGCCACGGCAGGGGGGTCGACATGGAAAGGAGCACGTGCAGCACGGCGTGGTCGGGCACGAGGGACTGCTGAAAAATGACGCACTTCTCGGGGTCCAGCCCGGCAGCCAGCCAGTCGATCACCATTTCGCGGACAAAGGTCCGGAGCTTTGAGGTGTCGGCATAGTTCGAGGTGAGCGCGTGCCAGTCGGCGATGAAGTAGTAGCACTCATACTGGTCCTGGAGCTTCCTCCAGTTGTCGAGGGCGCCCATCAGGTTGCCGAGATGGAGCAGCCCGCTCGGCTGCATTCCGCTTAAGACTCGTTTTTTTTGCATACTAGTCCCTTTATTTATTCGCCGTCGAATCCCGGAATCGGACGTCAAAGGTGATTAAAACAATCGTTGTCCGACGAGAACATGGATTACCGGTCCTGCGATGGGCATGATTATTTTGCCCAGAATATTAAGAGCGAAAAGGGCCAGGATAATGATGAAACCGTAGGGCTCGAGCCGATAATAAGCAGCTGCCTGCTTGTCCGGCAGGACCCAATGAACAATGCGGCTTCCGTCAAGCGGTGGAATCGGTATTAGATTCAGAACCGCAAGGAAGACATTGATGATCACCCCGTAAAAACACATGAGCGCGACGGGCGATCCGAACCAGCTCCATAAGGATGCCGGCAGGATCCCTTGAAGGGCCGGCAAAAGGATCCTGAGTACGAATGCAAAAACCAGGGCCATCAGCACGTTGGTGGCCGGCCCGGCTAACGATGAAAGCGCCATGCCGCGCTTCGGGTCCTTGAAATTATAGGGGTTGATCGGGACCGGTTTCGCATACCCAAAGACCGGTGCATTCATGACCATCAGCATGATGGGCATTATTACGGTGCCGAAGAGGTCGATGTGGGAGATGGGGTTCAGCGTCAACCGTCCCATGTCCCTGGCTGTACGATCGCCCAGCTTGTCCGCCACCCACCCATGGGCCACTTCATGCAGCACGATGGCAAAAACGAGGGGCAGGGCCATGACGGCGATTTTTTGTATAAGGTTTAATTCATCCATGGGCTCAATATTACCACAGCGAGGGTAGCAACCCCTACAAGAAATTCTAAATTCGAAACCCGAAATCCTAAACAATATCGCAATTCAAAATCCGGAATAACGGCGTTTTAAAAATTGAAAATTCGTTGTTTTGAATTTATTTGGGATTTGGTGCTTG
>MHEA01000086.1:5838-6302 GCA_001805085.1 Nitrospirae bacterium GWC2_57_9
CCAGCGCTTCGTCCGGGTTCACACTGTCGCCTTCCCTGACGTGGATCTCTTTCACCTCGCCCGAGACCGGGGTATGCACCTCGTTCTCCATTTTCATGGCCTCGATGATCAGCACCGTGTCACCGGCCTTGACCTTGTCGCCGATCTTCACCTTGAGCTTGATCACGTTTCCCGGCATGGGCGCGGTTACGTCGCCCTGCTCTTTCGCCCTGGGCCGCTTTGACTGGCCGCCCACGTTCGGCGATATCTTGCCTTCCTCGGAGGGCAGCACTTCCACGAGCGGTTCGATCAGCACCTCGACGAGCTGGTTGTCCACCCAGACGAAGTACGGCCGTTTGCCGTCGGATTTGTGGCCTTTGCCCCCCACCTTGATATGGTACGACTCGCCGTGCACATTGATGTTGAACTCCGACGGCGCCAGCGTGGGCCCTGCCTCTGCGGGAGACAGGGCCGCGCCCGGCTTT
>MHEA01000087.1 GCA_001805085.1 Nitrospirae bacterium GWC2_57_9
GAACACGTAGGGTCGGAACCCTACACCCTGCACGATGCCCTTGACTACTATCTGAGCCCGTTCAACCATTGAGCCCAGGCATCGATCCCCGTCCCGGTGGAGCAGGAGACCTCGAAGATCTTCAGCTGCGGATTGAGAGCCAGAGAATCGTTTCGGACCTTATTGATGTCCGTGTTCATATAGGGAAGCAGGTCCATCTTGTTCAGAACCAGCGCCGAGGATTCCCGGAACATGAGCGGGTATTTAAGCGGCTTATCGTGCCCTTCGGCGATGGAAAGGACCATCATTTTCCTGTCCTCGCCTACCTTGAACTCGGCAGGACAGACCAGATTGCCCACGTTCTCGATGATCAGCAGGTCCAGCTCCTTCAAGGGGAGCTCGTCCAGGACCTCGTTGATCATGTTGGCGTCGAGGTGGCAGGCGCCTCCCGTATTGATCTGGACAACGGGAACATCCAGCGCGCCTATCCGCTCGGCATCGTCGCTGCCCACGATGTCCCCTTCAATGACGCCGATCCTGATCTGCGGCTTCAGCGCCCGGATGGTCCGCTCCAGAAGCGTCGTCTTGCCCGCGCCCGGAGCGCCCATGAGGTTCACCACATAGACGCCTGCTTCCCGGAATTTCCTCCGGTTGTCCTCGGCGATGCGGTCGTTTGCTTCGAGTATGCGGGTGACTACTTTGACTTTCAAAAAAACCTCCAAAGAGCGATACAGGACTAACCGCGATAAGCTCGGCCCCTCCATACTTTTTGAAACCGGGAAGAAGAGATGAAAAGCTGAACCATGAAGTCTATCTCACTCGGAGCCACGAAGCCACGAAGGAAAAACTGGTAAAGAAGCTAACGTAACTTCAGTACTTCAGACGGATGCGCGAAAGCATTTGCTGCATTATGCAAGAATTGCTTCTGCCAAGGACTGGTTTTCTTCGTGGCTCTGTGCGACCTATGAGACAAAGTTTTTTGCTTTGTTTATTTTTGAGCTTTCCTCGCGTCCTTGGCGCCTTCGCGGTGATAGGGTTTCGGTCTAATTTATCTCCATGTCCACGATCTCCATCTCGCGGCCGCTCGTGATCTCGAAGGATTTGGAGCCGCAGAGCGGGCAGGCAAATATGTATTGCACGTCCTGCACCGAGAAGTCCTTCTTGCATTCCTTGCAGGTGCCTCCGACGGGAACGGTTTCTATGACCAACTCGGCCTTTTCGGCAACAGTCGTTGCCTTGGCGGCATCGAAGGCAAAGGAGAGCGCATCCGGCAATACGCCGGCTGCCTTCCCGATCCGGACCCGGACGGAGTCGATCCTCCGGCCGCCAGATTCATTGCACTTTGAGACGATGATGTCCAGAATGCTGAGAGCTAATGCTGTTTCGTGCATGGCCTTTCCCGATTCGACGATGTCCCTATCGACTTTCTGAATGGCGAAACCGGCGTGTACGAGGACGTAATCCCCCACCCGGGTCTCTTCGGGCATGAGCATAAGGCTCACTTTTTTTCTGGCCCCGAACACGTCGATCATTGCAAAAAGATTGTCTATACTGACTACCCTGGAGGGGATGGCAAGACACATTGAGTAATCCGATCACTGCTATTAATGCAATCTGAGGCTCTTATGCAGGCTGAAAGCCTGCGGCTGTAAAATCGGAGCGCTCTAAACAAACCCTGTTTATATATCGCATATACGCAAGCGAGAGTCAAGAGCTTGCTCCGAGCTTCTTCAGTTCTTCGAATATAAGCTCCCTTACCCGCGGCAGGACCGCCTTCAGTTCTTCGCTCATTTCCAGAGACCATGACGAGACATCCTTCGGCTGCACCCCGATGATGACCGTTTTCGGTCTGCTTCCGGTCAGTTCCGCCATCCGCAGCACGTCGATCAGGCTGATCTGGTGAAGCGATGCCTTCTGCTCGGAAGGGAAATTCATGTCGTCAGGCGAGAACCGGAACAGCGAACCGGGCATATCCCCTGCTTCCACCACGTCGACCACGATAAGGTGGTCGGTCTCACGGAGCAGCGGGATCAACTGGTGGCTGACCGTTCCGGCCTCGAGCAGGGTTATGTTCGGAGGAAAGGCAGTGTCCTTGAGGGAATTGATCAGATGGACGCCGAATCCGTCGTCCTTCAAAAGGAGATTGCCGACACCGAGTATCAGAATTTTTCGGGGAGGCGCCGAAACGCCTCCCCTGAGCTGTTCTTCAAAAATCATCATTAATGTTTTTTGAGCTTGTATCCCGTAAAGATGGCGGTCAGGGTCCGGTCCTTGTTCACCCAGCTCATCATGAAGCTCATGTACACGTGGATCAGCACAAAAATGAGGAAGAACCAGGTGATCGCCAGGTGCACCAGTCTCGTGTTCGGCTCCCCTCCCAGAAGGCTGTTTACCCACTGGAAGCTGCCCGGGCTCGGGATAAAGCCGAAGAGCCTGCCGTGATAGATCGCGCCGCCGGTCAAAGCCATTACGATGATGAGAGCACCGACCGCCAGGTAGGCAAAGGCCTGAAGGGGCGTGTATTTCCGGTACTGTTTGTGAGAATCGGACAGGAACAGGTAGTACTTGGTGATATCGGGCAGGTTCTTGAAGTTATCGATACTCACAAAATCCTTCCAGTCCGCGTCAAAGGTCGACTTGACGGCCATGTAGACCCTGACGACGAGACCGAGCATCAGGGCATAGGCCGCAATAAAATGGAAGAACCGCATCCATGCCATCAGAAAGCTGTCCGGTCCTCCGGCCATGAAGGGCCAGTGGATGTAGAACCCGGTGAACACGAGCACCGCGATCGAAAGGACCCTGATCCAGTGCTCCATGATATATGCGAGGTTCCATTCTTTGGTCAATGTTTCCGTCATGGCATCCTCCTCAGGAGACCTTGAAGTCCATGATCCGGTTCGACTCCGGATGGATCACATGGACCGTGCAGGCTAGGCAGGGGTCGAAGGAATGGACCACCCGCATGACCTCGAGCGGCTTTTCCGAGTCATGCACCGCCGTGCCGATAAGGGCCTCTTCAATAGGACCGCGCACCCCGTTGTCGTCCCGCGGGCAGACGTTCCAGGTAGTCGGAACCACGCACTGGTAGTTCTTGATCTTCTTCCCGTCCACGTCGATCCAGTGGCCGAGTGCGCCGCGCGGCGCTTCCCACAGCCCGATGCCTTGGGCCTTGTCCGGGATCTGGTAATCGTTATACACGGCAGTGTTGCCGTTCTTGATGTTCGTGACAAGATCGATGCCCCACTGGTACATGGCGTCAGCCACCATCTTGCATTCCAGGGTCCGCGCTGCGATCCGGCCGATGATCCCGAAGAGCACCTGCGGCTGTCCCGGATGCCCGATCTTTACCAGCGTGTCGTTGATCAGTTTCTTCGCCGTCGGCTGGCCCGCGGCATAGGCGACGACCATGCGGGCCAGGGCTCCCACTTCCATGGGCTTGTTCTGGAGCCGGGGCGCTTTCGCCCAGGTGTACTGCTTGTTCGGGTCGTAGCTCGTGTACTCGGGGACGGTCACGCCGACTGCCGGGTTGAGCGGCTTGTTGCCCTTATACCAGGCATGCGAGGTATGCTCCAGAACATCCTCGGGCTTGGCGTCATGCACCTTCGGGAAATCGGCCGCGAACACGGCACCCCTCGGCAGGAGCCGTTTCTTCGGGTCAAAGGATGCATCCTCGAACACGCCCCAGGACAGGAAGTTTGCCGGGCCTTTGCCCACACCTGCCGCACCCAGATAGTAGGGTGCTATCGCGAGCAGATCGGCGAGAAATACGTTATCGATCCAGTCCTGAAGCTCCTTGACCCGGAACAGGTAGTTCTTGAGGTCGTCGACGGTCGGCACGTGGGTGGAACCGCCGGGAGGGCTGGTCATGGTCATCGGCATCCTGCCTCCGAAGAGCGCACTGACCTGGGCCGCCTTTGCCTGCATGTCCAGGGCTTCGAGATAGTGCGCCACGGCCAGGAGGTTCACGTCGGGCGGAAGCTTGTATGCCGGATGGCCCCAGTAGGCGTTCGCAAAGGGTCCGAGCTGGCCTGAATCAACAAATGATTTGAGCCGGGCCTGGACCTTCTTGAGCGAGGCCTCCCTGGGCTGTGCTTTCAGGGCAGAAACGACGTCGACATAATCGAGCGCGTTCAGGTGGTAGAACCAGAGGATATGGGAATGCACGAACTGCGCGCCTTCCACGATGTTCCTGATAATGCGCCCGTTGTCCGGCGGTTTCACGTTGAAGGCGTCGTCCATGCTCATCGAAGACGCATGCCCATGGGAAGTGGGGCAGACGCCGCAGATGCGCTGCGTAATATGCCAGGCATCCCGGGGGTCCCTGCCCTGGAGGATGATCTCAAAGCCGCGAAACAGCGTGCCCGTGGTCCAGGCGTCCTTGACCTTGCCGCCTTCGACCTCGACATCGATCCTCAGGTGCCCTTCGATTCTGGTGAACGGATCTATGGTTATCCTGGCCATTATTTTTTACCTCCGTCTTTGTCTTTGGTCCTGCCCGTGCTTTTGGTCATTGCCGCGTGTGCGGCAATACCGGCCGCGGTTGCGACAGCGGCAGCAGCGCCGATCGTGTCCGCGCCTGCTTCCACACCACCCAATCCGGGGATCTTCACGCCAGGCAGCTTTTCGTAGAACCCGGCGAACTTGTCGGTCCATCCCGGCTCGGCGCAGCCGATACAGGGGCCGCCTGCCTTGATGCACCAGCTCGTTCTGTTATTGTACTGGATCTTCGGACAGGAGGAGTAGGTCATGGGCCCTTTGCATCCCATCTTGTACAGGCAGTAGTTCATGGCCTCTTCCTGGCTTCCGAACTTTTCCACGAACCTGCCCGCGTCGAAATGCGCTCGCCGTTCGCAGTTATCATGGATGGTCTGGCCGTAGAACATCTTCGGCCGTCCATGCTGGTCCAGGTCGGGCAGTTTGCCCAGGAGCAGGAAATTCACGACCACCCCGCCGAGATATTCGGGGTTCATGGGGCACATATCGAGGTTGACGAGGGGCTTGTCGATATTGACCCTTTTCAGCCCTTCCGAAACGCCGATGATCTGGGAGGGATTGGGATTCGCGGCCGGCACCCCGCCGGTGGTGGCGCAGCTGCCCACCGCAAGCACGGCCACCGCGGACCCGGCCATGTCCTTGAACACGTCGAGCATCTCCCTGTTCCCGATCATGCCGTGGCCTTTTTTGGTCGGAATGCCGCCTTCGACGATCAGGATGTACCCTCCGGCCCTCTTCGATTTGGCCAGGATGTCTTCTGCCTGCTTTCCGGCCGCAGCCATTATCGTCTCGTTGTAGTCCAGGCTCAGGATGTCGAGGATGAGTTCGGCAGGTCCGGGATAGGTCGCCTTGATCAGGGCTTCAGTGCAGCCCGTGTCTGAAGCGAAATTGATCCATACCACGGGTTGTCTCTTGGAGGCTTTTTCCAATGCAGCAGCTATCTTGGGGGCGTGCAACTCAGAAAGACCGAGGAGGGCTGCGGTTGCGCCGCAGAACTTCAGGAAATCTCTTCGTTTGATACCGCGAAATTCGAGAGCATCGATAAACTGTTTACTCGCACCATCGGGCTTTCCCATAGGTCCTCCTTAAATCGCTTAATTAACAATTAGTTATTAAAACAATATGGCCGGAATTCGTCCCCTCTAAAAAGGACGCTTCGGGTCTCCGGGAAAGCCTAGCAAACGAATCCCAATTTGTCAAACTAATGTATCTATTTTCTTTTTAAATGAGAGCTCGGTCAAAGAAAAACATCGTTAAGAAAGGAAAGAACAGGGGGAAATGATTTTGGGGAATCCTTTGGCGAACATGCCGGACAAAAAAAATCTTCGGGGCAGGCTTTCGATCTTCCACTCTTTCAATTTTTCGACAACGAGTCCAAGAACAGCGTCGAAAGAATTACGGACCTCGCCGGTCAAGACGAGACTCATCTGGAGGGATTGCGGCTGAATGCCTACAAGGCAGAGGTCCAGCGGGGTCTCCCGTGTCAACAGGGTGGCAAGCAGCAGATCCGAGAGTCCGATGTGATGCACCGAAAGCTTGCTGTTAAGAACAGCGGGAATCGCATTTCCGTTAATAAGTTCGAAATGACCGGGTGACTTGCAGAAATCGACGGCATCGATGATGAGAATCCGGTCTCGGTCCTGAAAAAGAGGCAGGAGATCGAGTCCCATGGTTCCGCCGTCAATGATATCGACGGAAGGTGAAAAAATATAACCTTCGCTGAGCGCAGCCGCAGCCCGGGGACCGACACCTTCATCGGAAAGAAGGATGTTGCCGAGACCGAGGACGGCAATACGGCTCTTCTCCCCGGGATAGGACAGG
>MHEA01000088.1:0-7135 GCA_001805085.1 Nitrospirae bacterium GWC2_57_9
AAGCCGGCAATGCGAATGAATATAAAACAGGATCATGGCGGACTTTCAAACCGAAATGGGTCGAGGAGAACTGCATTCAGTGCCTGTTCTGCTGGATCTACTGCCCCGATTCAGCGGTCATGGTAAAGGACGAGAAGATGACCGGTTTCGACTACGACCATTGCAAGGGCTGCGGCGTCTGCGCCATGGAATGCCCGGGCAAAAAGGGCAACAAGGCCATCGTCATGGAAGAGGAGGGCAAATAACATGGCAATAACGACGACCAAGACCGTGGCGGTCACCGGAAACCAGGCCGTTGCCGAGGCCTTCCGCCAACTGAACCCCGATGTCATGCCTGCATACCCCATTACCCCGTCAACGGGCATCATGGAGTCCTTCACCAAGTTCGTGTCCGACGGCAAGGTGGACACCGAGACCATCCTCGTGGAGAGCGAGCACAGCGCCATGAGCGCCTGCATCGGCGCAGCAGCGGCCGGCGGCCGTGTTGCAACGGCAACGAGTTCACAAGGCATGGCCCTGATGTGGGAGATGCTGCACATCGCTTCCGGCTACCGTCTCCCGATCCTGATGGCCCTGGTCAACCGGGCCCTGTCGGCGCCTCTCAATATTCACGGCGACCATTCTGACGGCATGGGCATGCGGGACTGCAGCTGGATCCAGCTGTTCTGCGAAAATGCCCAGGAAGCCTATGACAACACGATCATGGCCTACCGGATCGCCGAGCACAAGGACGTGCGGCTGCCGATCGCGGTCAACATGGACGGTTTCATCATCAGCCACTCCATCGAGAGCATGCAGTACATTACCGATGAGGATGTGAAGAAGTTCGTGGGCGAGTACCTTGCCATCGACCCGCTGCTCGATATCGAAAACCCGAAGAGCATCGGCGCGCTGGTGCTGCCCGACTATTACATGGAACACAAGCGCGCACAGCACCAGGCAATGCTGAACGTGAAAAAGGTGGTCCAGGACGTTTCCGCAGAATTCGCGAAGATGACGGGCCGCAAGTACGAGCTGTTCGAGACCTACCGGCTCGAAGACGCGGAGGTTGCGATCGTTGCCTTGAACTCAGCAGCAGGAACCATCAAGGATGAGATCGATCGCTACCGGGAGAAGGGCGTGAAGGCAGGGCTCCTCAAACCCCGCATGTTCCGTCCCTTCCCCCATGAAGAAGTGGGCGGTGCGCTCAAGAATGCCAAGGCGATCTGCGTCATGGACCGCGCTGACTCCTACGGCAGCTACGGACCGCTCTTTATGGAGATCGCGTCCGCCCTGGCCCCCTTCCGGGGTCCTGTCCTGTTCAACAAGATCTACGGCCTGGGCGGCAGGGACCTGATGCCCCTCGACGTGGACCAGGTGATCGATGAAACCGCCGAGGTCGCCAAGACCGGCAAGGTCAAGATGTTGAAAGAGTACATCACGGTGAGAAGCTAGATACAAATACTAAATCCGAAATCCTAAATTCGAAACAATATCGGAAGACCAACTTAAAAATTATTTAGAGTTTCGGTATTGGAATTTAGAATTTGTCTCCGAAGGAGAAAAGAATGAGTGCACCGATAGAAGAAAAACCGATGACCTTAAAGTCCCTCTCGCACAAGAGCGATATACTTTCCGGCGGTCACCGCATGTGCTCGGGTTGCGGCGCGCCGACGGTCGTGCGCCAGGTGATGCTTGCCATCGACGAACCGGTCGTGATCGCGAACGCCACCGGCTGCCTCGAAGTATCGACCTGCCTCTTCCCGTATACGGCGTGGCGGGTACCCTGGATGCACAGTGCCTTCGAGAACGCTGCAGCGACGGCCTCCGGGATCGAGACCATGTACCGATCGCTCCGGAAACAGGGGAAGCTCAAGAAGAACATGAAGTTCATCGCTTTCGGCGGCGACGGCGGCACCTATGACATCGGGTTCCAGGCGCTTTCAGGCGCCATGGAGCGCGGCCATCAACTGCTCTACATCTGCTATGACAACGGCGCCTACATGAACACCGGCATCCAACGCTCCAGCGCAACGCCCTTTGGTGCAGATACGACCACCTGTCCCGTTGGTTCGAAGGTGCCGGGCAAGCCCCAGCGCCGCAAGGACCTGACCCGCATCATGGCCGCACACAACGTGGCATATGCAGCCCAGGCTTCGCCGCACAACTGGAAAGATTTGATGACGAAGGTAAAAAAAGGCCTTGCCACGAACGGGCCGGCCTATATGGGCATTATGGCGCCCTGCAACCGCGGCTGGAGGACGCAGACGAATGATTCCATCCAGCTCTCGAGGCTGGCGGTGGACACCTGCTACTGGCCGCTCTACGAGGTCCAGAACGGCAAGTGGACCATCAATTACG
Source organism: Nitrospirae bacterium GWC2_57_9 (assembly GCA_001805085.1). Lineage (GTDB taxonomy): Bacteria > Nitrospirota > UBA9217 > UBA9217 > UBA9217 > MHEA01. The sequence goes on from MHEA01000088.1 coordinate 2,341, forward strand.
ATCCCAAAGACAAGAAAAAGCCCCTTGCTGAATGGCTCAAGCCCCAAGGCAGGTTCAAGCACCTTTTTGCACCGGGTTGCGAGGGCTTGCTCGATCAGTTCCAGCAGATGGTGGACGGCGATTGGGAAAGCCTGAAAAAGCTTCAGGAGATGTCGAAGAGCTGATACGTTAAACAGGACCAGACAGGCCCTATGGAGACGACGACAACAGCCGGGAGATGTTGATTCCCGGCTGTTTTCTGTGTAAAAGGCGCAAAAAAACGCTTGAAATTGGCACGTTACTGTGGTTTAATAACCCCTGATCGCATAATATAGGTTTATTTGTTATTGTAACCTAAGGAGATGTACACATGCTGGGTTCCGACTTGGTAATGTATGATGAAGAGTTTAAGCAGATCGACGCGGAGCTGCAGCGCCTCCTTGCTCAGGCCAACGCAAAAGTCGTATTCCTTGTCGACAAGAACGGCCAGCTGATCGCGGCGACCGGAGAGACCGAGAACCTGGACACTACTTCGCTCGCATCTCTCACGGCAGGCAACATAGCGGCGACCGGCGGCATGGCCAAGCTCCTGGGCGAAAAAGAGTTTTCCATCCTGTTCCATGAAGGGCAGCGGGATAACATTCACATTTCGATCATCGGACAGCGCGTCATTCTGGTGGTGATCTTCGACCAGCGCTCATCGCTCGGACTGGTACGGCTGAGGGTTAAAAAGAGCGCGGAGCTGCTTGGCAACATATTCAATCAGCTCTTGGAAAAAGTGGAAGCGGAAAAGGGTTCGGGCAAAGGCGGCGATTCTCCCTTTGCTGAGATAACTGACGAAGATATTGATAAACTCTTCGGTTAGCCCAGCCTGGGGCATCCCCGGAAAGCGTTAAGGAGAGGAATTACCGTCCAATGTCTTTTATCAACTACTCGTCGAGAGAGATCAACTGTAAGATCGTTTTTTACGGGCCTGGCCTCTGCGGGAAGACGACCAACCTGCAATGGATCTATAAAAAAACCAATCCTGACAGCAAGGGCAAGATGATCTCGCTTGCCACCGAGACGGAACGCACCCTCTTTTTCGACTTTCTGCCCCTTGCCCTCGGCGAGATCCGCGGCTTCAAGACACGGTTCCACCTCTACACGGTCCCCGGTCAGGTATTCTATGACGCAAGCCGGAAACTGATCCTGAAAGGCGTGGACGGCGTTGTCTTCGTTGCCGATTCCCAGATCGAGCGCATGGAGGCCAACATCGAAAGCGTCGAGAACCTCCGCATCAACCTGGCGGAGCAGGGATACGACCTCGATAAGGTCCCGTACGTGATCCAGTATAACAAGCGCGACCTTCCGAACGTTGTGCCCCTCGAAGAGATGAGACGGGCATTGAATCCGAGGGGCGTGCCTGATTATGAGGCCTGCGCCACGGACGGAACCGGCGTATTCGATACACTCAAAGCGATCGCCAAGCTCGTGATCATGGAGCTCAAGAAGGGTCAGGAGGGCGGCTAAGTCCGCGTTCGGATGCCGAATCAACACCGTGTTCCGCAAAATATCCCGTTGACAGGACAGGCTGGATATGGTATTTTTCCAGCCTGATTTCATTATCATACCGATCATTCCCGGATAGCTCAGTCGGTAGAGCGGGTGGCTGTTAACCACCATGTCGCAGGTTCGAGTCCTGCTCCGGGAGCCAGAAATAAGAAAGCCCTCCAGATCAGGAGGGCTTTTTTTATTTTTTTGTAGCGTCTCTGTTTCGCACCAGCTGTTGGGAGAAAAGAGAGAGAAAATGCTGCCCCAAAACCCGTCATTCCGAGATAAAGGAGCGATAAGGGTGGAGCGACAAGCCCCAAATAGCAAGTGAACTTTGCCAAAGCACGGGCAATGTATAGCATTGCTTATAGCTGGCAACAAAAAAAAGAATATATATTCCCGCTTAGGTCGAATCTGATCCAGCCGCGATGACCATTAATGACCACAGTTAGCAACAAAATCGCTTTTTTGCAAACAAGACGATCCTGATACTTTATTCTTATACCGAGGAATACCCCGATTAGTTTGACATTCCGCCTATAATCCTGCAAAACTGATATACACTTTTACCTTTATGCTTAAAATAATACCCTAAAAATACCCTTCTACGGCGATTTACAAAAGATCTTAATAAGAATAAAATGCAGAGGATTTGGACAGCTGCCATTCAAAGACAGAGAGTGGCCGGCTGGCTACCGATCTTCTTCTAGACGCACCTGTCGTTATAGAGGTTCAACCATGGAACGCCTCCAGATTTCTCTTATCGATCTGAACCCCGCCTCTCGATCACAGCTGGAAGAGGAACTGCGCACACTTTTTCAAAAAGAGTCGCCCCCGATCCAAATTCAGAGCTTATCTGCAACTGGCGAAACAGCCTCCCTTTATGATCAGTTGCAGCGGACAGAGCGACCCGATGTCCTCTTTCTCATCCTTCCTACGGCAATCGGCGAAAGCGAACGGTCATTGATTAAGAGATTCAAGGCCGCTCCAAACGGGGCGCCGATGATCGCAGTTATAGAAGATGCGCCGGCGAGTGAAATTCTCGGACTATTCAAGCTCGGCATAGCCGACTTTATCTCTCCTCCTCTAAGATCTACCGACCTCCTGCCGCGTCTTTGGAAGTTGACAGAGCATTTTCGGAAGAAAAGCACCCTTTTTGAACGATTGAAGGAATGTGTCGGCCTTCGACAAATGATCGGCAGAAGTGTTGTCTTTACCGCTGAACTCAATAAAATTCCTCTTATCGCGAACTGCGATTCGAGCGTGCTTATCTCCGGTGACACAGGGACAGGTAAGGAGATGTTTGCGAGGTCAATACATTACCTCGGACCGAGAGCGGACAAAGCATTTACTCCGGTCAATTGCGGCGCTATCCCGCCCGATCTCATGGAAAATGAGCTTTTCGGCCATGCCCGGGGGGCGTTCACGAGTGCAGCTACCTCGCAGACCGGCCTTATCGAGGAATCGGACGGCGGAACCCTCTTCCTGGATGAGATCAATCCTCTGACCCTGGCGGCGCAGGTTAAGCTCCTGCGGTTCCTGCAAGACAAGGAATATCGCCAGCTCGGATCTGCAAAGACCAGGCGCGCAGACGTCCGCATTATTGCGGCCACGAACAGCAATCTCGAGCAGGCCGTTAACGAGGGCTGTTTCCGGAGGGACCTCTATTACCGCCTGAACATCATTGCTCTGAAGCTCCCGTCGCTTCATCAACGGCGGTCTGATATTCCTGCCCTTGCCACGCATTTCCTAAAGCACTATAACGAGGAAATGCATAAAGCCGTCGAAGAAATAACGCCGGAGGCAATGCAAATGCTTGTGCGCTACGACTGGCCGGGCAATGTGCGGGAGCTGCAGAACGTGGTGGAGCGAGCCATCGTGTTTGCAACGGGTCCTTCTTTGAACAGAAGCGATATCATATTGCCTCATGACGAACCCAGCTCACCTTCCGAATCGTTCCAGGAGGCCAAGGCGCGCGTCGTGGTCGAGTTCGAAAAGAACTATATTAAAAATCTCCTCAGCACACATGGCGGCAATATAACGCGGGCCGCGGAGACGGCAGGTAAGAACCGCCGCGCTTTCTGGGAACTTATTAGAAAACACGAGATCGACAAATCCCTCTTCAAAGGTTCTAATTGACCCAGGATATCCTCCTGCAACGGCAGGACAATAAAGTCCTGCTGCTAACCGTTTGATTCTCCGATTCATTCCGCATTACTTTCACACGGGCAATGCTAAAAATATCCTTCTTTTAACAAGGACTCCCGCAATACGGGCATTTTCCCTCGAAAAGAAAGACCAGCTTAACACCCAATCCCTCGAATATTAACGATTATCTTTTCCACTCTTTTTTATCTGATCAGCTCTAACTCGGCATAAGCGTTGCAACAGATAGCACGCAATGGCTACTGACAATCGTTCACGAGATAAAAAAGAAATCGCCCGCCAGATCCTTGCTCATCTCGTTGAAAAGCCGGACCGACAGGATACGATCGAGGGCATTGTTCTCTGGTGGTTGCTGGAATGCAGGATCAAGAATGAAGAGCTGCTGGTCAAAGAAATAATTCAGGAGCTAGTCGCACAGGAATTCGTTCAGGAAAAAAGGACGGGCGATTCCAGATCGTTATACAGGATCAACCGGAAGAAAAAAGAAGAAATCGAAAAACTTCTCAAATAAATGTCTGATCCTTCGATAAATACGACAAATCCGGAACTTACCGTGCATGAGCAGGGATATGCAGGCCTGCTACCACTGTTACAACGTCTCGATGAGCGGCTGGCCGCGGCTGTTCAAGCGGCGGACCAGATATTTGCCGCGCGCGCGGCAGGAGACCTGTATCGCGGGCTTGCGATAACCCCGGCCGATGTCGTTGCGGCACTGGGTCGTGTGCCCGGAGAGCCGTTTCTTTCTCTGAGCATACAGGCTCACGAGATCGCCGAAGCCGCCAACTCGCTCAGCCTGCGACGACTGCTATGGCTGAAGCGTGTGTACGGGTTAACAGACCTGGATCTGGACGTCATCCTCATCGGACTCGCGCCGGAGATCGACCTGCGTTATGAGCGTTTGTACGCCTATTTGCAGGACGATGTGACTCGACGACGTCCAAGCATCGACCTTGCACTTAACCTTCTCTGCGCTTCGGCTGGAGAGAAGCTCCAGCAGCGGGAGCGGTTCGCGCCCGATGCACCATTGGTGCGTCATCGCTTAATCGAAGTCTTTCTTGATCCGCACCACCAGAACCCGCCATTGCTTGCAAAATTCTTTCGTTTGGATGAGCAGATC
>MHEA01000088.1:7226-7595 GCA_001805085.1 Nitrospirae bacterium GWC2_57_9
CGCTCACCGATGAGATGCAACAGAAACTGCGTGCCATTGCATTGAATCGGCCAAAGACCGGTCTTCGGGTCTACTTCGAGGGACCAGCACAGTGCGGCCAGAACGAATCAGCAGCGTTGCTCGCATCAACCCTGGATCAGCTGCTGCTGCAGGTAGACATGCGCCAGTTTAACGCCTCGGCAAACTCACAAAATGAAATATCAACCATCCTGGTGCGTGAGGCATGGCTCAGAAATGCATTGCTGCATTGCAACGGGGTAAACACTACCGAGGAAGCAGCCTTGACGGATCGGCTCTTTGAATTCTGGCAGGCCCTCAAAGAGTTGCCGACTGATTGTGTCATACAAGGAGATACGCCGTGGGTCCCCG
>MHEA01000089.1:0-6997 GCA_001805085.1 Nitrospirae bacterium GWC2_57_9
GAGAATAATAGAGATCAAATCCTAATATCGAATATCGAAATCCTAAATAATTTGCTAATGACTGAAATTCAAATTTCGAATTTCGACATTAGAGTTTAGGATTTGCCTTACCACTATGGACTTAAAAAAAATAGAAAAAGGCGTCCGCCTTATCATCGAAGCCATCGGCGAGGACCCCGACCGGCCGGGACTCAAGAGCACGCCCGAGCGCGTTGCCGAGATGTACCAGGAGATCTTCTCCGGCATCTCGATGGACACCGAGAAGTTGCTGATCCCAATGGCGGGCGAGAGCCATGACGAGATGGTGATGATCCGGGACATCCCGTTCTACTCGGTTTGCGAACATCACCTGCTGCCGTTCTTCGGCAAGGCGCATATCGCCTATATTCCCGGCGCGGGCAAAATCGTCGGGATCAGCAGTCTCGCGAAGGCGCTCGAGGTCTTCGCCAAGCGACCGCAGGTGCAGGAGCGGTTGACGGCCCAGTTCATCGATCTCATTGTGGCCCATCTCAAGCCCAAGGGTGCCATGGTCGTGATCGATGCCGAACACCTCTGCATGAGCATGCGGGGCGCCAAGAAGCCGGGCGCGAGGGTGGTCACTTCTGCGGTGCGCGGCAGTTTCCGGACCAAGGAGTCGACGCGCATGGAAATGCTGGAATTGCTGACGAAAAAGGACTAATGCCTTGGTACCATCTCTAAAAATTTAGTCTGCTTAATTTCTTCTTTCTATTTTTCTTCTAAAGTTTTATCATTTTACGTTCCAAGAATTAAACCCAGAGCAGGAGTGATTTATGGCCCCGAACGATGCCTGTACCCTCGAATCCTACCGCCCCTACGGGGCCGAAATCAAGGAGACAAGACCCTATTCGCCGTGCCGCGCGGCTTGTCCCGCGCATACCGATGTGCAAGCCTATGTGGGCCTGATCGCACAGGGCAAGTACACCGAGGCCTTTGAGGTCATAACCTCGGTCAACCCCATCGCATCGGTATGCTCCATGATCTGCCACCATCCCTGCGAGCAGTCCTGCAGGCGCTGCGGCATCGATGAACCTCTCGCAGTGCGTCACCTGAAAAGATTTGCGATCGAACAGTCCAAGGATTACCGCCGGGCGAAGCGGAAACTCACCCAAAAAACAAAAGGCAAGAGCATCGGCATCATCGGCTCCGGTCCTTCCGGACTGACTGCGGCCCGCGACCTTGCCGATATGGGTTACAGCGTAACGATCTACGAGAAGCATCCGGTCCTCGGCGGCATGCTTGCTGCGGCCATTCCCCCCTATCGCCTGCCAAGAGAAGTCCTCAAAGAAGATGTCGACGACGTCATTTCCAAAGGCGTTGAAGTGAAGACCGGCTTCGAGGTCGGCAAGGACGCCAAACTCGACGATCTTGCGAAGAAGCACGACGCTGTCCTGGTCGCCATCGGCCTTTCCCAGAGCCGTTCCCTGAACATCCCCGGCGTGGAAGGCCCGGGCGTCCTGCTTGCGATCCCCTATCTCGAGGATGTTGCCTTCGGCCGCAAGCCGGCCCTGGGCAAAAAAGTTCTGGTCATCGGGGGCGGGAACGTCGCGATGGACGTCGCACGTTCTGCCCGCAGGCTCGGCGTCGAGAAGGTGGAGATGGTCTGTCTTGAGAATGGGCAGGAAATCCCGGCCTGGAAATGGGAAGTGGACGAAGCAGTGGAAGAGGCCATCAAGATCAATTACCGCTGGGGGCCCAAGGCCGTGAAGCGCGAGAACGGCAAGGTGCTGGGCCTCGAGGTGACCAAGGTCCTGTCCGTGTTTGATGCCAACAAGCGGTTCGCGCCGACCTTTGACAATAACGTAACGACCCTGCTCGAAGCGGACACGATCATCATCACCATCGGCCAGATGTCGAACATGGCGTTCCTGAAAGAGAGTTCCGTCAAGATCGATGAACGCGGCCGGGTGGAATGGAACCAGGCAACCCAGATGAGCAGCGCGAAGAATGTGTTCGTCGCGGGCGAGGTCGTGACCGGACCGGGCTCCGCCATTGCCGCGGTCGCCAACGGCCGCAGGGCAGCCCTGGCCATGCATCTCTTTCTCCAGGGTGAAGCCATTGAGGGCAGGCTGCCCATGCAGGAAAAGGAAAAGATCGCCCAGATGCCTTCGGAGGTCGCGGAAAAGATCGCCAAAGTGCCGCGCCAGAAGATCAAACATCTCGCTCCCGAGGTCCGGGTCAAGACCATGGACCACTTCGAGATGGGCTTTACCGAGAAGGAAGCACTCCAAGAAGCAGGCAGGTGCCGGGGCTGCGGCGGCGGGGCCGTCGTGGACCAGAAGAAGTGCATGGCCTGTCTCACGTGCCTGCGCGTCTGCCCCTATGGCGCGCCTGTTGTCGAAGCCTATTCCACGATCCGGCCGGAATACTGCCAGGCCTGCGGACTGTGCGCCCCGGAATGTCCTGCCCAGGCGATCAGTATGGTGAGCTATGATGTGCGCGAGATCAGGAACACGATCCCTGCCCTTGTCGGCAAGGTCGACGCCGGGAGGCAGGAGCCGGTCATCGTGGCGTTCATGTGCAGCCACCATGCGAAGGTCCTCGGCGTGCCGAACAATGTAAAGGCCTTCCCGGTGCATTGCACCAGCAGGATCGATTCGCTTGATGTATTGAAGGCATTCGAGGTCGGTGCGGACGCGGTGGCTGTTGTCCGCTGCGGGAGCGGGACCTGCAAGTATCGCGATATCGAGCCTCGCGTGAACGCACGGGTGATGCGCGCACAGGAGCTGCTCGGAGCGCTCGGGATCGACAAGCAGCGCATTGAAATCCTTTCGGCATCCTCGACTGGCGATGGACAGTCCTATGCGGCGTTGACCGCGGAGTTTTCCGGCCGGGTGAAGAAGCTGGGGTTACGGGCTAAGTAGAAGCAGCGCCTGTTGCGAGGGGCCCGGCGACGAAGTGTTCCGGAGTCGAGCAAGGAGCGGGGATGAGGTCGGTCTTTCTTCTGTGGCATACGCATGATCTTCCTGACGGAGGCGAGGACGCCAAGCTATTGGGCGTATATTCATCCCGACATCTGGCTGAAAAGAAGATCGAGGAAAAATATCGAAATCTTGCAGCCCTGGAAGGCGACGGCGACTTCGTAATCGATGAATACGAGGTCGACCAGGACAATTGGGAGGACGACAGCTTCGTGGCGGCCCCAGCCGGCGGAAACGCGTGATTCCCGGGAAGAGCTTCGTTCTTTAAACGGTACTTTTCAAGATAGAAATATAAGCCTGATGCAAAGGAGTATTGAGCATGATCGTAGGATCGCAAAAACCGATTGATGAGATCTGGAACATGGTGAAGGACTATAAGAAGGTTCTCGTGTTCGGCTGCAACACCTGCGTGGCCATCTGTCACGCCGGCGGCGAGAAGGAGGCCGAGACGATCGCGTCGCTTATCCGGATGAAGGCATCGCAGGAAGGCGCGCAGATGACAGTGGACCACATGGGCGTCATGCGCCACTGCGAGCCGGAGTATTTCGAGCCGGCTCTCGACAAGGTGAGGTCGTACGACCTCGTCCTGTCCACGGCTTGCGGCGTGGGCGTGAACTTCCTGTCGGACCGGACCGGGACGGTGCCGGTCTATCCCGGGATCAACACCTCCTTCTACGGCGCCGTGGAAGCGCCGGGCGTGTTCAAGGAGCTCTGCGCGGGCTGCGGGAACTGCATCCTGCACCTGACCGGCGGGCTCTGTCCCATCGCGCGCTGCTCCAAGACACTGATGAACGGGCCCTGCGGGGGCACGAACAAAGGCAAGTGCGAGGTGGGTCCGGAAGTCGACTGCGTCTGGTTCCAGATCGTGGAGCGGATGACCAAGCTCGGAAAGCTCGAGAAGCTGGCCGAGATCCAGCCGCCCCGGAACTGGTCCACGTCGCGCGACGGCGGACCGCGGCGCATCTCCATGGAGCATATCCGTGAGTTCGAGGAAAAGGAAGCGGCGAAGACCGGGAAGTAACAGTAAAAATCATTCAGCCACAGAGAACTCAGAGAACACAGAGAAAAAGAATGAAGTTAATTCAGGGTTTGTCCTTTGCCTTCCTCTGAGACCTCGGTGACCTCTGTGGCAAAAACAGGTTTTATCCCTTTGGAGGTTGATAGATGAAAAGTGGAAGCACACTCGAAAAAGTTCTCGCCAGCGGACAGCCGGCGGTCACGGCCGAGCTCGGGCCTCCCATGAGCGCCGACGGGCATGAGGTCGTGAAGAAGGCGCAGCTGCTGAAAGGCTTCTGCGACGCGGCGAACATCACCGACTGTCAGACCGCGGTGGTGCGCATCTCCTCGATCGCTGCCGCGGCGATCGCATATCAGAACGGGCTCGAGCCGGTCATGCAGATGACCTGCCGCGACAGGAACAGGATCGCCATCCAGGCGGACCTGCTGGGCGCAGCGGCCCTCGGCCTCAAGAACTGCCTCTGTCTTGCCGGCGACCATCAGAAGTTCAGCGCGGCCGGCAAGCTCAAGGGCCATCCCGGAGCCAAGAACGTGTATGACGTGGACACGTGCCAACTGGTGGGCATCCTCAAGAAGATGCGCGACGAAGGCAAGCAGGAAGGCGGCGATCCGCTCGAGGTCGCCCCCCAGTTCTTCGTTGGTGCTTCCTGGACTCCCATGGGCGACCCCATCGATTTCCGGCCGATCAACCTGCTCAAGAAAGTGAACGCCGGAGCAGATTTCATCCAGACCCAGGGCATCTACGACATGGAGTTGTTCCGCAAGCAAATGGAGAAGATCCGGAACATGGGGCTTCATGAGAGGACCGCCATTCTTGCCGGTATCATCGTACCGAAGAGCGCCATGATGCTCAAGTACATGGACTCCTCGGTCGCCGGCGTTTCCGTGCCCAAGGAAATGATCGACAGGATGAACAAGGCCAAGGCGGCAGCCGGCGAGGACAAGAAGAAGATGAAGGAACTGCAGGAACAGGAAGGCATCAAGATAGCCATCGAGCTGATCCAGCAGGCGCTCGAAACGCCCGGTGTCAAAGGCGTGCATATCCAGGCCATCGAGTGGGAAAGCGCCATCGAAGGCATTGTCAAGGCCGCGGGACTCTATCCAAGGCCGCAGGTGTAATGAGTGCGGAATTCGGAGTGCGGAATGCGGAATAGACGAAATGGATTGATTCTGTCGGTGCTTCTCGTGCTGCTTACTCTGTCTCTCCCGGTTTTTGCCGCTGAAAGCGATATCCTGCGCAAAGAACCGACCAGGGCTTACGGCGCTGTCGATGTCATATTGTACGAGACGTCCTGGTGCCCCTACTGTACCAAAGCGCGGGAACTGCTCCAGGACATGGGCGTCAGCCTCGTCCGATATGATATAGAGAAGGACGAGGGGAAGCGCGCAGAAATGCTGGCCAAAAGCGGCGGGTCCCGGGGAGTGCCGGTCATAGATGTTGAGGGGATCATCCTCCGCGGCTATTCCGCTGATGCGATCCGGTCTGCGGTCGAGAGACAGAGGAGAAAGTAACCTCAGGAGGACCTATGCCGAAAACGACCATTCTCGATATCTACAAGAAGAAGGCGGAAGGCAGGAAGATAACGATGCTGACCGCCTATGATTTTCCCACGGCGCAGATCGTGGACCAGGCGGGGATCGACATTATCCTGGTCGGCGATTCGCTCGGCATGGTGGTGCAGGGCGTCTCGAGTACGCTGCCGGTGACCATGGACGAGATGATCTACCACACGAAGATGGTCTCGAGGGCTGCTCAATCGGCCATGGTGGTGGCGGACCTTCCGTTCCTATCCTACCAGACCCATAAAGCAGAGGCGGTCCTGAACTCCGGCCGGTTCCTGAAGGAAGCGAATGCCGAGGCGGTCAAGCTCGAGGGCGGTAGCCAGATGGCGGACACCATTCGCGCCATTGTCGATGCAGGCATACCCGTTGTGGCCCATATCGGGCTTACTCCCCAGTATGTGCATATGCTGGGCGGATTCAAGGTGCAGGGCAGGAACGAGGCTGCGCGCGAGAAGATCCTTGCCGATGCACGGGCAGTGCAGGATGCCGGGGCCTTTTCCGTGGTGGTCGAGGGCGTTCCCGCCTCGCTCGGCTCCGAGATCCATAGGGAACTGCGCATCCCGACCATCGGCATCGGCGCGGGGCCCGACTGCGACGGTCAGGTACTTGTCATTCACGACCTCCTTGGCCTTTTTGAGCGGTTCACGCCGAAATTCGTCAAGAAGTACGTTAATTTGAGAGAGCATGCGTTAAAGGCCGTTAAAGAATACAAACAGGACGTTGAAGACGGGACGTTCCCTTCCGAAGAGCATAGTTTTAAGTAATTCCCTTAAAAAAGCGTGCAGTTTGGTAACAATGCCTTAGCTACCTTTCGTATCATACGACTTTTTTATCAATGAAATTTATAAGTTAATAAAAAAAATTTGTTCGAAACTATTTCATTTTTCTTGACTCATAAGATAGGTGCCCGATATAATGTTTTTCCTTCGTCATCTTTTCATCCCCTTTTCGCGATATCGGGGTGTCGGGGGGCGCTCTAAGAGGAGGGGACAGCATGCCTGAAGCAGCATTAAATGTGGTTCTCCTGAGGTATACTCCCGAGCCCGAAGAGGTCGTCGCCATGGCGGCGAAACTGTGCTATAGCCCCTCGGGCGTGGATGAACTGAAGCAGAAGATAGAGGCCAAGGACCAGGCAGCCTTTGTGGAGAAACTGGCGGCCATCGGACATTTGTCTCCCATTGAGCATGTTTCGTTCTCCTTCGGCATTGAAGGTATCTCCCGGGCCTGCTCTCACCAACTGGTCCGTCACCGCGTGGCGTCCTATTCTCAGCAAAGCCAGCGGTATGTAAAAGAAGAACAATTCGATTACGTCATTCCGCCGAGCATCAAACAGGACCCGGCTCTCGTCAGGGAGTTCGAACGCTGCATGGACGAGGCCCAGGCAAACTACACCAAGGTCCTGAAGCGGCTCGAGGAGCTTGGGTTTAAGGGCGAGGCCGGACAGCAGGATGCGCGGTATCTGCTTCCGAACGCGGCAG
>MHEA01000089.1:7008-10165 GCA_001805085.1 Nitrospirae bacterium GWC2_57_9
GTCGTTACCATGAATGCCCGCGAGCTCCTGCATTTCTTCAGGGTACGGTGCTGCAACCGGGCCCAGTGGGAGATCCGGATCATGGCCGAAAAAATGCTGGAACACGTGAAGAAGGCCGCTCCCACGATCTTCGCCAAATCCGGACCCGGCTGTCTTTATGCCGCCTGCCCGGAAGGCAAAATGGCCTGCGGCAAGATCGAAGAGGTCCGGAAGAAATACAACGTAAATAAAAATTCCAAATAACAAACAACAAATCTCAAATAAATTTCAAGAAACAAATTACAAACAGTTTGGAAAATTGGGATTTGAAGTTTGGATATTATTTGGAGCTTGAAATTTGGGATTTGGAGCTTGTAGTAAAAAATGGGTTTTTCGATAGCAGTTGCAGGCAAGGGCGGCACGGGCAAGACCAGTCTCTGCGGCCTCACTATCCGCTATTTGACAGAGAATAAGCGCGGCGCGGTCCTGGCAGTAGATGCCGACGCGAACGCGAACCTGAACGACGTGCTCGGCGTGAAGGTCCACGCCACCGTGGGAAAGCTCCGGGAGACCTCCCTCGAAGCGGTCAAGTCCACGGCGCCCCGTCCGGGCGGCATGAGCATGGAGCAGCTCTTCGACTACCAGATACAGCAGGCGATCATCGAGGCAAAAGGCTTCGACCTGCTTGTGATGGGAAGGCCCGAAGGCGCCGGCTGCTACTGTGCTGCGAACAACATCATCCGCAAATACATGGACAAGCTGGCCGACACCTATCCCTATACCGTGATGGATAACGAGGCCGGCCTGGAGCATCTGTCCCGCCGTACGACCCAGGATACAGACCTCCTCCTCATCATCAGCGATTCGTCGGTCCGGGGGGTTATGACGGCCGGCCGCATCGGCGACCTCGTGAAGGAACTGAACCTGAACGTCAAGCGCGCGGTGCTGATCGTGAACCGGGTCCAGGACGGGACCAGCGATGACAAGTCGCTTCAGCAGGCGATAGCGCAGCAGGGTGTGGAATTCGCGGGATTCGTGCCCGCGGACGAAATGATCTTTGAATATGACCTGAACGGCAAACCCTTGATCCAGCTTCCCGCTGATTCAAAGGCGCTCTCCGACTACTTTGCCATACTGGAAAAACTGATCCCCTAGGCCATGACCGCTAGAACCGTCGCCATCATCGGCGCAGGCCGCGTGGGCTGCTCAGTAGGCTACCTGCTGAAGCAGGGCGGATACCGCGTCACGGGGGTCGCTGCCCGGTCCGCCGCGTCAGCAGCACAGGCAGCGTCCTTTATCGGACAGGGGCAGCCAACTACCGATGCAGCACAAGCAGCTTCCGGTGCAGAACTCGTCTTCATCACAACGCCCGACCGGGTGATCCAGCAGGTCTGCGAAACACTAGCGGCATCAGGAGCGCTGGGGCCGGCGTCGGTTGTCATACATATGTCAGGGGCCCATTCGCTGGGGCTTCTTTCGGCGGCAGTCAAGGCCGGCGCTCTTCGCGCGGTCCTTCATCCGCTCCAGTCCCTGGCAAGCAGGGAGCAGGGCGTGAAAACCCTTCCGGGCTCCTATTTCCGGGTCGAGGCAGACCCCACGGCACGGGAGACGGCGAGGTCCCTGGTAACAGCGTTGGGCGGCACCGAACTGGTGATGCCCGAATGGAGTTCTGACCAAGATTCAGCCGCGCTGTATCATGCGGGCGCCGTAGCCGTTTCCAATTACTTCGTAGCGCTGGTCCGGTACGGGCTCAAGTTCTACCAGGCGCTGGGAGCGGACAAACAGGAAGCACTCAAGGCGGTCCTTCCCCTGATCAAGGGGACGCTTCTTAATATAGAGGCGCTGGGAATTCCCGATGCCCTGACCGGTCCGATCATGCGGGGAGACAGCGAGACCGTCCGCGGCCATCTTGCAGCGATGCGGCGCAAGGCTCCGCACCTTGCCGGTCTTTATAAGGAACTGGCCCGGGAGACGGTCGAAGTTGCCCGGGACAAGGGCAGCATCGACGGCAAGAAGGCCGAGGAGTTGCTCAAGCTGCTTACGAATGCGGAGTGCGGAGTGCGGATTCCGGAGTGAGATATGTATCCGTGTTCCTCTGTGGTTAAAAATAGTTTTGATTCAGATTCGAAAGGAGATGTACTGAACCATGATAGTAATCGGAGAAAAGATCAGTGTTATCGCAAAAAAGGTCCGTGAAGCGCTTGGCAAGAAGGACCCTAAACCGCTGCAGGAACTGGCAGTAGCCCAGGCCAAGGCAGGCGCGCACTTTATTGACATTTCCATCGGTCCTGCCGAAGAGAACGGACCTGAGCTCATGGATTGGGCGGTGAGGGTCCTGCAGGAAGTCGTGGAAAAACCGCTCTGCCTCGACACGACGAACATCAAGGCCATGGAGGCGGGGCTCAAGGCGCATAACAACGCATGGGGCGTGCCGATCATCAACTCCACCTCCAACGAGCCCGAGCGATTCCCGATGATGGAACTTGCCGGCAAATACAACGCCAAGATCATTGCGCTCACTCTGGGCAAGGGCAGCATTCCGGCCGACGCCGAGGACCGTTGCGGCATCGCGGCCGAGATCATGGCTCGCGCAATGGAGAACGGCGTCCCCATGGAGAACCTTTTCCTCGACCCGCTCATCCTCCAACTCTGCACCATGCAGGACCAGGGACGGCAGGCCATCCGGGCCATCAAGATGTTCCAGCAGTTGAACGACCCGCCCATGCAGACCGTGGTCGGCCTCTCGAACATCTCGAACGGCGCGCCGAAGCATGTCCGGCCGATCATCAACAGGAACTATCTTACCATGCTGATCTACGAGGGCTTGTCCGCGGCCATCATCGATCCGCTCGACAAGGACATGATGGACACGGTCAAGACCGTGGAAGTGATCATGGGCAAGAAGATGTATGCACACTCGTATTTGGATATGTAAGAAACGGTACAAAATTTGAAAAATGAGACAATGTAAAGCTCTAAGTTTCTATTTTTGTTACCTTTTCACACATTTTATCATTGCTCTGCCTGAACGATTCTGATAGTATATTGAAACTTTTTCGAGGAGGCTTCCATGGCGCTCGTTATACCTAAAGAAACTTATATCGGCAAGATCTACAACGTACAACTCGGAGCAGGCGCAAAGGCCGTTACCATCGGCGGCGCATCGGCGCTCCCCTTC
>MHEA01000089.1:10185-13966 GCA_001805085.1 Nitrospirae bacterium GWC2_57_9
CCCGATGACTGGCCGGAGACCCTGAAGAAGGCCATCGGCGGCGATGCTGCCAATCCCGTTTCCTGGGCCAAATTCTGCCAGAAGGCCGGAGCAGACATGGTCGCGCTCAGGCTGATGGGAACTCATCCCGACCAGAAGAACAAGACGCCGGAAGAAGCTGCGAAGGTTGCAGCCGATGTTGCGGCGGCCATTGATATCCCGCTCGTGATCCTGGGAAGCGGCCAGGCAGAGAAGGACTCGCAGGTGCTCCAGGCCGTGGCGAACGCAACGCGCGGCAAGAACTGCGCCATCGGCAAGGCCGTGGAAGAGAACTACAAGACCGTGGCCGCGGCAGCCATGGCGAACGACCACAAGCTGATCGCCATGAGCCAGTTGGACGTGAACCTTGCCAAGCAGCTGAACATCCTTCTGTCCCAGATGGGCTTCGATAAAGAACGCATCATCATGGATCCCATGTCCTCGGCCCTGGGCTATGGCCTTGAGTATACCTACAGCGTGATGGAGCGCATCCGGCTGGCAGCGCTTCTCCAGAACGACCCCATGATGCAGACCCCGATCGTCTGCGACATCGGCCTGAACGTCTGGAAGGTCAAGGAGACGATGGCGTCCGAAGCGGAGCTGCCCGAGTGGGGCGGCCTCGAGGATCGCGCCCTCGCCTGGGAAGCGGTGTCCGCATCGGCCATGATCACGGCAGGAGCAGACATGCTGATCATGCGCCATCCCGGTGCAGCGGCAAAGGCAAAGGAACTGATCGCGGAACTGGCATAAAGGCAAGCACGAAATCCGAAATCCTGAACAGAGTGAAACGGAAACAGAATTTATAATTTCGATATTGTTTAGGATTTAGAAATTAGAAATCAGGATTTGATCCCGAAAGGAGTTTATAATGGCGCTCTCAGGTGTTGAAATATTCAAGCATCTCCCAAAAACGAACTGCAAGAAATGCGGGCATCCGACCTGCCTTGCCTTTGCCATGAAGCTTGCCGCGAAGCAGGCGAGTCTCGATGCCTGTCCCGACGCATCCGAGGATGCCAAGAAGATCCTTGGCGAGTCCGCTGCCCCGCCGATCCGCGGCATAACCATCGGAACCGGCGACAAGGCCGTGAAGGTCGGCGACGAGATCTGCCTTTTCCGTCACGAAAAGAAATTCTTCAATCCCAACGCCTTCGCTGTGGCGATCAAGGCCTCTGAAGCTGGCGATGCCGCGGCCAAGAAGATCGAGGCGGTCAAGACCTCCGAGATCGACCGCGTGGGCCAGAAGCTGCGCGTGGACGCCATTGCCGTGACCGATGAAGGCGGTGACGCAGCCAAGTTTGCCTCTGTGGTGAAGCAGGTGGTGGACGGCGCACCCGGGGTGCCGATCATCCTGGTCAGCAAGATCCCGGCAACGATCGAAGCCGGCATTGCTCACTGCGCCGACAAGAAGCCGCTGATCTACGCTGCCACGGCAGAGAATGCCGAAGCCATGGCAAAGATCGCGAAGGAAAAGAAGGCTTCTCTCGCTGTTGCCGCCGAAGGACTGGATGCGCTGACCGCCCTTTCCGAAAAGGTGAAGGCGATGGGCGTGGATGATCTCGTCCTCGACTCAGGAGCGCGCAAGGCCAAGGACATGATCGAGCATTTCACGATCATACGCCGCGCTGCCATTAAAAAGAACTTCAAGCCTCTTGGCTACCCTGTCATCACCTTCGCTACCAGGGACAACAGCGTTGCCGAGACCATGATCGCCGCCATTGCGACGATGAAGTACGGCTCCATCGTGGTTGTGAACAATGTGGAAAAATGGAAGATGCTGGCGCTCCTGTCGCTCCGGCAGAACATCTATACCGACCCGCAGGTGCCGATGCAGGTGGCGCAGAACATCTACAAGGTCGGCGACGCCAAGGAGAACTCGCCGCTCATGATCACGACGAACTTCTCCCTCTCCTACTTCATCGTTCGCGGCGAAGTGGAGAACAGCAAGGTTCCCTCCTGGCTTGCCGTCATGGACAACGAAGGGCTGTCCGTGCTCACGGCCTGGGCCGCCGGCAAATTCACGGCCAGCAAGATAGCGCAGTTCGTGGCCGACAGCGGCGTCGAGAAGAACATTACCCACAAAGAACTCATCATCCCCGGCTACGTGGCAGTGCTCTCCGGAGCCCTTGAAGAGAAACTGCCCGGCTGGAAGATCACCGTGGGACCGCGTGAAGCGAACCAGCTCCCGACCTTCCTGAAGGCAAGAGCTTAGTAAGAGCAAATTCGAATTTCGAAATCCGAAATTCGAAACAAATAGAAGTCCGAGAAACGGATTTCGATATTCTTAGGATTTCGAAATTAGAAATTAGGATTTCTTTAAAAGGAGCAAACGATGTCAAAAGTCATAGCCACCGGTGCCATACTGGGCGCCCACTATTATGTGAAGCAGGCCGAGGCCCTCGTGGAGAAGGCCATCTCAGAGAAGGGTGCGGACTTCAAGTTCGAGTTCCCTGATACGGCGTATTTCCTGCCGCAGATGTTCGCCATGACGGGCTTCGAGGTCAGGACCGTGGGCGACATGAAGACGGCGCTCGAGAAGAACGTGAAGCCGCTTCTGACGGAAGCGCCCGAGGACAAACTGTACAAACCCTATCTGGGCGAAGCGCTTGATGCCGGCATGGCCGCGCTCTTTGCGCAGGAAATGATCATGGCCATCCGGTACATCTACGGCCAGGAGCCGGTGAAGGACGATTCCATCGGGCTGACCTACAACGGGTTCATATCGGACACGATTCTCCGGAATCTCGGCGTGCAGCTTGTGGACGGCTCAATGCCTGGATACGTGGTGATCGTCGGCGCCGCGGACAACGATGAAATGGCATTCGAAATCGCCCGGGACCTTCAGCAAAAAAATATTCTGACCCTCCTGTGCGGAAACGTCAACGGCGACAGCATGACCAAGCAGCTCCTTCGCAAGGGCGTGCAGCTCGGATGGGACACGCGCCTCGTCCCCCTTGGACCGGAAGTGGAGCATGCCATTTACGCGGTAAACTGGGCGGCACGGGCAGGCATCACGTTCGGCGGCATGAAGGGCGGAGACTTCCAGAAGATCCTCAAGTACTCCAAGGACAAAGTGTTCGCTTTCGTCATGGTGCTTGGTCCGCTGAACGACCGTATCTGGACCACAGGCGCCGGCGCGATCGACATGGGCTTTCCTGCAGTCGCAAACACCGACATCCCGACCATTGAGGTAACCGGGGTCACCATCTACGAAGAAGTTGCCAAGGAGCTTGATCCGAAAAAGATCGTCGAAAAGTGCATCGAGGTGCGAGGACTGAAGATCACCGTGTCCAAACCTCCGATTCCGGTTGCTTGCGGCCCGGCCTTCGAGGGCGAGCGCATCCGCAAGGAAGACATGCATATCGAGTTCGGCGGGCAGCGCACGCCGGCTTTCGAATGGCTGCACTCCGTGGACCTCGACAAGGTCGAGGACGGGAAGGTTACCATTATCGGCAAGGACGCTGAGGCCCGCTACAAGAACGGCGGCATGATGCCGCTCGGCGTATATATCGAGGTTGCCGGACGCAAAATGCAGAAGGACTTCGAGCCCGTGCTCGAGCGCAAGATCCACCATTTCGTGAACGAAGCACAGGGCATCTGGCACATGGGCCAGCGCGACCAGAACTGGTTCCGCGTAAGCAAGGCCGCCCTGAACGAGGGATACCAGCTCAGGCACTTCGGGGACATCCTGACCACGCAACTGAAGCACAAATTCAACAATATCGTGGACAAGGTGCAGGTCACCCTCTATGTCGATGAGGGCGAC
>MHEA01000090.1:0-4147 GCA_001805085.1 Nitrospirae bacterium GWC2_57_9
CCTTCATCCCCAAGGTTGCCGCAAAACTCTATACCGGGCTTACCGCGGACTGCACGGTGCTCGATATCGATCCGGCGACCGGCAATCTGCATCAGACACGGCCCGCCTTTGGCGGCAACATCATGGCCACGATCGTCACCCCCAATCACCGCCCCCAAATGGCGACGGTAAGACACAAGGTCATGAAACCCGCTCCCCGCGACGACAGCCGCAAGGGCGAGGTCATCGAGGTGAAGTACACCCAGGCCGGTGATGTCCGGACCAAGGTGCTTAAAACGGTGGAAGCGATCGGCGAGACGGTCAACATCTGCGAAGCGGACATCATTGTCGCGGGTGGACGGGGGCTGGGCAGCGCAAAGAACTTCGCAATGCTCGAAGAACTTGCCAAGGCGCTCGGCGGCGCCGTAGCGGCCACGCGAGGGGCCGTTGACGAAGGCTGGATACCTTACGCGCACCAGGTGGGGCAAACCGGCAAGACGGTCTGCCCGAAACTCTATATCGCCTGCGGGATCTCGGGCGCGATCCAGCACGTGGCAGGCATGCAGTCGTCCGATGTGATCGTGGCCATCAACAAGGACCCGGACGCTCCGATCTTCAACGTCGCAACCTACGGCATTGTCGGTGACGTGCATGAGGTCGTGCCGATCATGATCAAGAAGATCAGAGAAATGCGAGGGTAGCGCATAAAATCTTTTTGGACGCAGATAAACGCGGAAAAAGCCGGATTTGATCTGCGCTAATCTGCGCAAATAAGCGTTCCATTATTTTTAAAGGATCAACATCATGAAAATAGCTTTCATCTTCCCCGGTCAGGGTTCTCAGTATCTGGGCATGGCCAAGGAATTCGCTGAGATCTATCCCGAGTCGAAGGAGGTCTTCGACAATGCTTCCGGCGTGCTCGGATACGACCTCCTGCGGCTCTGTCTGCAGGGCCCTGTGGAGAAACTGAACCTGACCGAGAACACGCAGCCTGCCATCCTTGCCGCAAGCATTGCCATACTGCGGCCGCTCGAACGACGTGGCCTGAATGCAACTGCTGCGGCGGGTCACAGCCTGGGGGAATATACGGCCATAACCGCTGCCGGCGGATTCGAACTGAACGACGCCATCGCCCTGGTGCAGAAGCGCGGCAGGTACATGCAGGAGGCGGTGCCGGAGGGCAGCGGATTGATGGCCGCCATCCTCGGCATGGAGCGGACGGAGGTAGAAAAAACTTGCCTTGAAGCCGCCAAAAATGGTATAGTTGGCCCTGCCAATTACAACTCACCGGGTCAGATCGTCATCGCCGGGGAGAAAAAAGCCGTGGAGACCGCGATGGAAATCGCGCGGTCCTCCGGCGCGAAAAAAGTGATCCCCCTCGCCGTCAGCGTACCGTCGCATTGCGGGATGATGCAGAAGGCGGGCGAGCGGCTGGCGCAGGAACTGGAGAAAGTGAAGATCCACGATCTTCACATCCCCATCGTCAACAACGCAGACGCGCGGTTCCTGCAAAAGGCCGGTGATCTCAAACCGTCGCTCATCAGGCAGATCAGCTCACCTCTCTATTGGGAAGACTCCATAAGGAACATGACCGGTGAGGGATACGACACCTTCATCGAGATCGGACCGGGCAAAGTGCTCTCGGGCCTCGTCAAGCGCATCGCGAAAGATGCGAAAATACTGAACGTCGAAGACGAGAAGACAATGAAGGATGTTTTGAACAGCATCGGCATTGCCCCTTGATTTTCATACGGAACCATTCGTATACTGACCAGGAGGTTGACCATGTTCATCAGGACCAAAAGCAAAGCATTGTCGATCGTCATTTTGATTGCAGCCGCCCTTGTGTTTGCCGTGGCCGGCACCGCAGCCGCCGAGAGCGCGAAAGCGGTCGCAGAGCATATGGACAAGGGAAAACATACATCCTCCGATATCAAGGCGTACTTAAAAGGACTGAAGGGCAAGACCGTGACCGCGGAGGGAAGGGTCAATGACGTCCTGAGCGGCAAGACCGGCAACAAGGTCGTTCTTTTCGTGGACACGCCGAAATCGAAGGACTTCGTCGTCGACGTTTACGTTGACGATGCCAGCAAGCTGCATAAGGGCGACCAGGTATCGTGCAAGGGCGAATATGCCAGGTACAACATGTTCACCCTGAACGGCATCACGCTGAAGGACGGCAGCTGCAAAAAGTAAAAACCTTTTACAGCCTCATTAAGGGGAACATTTACATGACTTTAAATGGGAAAATAGCCCTGGTAACCGGGGCCGCTCAGGGTATCGGCAGGGAGATCGCATTGGCGCTCGCGCAGGATGGGGCCGATGTCGCGATCTGTGATGTGAACTTGGAAGCCGCGCAGAAGACCGCAGCGGACATAGAAGCAAAGGGCAGAAAGTCCCTGGCCCTCAAGGCGAATGTCGCCGATTCCGGCGAAGTGACCGCCATGGTGGACCAGATCGTCCAGAAGTTCAGCAGGATCGACATCCTGGTGAACAACGCCGGCATAACCCGGGACGGCCTGATCCTGCGCATGAAGGACGAAGATTGGGACCTGGTGCTGAGCATCAATCTCAAGGGTTCCTTCCTCTGTGCAAAAGCGGCCCTGAAATATATGAGCAAACAACGCGGCGGAACGATCATAAACATCGCTTCCATCGTCGGCGCCATGGGCAATGCAGGCCAGGCGAATTATGTGGCGTCCAAGGCCGGCCTCATCGGGCTTACGAAGACCATAGCACGGGAATACGCCAATCGCGGTATCACGGCGAACGCCGTGGCCCCCGGCTTCATCGAAACGGCAATGACCCAGGCGCTTTCCGAGAACGTCAGGCAGGAACTCGCAAAACAGATACCCATGGGCAAACTGGGCACACCCGAGGATGTGGCCAACGCGGTCCGCTTCCTCGCATCGCCCTGGGCGTCGTACATCTCGGGCCAGGTCATTCATGTGAACGGCGGCATGTACATGTAGCACACGCTCCACGAAGCACGGCTGGACTGCTGTCAGGGTCACGGCTCGATATACAAGAGAACATAAAACGGTTACAGGAGGATACCAATGGCAGATGTAGATGCAAAAGTAAAAAAGATCATCTCGGAGCAGCTCGGCGTACCGGAAGCCGATGTGAAGCCCGAGGCTTCCTTTGTGAACGATCTCGGCGCTGATTCACTAGATACCGTCGAGCTCGTGATGGCTCTGGAAGAGGAGTTCGGGGTCGAGATCCCCGATGAGGACGCCGAGAAGATAGCGACCGTACAGAACGCCGTCGACTATATCAAGGCAAAAGCGAAATAGACACAGGTACCAGCATTCGTTCTCATTTCCAGGAACATCCCGAAAGCCAGAAGATCCACTCCTGTTGTCAGGGAGCGGGTTTTTTGGCTTTTCGGATTTTTTAGACTTTGACAGAACCAGCCTGATCCCCCGGTGGCTGGTCGCTCCAGAACGCTTACAAGTCTTCGTTCACCATCCGTCAGAGAACGTGTTCTCTGACAACAGTATATGCAGGAGGTACCTCTCTTGAAGAGAAGAGTCGCCGTCACCGGATTCGGGATGATCACTCCCGTCGGTCTCGACACAGAATCCAGCTGGGAAGGCCTGATCAACGGCAGATCCGGCATTAAACCCATCACGTATTTC
Organism: Nitrospirae bacterium GWC2_57_9; assembly: GCA_001805085.1. Taxonomy (GTDB): domain Bacteria; phylum Nitrospirota; class UBA9217; order UBA9217; family UBA9217; genus MHEA01. The sequence continues at coordinate 3,621 of MHEA01000090.1, forward strand.
GATGACAAGAACATCCCGACGCAGATCGCGGGCGAGATCCACGGTTTTGAACCGGAAAAGTACATCGAGCTCAAAGAGATCAAAAAGATGGACCGCTTCATCCATCTCGCCATCGCCGCGAGCCAGATGGCCGTCGACATGTCGGGCCTGAAGATTACTGCCGAGAACGCCGAACGGATCGGCGTCATGGTCAGCGCGGGCATGGGGGGGCTCCCGGCGATCGAGAAATACCATAAGCTCTATCTCGAACGCGGGTTCCGCAAAATAACCCCGTTCTTCATCCCGATGCTGATCATCAATGAGGCGGCCGGCATCCTCTCGATGCGTTACGGCGCCAAGGGGCCCAACATCTGCGTGGTGACTGCGTGCGCGACCGGGACGCATTCCATCGGCGAAGCGGCCAGGACCATCGAGCGCGGCGATGCTGACGCAATGATCGCGGGAGGGACCGAATCCTGCATCTGTCCGCTCGGCGTGGGCGGTTTCAACGCCATGAAGGCCTTGTCGACGCGGAACGACGAGCCGGA
>MHEA01000090.1:4171-6391 GCA_001805085.1 Nitrospirae bacterium GWC2_57_9
TCGGGCGTGCTCGTGCTCGAAGAGCTGGAATCCGCCCTCAAACGCGGCGCCCGTATCTATGGAGAAGTGATTGGCTACGGCGCTTCAGGCGACGCCTATCATATTACGTCCCCCGCTCCCAATGGCGAAGGAGCTGCCCGGTGCATGAAAATGGCGATAAGCGATGCCGGCATAGCGGTTGACGAAATGGGCTATATCAATGCACACGGCACCTCGACCAAGTACGGCGACGAGCTCGAGAGCATCGCCATCAAGACCGTATTCGGCGATCAGGCTTACAAGATCCCGGTCAGTTCCACGAAATCCATGACCGGCCACCTGCTGGGCGCGGCAGGCGGCGTGGAAGCCGTCGTTTCGATCCTGGCGCTCGACCGCGGCGTGCTTCCCCCCACGATCAACCTGGAAAAACCGGACCCGGAGTGCGATCTGGATTACATTCCGAACACGGCGAGAAAGGTCCAGGTGGATGTGGCGATGTCGAACTCCTTCGGATTCGGCGGAACGAACGCCTGCCTGGTATTTAGACGCTTCCGGAAATAGACATGCCTGCTCTTCCTGATATTCAGCAGCGTATTGCCTACCGGTTCAGAGACCCGGAACTTCTCGAACGGTCCCTGACCCATAAGTCTTACGCCAACGAGAACAGGGTTCCCTATCATAACGAACGGATGGAGTTTCTGGGTGACTCCGTTCTGAACCTCATTGTCAGCGAATATCTCATGAAGAGCTGTCCCGAGTCCACCGAGGGCGACCTCTCGAGGCTCCGGGCTGCCGTCGTGAGCGAGCCCACCCTCGCGCTGGTGGCCCGCGAGATCGCGCTCGGGCCTCATATCCTGCTCGGCCGCGGTGAGGAGCAGACCGGAGGCAGGGACAAGGACTCTTTGCTCGCGAACTGCCTCGAGGCCCTCATCGCCTCCATTTACCTGGACGGCGGTAAACCGGAAGCAGAGGCGTTCATCATCAGGTTCTTCGACGCCGTAATGAAAAGGACCTGCGCATCCGGCGGGAACCTGGATTACAAGACGCGGCTGCAGGAACTCTGCCAGGAACGGCTGAAGCAGCTCCCGGAATACCGCATCCTCTCCGAAACCGGCCCGGACCACCAGAAACAGTTCGAAATGGAGGTCTGGATAAAAGGCCGGCTGAGCGGCAGAGGCGCCGGCCGGAGCAAAAAGGAAGCGGAGCAGCGCGCGGCCAAAGAGGCTCTCGAACGCCTGACCGACGGGCGCTAGACAGCGGAATCGCCTCGCCGCGCCGCCGCATCCAGACCCGCTCATTGAACCATGATCATCCCCTTCTTCATACCTCACGCCGGTTGCCCTCATCAGTGCGTTTTCTGCAATCAGAAGAACATAACCGGGCAGGTCTCGCCTCCCAAACCATCGTCCCTTTCGGAAACGATCGATACCTATTTAAAAACGCGTACCGGCGGCGCAAAAATCCAGGTCGCTTTTTACGGCGGCACCTTTACGGCGCTGCCGCTTTCTCTCCAGAGATCTTATCTCGAAGCTGTCGAACCTTACGTCCTTTCGGGAAGGATAAAAAGCATCCGGATGTCCACCCGGCCGGACCGCATAAACGGAAACATCCTGGACCTGCTCAAAGAACGCCACGTAGAGACAGTTGAACTCGGAGCACAGGCAATGGACGACCGGGTGCTGTCCCTGTCGGGACGAGGGCATACGTCGAAGGACACGATCCATGCGGCGGCTCTGTTAAAAGAGCGGGGGTTCAAGGTAGGACTGCAGCTGATGCCGGGCCTGCCGGGAGATTCCGGTGATCTCTTCGCGGAAACGGTAAAGAGGACGATCGCGCTCAAACCGGACCTCGTTCGTCTGTACCCTGCTCTCGTTGTTAGGGATACTCCCTTGGAAGGCCTTTTCAGGGCAGGCCGCTTCTTTCCGCTAACTTTGGAGGAAGCAGTTGCAGTCTGCAGGCAGGCGCTGGTTGCATTTGAAGCTGCGGGGATAGAAGTGGTCAGGATCGGCTTGCAGCCCACGGAAGAACTGGAGAAAGAAGGCACCGTCATTGCCGGGCCCTATCATCCGGCTTTCCGCCAGCTCGTGGAAGCCTCACTCATGCTCGACGCTATGGAGACCGCTTTGTCAGGGATGACCTTTTCGGAGCCGGAGGTGCGGATCTTTGTGAATCCCCGGGACCTGTCGAATGCAGCCGGCCAGAAGCGTTCGAACCTGGCGGCCTTAAAGGAACTGTTCAGGC
>MHEA01000090.1:6427-9702 GCA_001805085.1 Nitrospirae bacterium GWC2_57_9
CCCGCAGAACGATACGCTGTGAGCAGGCAGGACAAGGGAAATAAGCAGGTTCATTCGATTTTTGTTGAAATAGCGACAATCATATTTTCTCGGCTTTTTTCTGTGTCAAAGCTTTTCTGGTTTCTCAACCAAATAAAATCCGGCATCCCCCGCCTTCATGCAATTCCCAAAGGATAGGGTCCATAGCGACGGAGACGCAGCCGCCGGTATGCGGAAAGCGTTCGAACCTTCGCCGCAAACCCGATTCTTCGCAATCCTGCCCTGAATGAACGTTTCTGCCGCATACCACTCCCGTCCTTGTGCTTGCAGACTGACTTTGACACTTCCGTAGTTCTAAGATTATCAGCGGATATCTGTTTGTCAATCGGACTAAAATAGGAAAAATCGGGGCTTCCGTCCCGCTAAATGGGCTTGACAGAAATGAACGATAAGATTATTCTTGGTCTTGCATATAAAGCTGCACATTAGGGAGTTAATGATGAAATCATTCACGTTAACCTGTTTTGTCGGCCTGTTTCTGTTCGCCGGGGGCGTTCTGGCCGGAGAGATCCGCGAAATAGCGATGACCGACGGCAGCACGATATCCGGCGAAGTTCTGTCCCTGTCCGGCGGCGTCTATACCATCCGCTCCCAGAGCCTCGGCACGATCAACATCGAAGAGGCGAAGGTGCGCTCGATCAGAACACGCTCGGGACCCGGGACCTCCGTTCAGGACCAGGCTCCGCCAACAGGCGAGATCCGGTCCCTTCAGGAACGGATGCTGAGTGACAAGGACGTCGTAAACATGATCCAGGGCCTCGAGAACGACCCTGACTTTCGGAAGGTGCTGGAAGACCCGGAAATGATGAAAGCCGTGAATGCAGGCGACGTAGCCACGCTCATGGCCAACCCGCAGTTTCTGAAACTCCTGAACAACTCCAAGGTGCAGGACATCCAGAAGAAAGTCAAATAAGGGCTGCCGGCCTTCCAAGTAACTGTTGACAGCGCCGGACATTACCGCGTATCGGCCCAAAAAATTTTGAGAAGGGAACGTTATGCCCATTACCTATAAGGATGCCGGCGTAGATATCGATGCAGGCGACCTCTTCGTCGAGAAGATCAAGCCCTATGTAAAGTCCACCTTCAGACGCGAGGTCATGACCCATATCGGGGGTTTCGGAGGGCTCTTCGCGCTCAAGAAGTACCGGGAGCCGGTGCTGGTATCCGGTACGGACGGGGTCGGAACCAAGCTGAAGATCGCCTTCCTGACCGGAAAGCACGACACCGTCGGCATAGACCTGGTCGCGATGTGCGTGAACGACATCATCGTCCAGGGCGCGGAGCCGCTCTTCTTCCTCGATTACTTCGCCACGGGCAAACTGAAGCCGCAGGAGCATTCCGATATCGTAAAGGGCATCGCGGAGGGCTGCAGGCAGTCGGGCTGCGCGCTCATCGGCGGTGAGACCGCGGAGATGCCGTCTTTTTACGGGGCCGATGAATACGATCTGGCGGGCTTTGCCGTCGGCGTGGTCGAGAAGAAAAAGATCATCGACGGCTCGAAGATCAGGCCCGGAGACGCGCTGATCGGCTTGGCTTCATCGGGGCTGCACAGCAACGGTTATTCGCTGGTTCGCAAGGTTCTTCTGGAAACGGCCGGATACGGCGTGGATGACCTTTTGTCGGAGTTCGGAGGCAAGAAACTGGGAGAAGTGCTGCTCACTCCCACCCGCATTTACGCAAAGACCGTAATGACCCTGCTGAAGGACTTCGACCTCAGGGGCATGGCGCACATAACCGGCGGCGGTATTACGGAGAATACGCCCCGTATGCTGCCCAAGGGGACCGCTGCCCTTATTAAAAAAGGCACCTGGGACATCCCCCCGATCTTTCAGCTCATCCGGAAAAAGGCAGGCGTCGACGATGAAGAGATGTACCGCGATTTCAACATGGGACTCGGCCTGATCCTGGCGGTCCCCGCAAAGAAGGCCGAGGCCGTGCTGAAGAAAGCAACGAAGCTCGGAGAGAAGGCATTCCTTGTCGGCGAGATCGTGAAGGGAAAGCAGGTCGTCAAGTACGAGGGGCAATAATTTTCAAAGTACAAAGTGAAAATTTCAAAGTGCAAAGTGGAGGTATCCTCATTTTGCATTTTTCATTTTGCAATGTGAATTCTGGAGTGTTCGCTAACCCCGCAGCTTGCTGCGGGGTTAGCGAACGAATACGATTATAATTACACCCTGAGAATCGAGATTCCCTGCAGATGCCTATACGAACCTTCATTTGCTGCAGGGAGCTTCAATTTTGCATTGAGGTCCTATGAAGAAGGTAAAACTAGGCGTTCTCGTCTCCGGCCGCGGCTCGAACCTCCAGGCCGTCATCGATAACATAGAAAAGGGAACCGTTTCGGCCCAGGTTGCGGTGGTCATCAGCGACCAGCCGGACGCTTTTGCCCTGGACCGGGCGCGCAAACACAACCTTCCCGCGGTCCATGTGAGCGCCAAAGGCTACAAGGGGAAGCGGGACGAGTACGATGCCCTGCTCGAACAGGAACTCCGGAAGCACGGAGTGGAACTGGTTATCTTGGCCGGCTTTATGCGGATCATCACGAAAGTTCTTGTGAACGCCTTCCCGAACCGGATCATGAACATCCATCCTGCCTTGCTGCCGTCGTTCCCGGGCCTGCATGTCCAGAAAGCGGCCATCGAGCACGGCGTAAAGTTCTCGGGCTGCACGGTCCACTTCGTGGACGAAGGCATGGATACCGGCCCGATCATCATCCAGGCAGTGGTCCCGGTCCTGGACAACGATACCGAGGACACATTGGCAGCGCGCATCCTGAAGCAGGAGCACAGGATCTTTTCAAGAGCGATCCATCTTTACGCAGAGGGAAGGCTGACGGTTAAAGACAGGCGGGTGTTCGTGTCAGGACCCGAAAACAAGAGCGGAGAGTTTCTGATCAACCCTTAAAAAAAGAACGCTGCGCTTTCTCGCAGAGCACGCGGAGGCCGCAGAGTTAAACCGGAATAGCCAAATCCCCGATTCGAAATTTTCTTCCCCAGGATGTTTTCAGCTTTTCTTCGCGACTTGGCGCCTTTGCGAGAGATAGCTTTTGATTTTTGTTCTAGCTATTCTTCGTGGCTTTGTGGCTTCGTGTGAAAATCGAAGTTGTCCTTAGCTTTTAACTTTTTTCCCGCTCCGCGAGCGACAGGCTTTTGCCTTCCCCTTCTCCCCCTTACCCTTCTCCCCGCATCCGGTAATACTTCTCCAGTTCCTCAACGAACCTCTTCTTGTCTATCGGC
>MHEA01000090.1:9745-10280 GCA_001805085.1 Nitrospirae bacterium GWC2_57_9
ACCGCTCCGGCAGAAGATCGTCGGCCCGCGTAAATCCGTTCTCCCGGTTGTACCGACGCTCGGTCAGGATGATCTCTTCCCCGAGCTTCATCAACCCCTGCCCCGTGAAAGTCATGCCCGTTGCGGCAGCAAGTATCTGGCCGTACTCCTCGATGGAAGCGCCGAGAAAGGCAAAAGCGCAAATTGAGAGAGAGTCAACGATGGCGTTGTTGTCCTCGGCGATCTTGATCATGCGCGCCTTGCCGTCGAAGCTGAAACGGTCCACGGCAACCGGTTTCCGCAGGATCTCCTGGCTGATCGGATAGGCGCGGAGGTGACAACCACCCCGCGTGGATGTTCCATAGGCAAGGGCGATGCCATAGGAGCCGCGCGGGTCGTATGCGGGAAGCTCCAGGCCCTTGACGTTCATCGAGAACTGCGGCTTGCCCAGGAAGGCGCAGAGGCGCTTCGATCCCTCGGCCGTCATCTCGCCGTCCTCCCTGCGATAAGCTGTCTTCTGCAGCATCTCGAGGATCTGGTCTCCGGTCAGGAACTT
>MHEA01000090.1:10357-14748 GCA_001805085.1 Nitrospirae bacterium GWC2_57_9
GCCTGCCGCACGACGTTAGTTTCTTGCACTGGATCGGACAGACGGCGCAGCCGTGCTTCTTGAACCCGAACTCTCTCTTGAGACTGGGTCCTGAATAAGCACGGGCCTCGGGGAAAAAGGTCTTTTTAAAGTTCTCCGTGGGAGCCATCTTGCGCTGACCCACGATGTCCACGAGCGTTGCCGTCCCGTATTCGCCAAGCCCCAGTTCGCCCATCACGACAGGCGAAGCCCGCAAGAGCCGCATAACGTCATCCTGGGCCTTTTTGAATGCCTGTGCATCGGCAATGGTCACTTTTCCGGACCCATCCACCACGATCGCCTTCAGGTTCTTGGCGCCCATCACCGCGCCCAGTCCTCCCCTGCCCGCCGAATTGGCCCCGCCGAGCATGATATTTGCGAATCGGACACGGTTCTCCCCTGCCGGTCCGATGCAGGCTGTGAGGCCTTCCTTCTCAAGAAGAGCGTTCGTCTCGAGGCATCCCTTTCCCCAGAGCGTGGAGGCGTCCCTGATCTCGACGATATCGTCTCTGATGGAAAGGTAGACCGGTGAAGAAGCTTTCCCGGCCACGACCAGGCAGTCGTAGCCGGCGGACTTGAGCTTGAGCGGCAAGGTGCCGCCGACGGAAGAATCGGTGATCGTGTTCGTAAGCGGCGAGCGGGAGACCACGGACATGCGCGTGGACGCAGGAGCAGGCGTGCCGCAGAGCGGGCCCACTGCGAAGATGAGTGGCATGGCCGGAGCATAGGGATCGAGCCTGAAGAAGTCTTTCATCAGTTCCATGCCGAGTCCCCTGCCGCCGATGAACCTGGCCAGGAATTCCCGGGAAAGTTCCACGGTCCGGATCCTGCGCGATGAGAGGTCGACGTGCAATGCTTTTCCGTGCCACGAATGCATGATGTGCATCATAATGCATTTGGCGTAAAGGGGTCAAACAAAAAAGAGGTACTGAGCACCGCCCAGGTGCGCGGGCATCCGTCGGCTGGCAGGAAAAAAGAGAGGGGGGAAGAATCGTCTTCGCCCCCGATAAACATGTTCGGTGTGCAACTCAAGAAAGCACATGCTACAGCTTGAACACGGCGATCAGCAGGATGGTGTTCTCCTGGCTCTGGAGCATGGCGTCAGTTACGACCTTCACGTTGTCGCTCTGAATGACCTGGGTTGCAAGGATTCGGTCAGCCATCAACCCGATGTTGTCCGCCATCAGCAGAATGTTGTCGGCCATCTCCAGGATCCGGTCTGCCATCGTGCCGATATCGGCAGAGAGAGCGAGCATCGCCTCCATCGACGCCTGGAGCGTGCTCAAGGCCGTGATTGGAGCGAGAGTCGTGATCGTCTGCGAGAAAGACAGGAGTCCCGAGGACAAGGAAGCCGAAATGGAGGACAGGGCCTGGAGGGAAATGAGCATATCGTTCGTTATGCTGAAGGTCGTGGTATCGACCGCTGCCGCCACGGCCTTGTAGACCGTGCCGACCTTCAGAAGATAATCGGAAACGGACGATTCAAACTGAACGAGCTGAGTGCTCAGGACCAAGGACGTCAGGGTGATCCTGCTCATGGAAGCAAGGAGGTCGTTCCCCTGCAGGACCAGGGAGTACAGATCCTGGCTGAATGTGACGGGATCCAAAGTGGCCGCGTTCGCCGGGACGGGAGTGATCGCTGTAAATCCCATGACCGCAAGAACGACGACAATAAACACAAACTGTTTTCGAGTGCGCATGATGCCCTCCTTTCAACTGTTTCGCTGATAGGGGCGCGGGCTGGCCGCTCACCTGCCAAGGATCGCGTCCACTTCCTCCTGGGTCAGGACCTGCGCGATATAATTCCCCTCGCCGATAATTGCCTCGATGTTCTTTACATAGGAACGCAGATGGCTCTTGGATCCGTCCACGAGGTGGGTATACATGGTCTGCAGGTCCGCCGCATCGGTATAAGTCAGACCGCACTCTCCCGCGCCGATGACGTCATTCGTCTCCACGATCACCTTCGGACATCCGACAATATCGAGCATGTCCAATTCCTCGATGAAGGCGCCCACGTACAGGGCCTCAAGCAGGCTGACCCGGCCTCGGTCGACTAGGGCATTGAATTTTTCGGTGAAGTACCAGCCGTAATCGGCGCCCGAAAAAACACCGATGCTCGACGGCAGGTCATTCGCAGTCGGATCGGGGTCGGGAATGCCGTACTTTTCCAGCATATCCCGTACGGTGTCCGTATGGGTCTGCTCCGAACCTTCACCGATGATCTCGAACGTTGATGGCTGAGCGTAAAGGGCTGCAAGTGCAAGATAGACGTCGCGGGCGAGCTTTTCCTCCTCGCGCATGAAAATCAGGTGCGCCGTTTCGCCTGCATCCAGGGTTCCGGCCCCTGCGGGCGCGGCAGTAGAAAGAACAAACAGGCAATAGCGGCAATTCCGATCGATAGAATTTTCATGGTTTTACCCTCCTTAAGTTTAGATTACGACCCCGTCACTGCTCCTCCTTTCCGCTTCTCTCCCTGGCTTCCGCTGCCTCCCCGCACAAAAAAGCAGATTTTGATGAAAAGCGAATTTATTGCTGCCTATGAATATGCGTATGATATCCGACTCTTCAGCAATCTAATTCTCCGGTGCCAATCCCTATGCTCATGCAGGTAAGACGGATCTGCAGAGAAAAAGTTACATGAATATTCTCCTTAGTCGGGTCCCATGGACTTGAGGGGATTCCAGGCACAGGCCTGGTCGGCATCTCCCGCATACACGCAGAATACTTTTCAGCTCCAGCAACCGACTTGGACGGTTCTAAATATTGCCCCTTCGTACACTGTATGCTACGATAGGCTTACGATATGTTAACCGATTCAATACTAATTTTAAATATTGCGTTTGCGGCTGAGCGATGGATCAATGCGCTGAACGGGGCCCACAAGGGATAATTTATTGTTTAAGCCGCACCAGCAAGTACCCTCCGTGACGTATGATATGCTATAAGGCGATGAACATTATAAAACCAACCACGGCCCGCTACTCCGAGATTCACAATCTCCTCGACCGTGCCTTTGCCGGCAGCATTTCGGAGTCTAAACTGGTCAAGGATCTTCACGACAAGGGAAAGATCTCACTTGATCTGATCATGGAGCAGAACGGACGGGTCCTCGCGTACATCTGCTATTCCGCCGCGTACGACAACAATAAAGCGCTGATCGGTTACCACCTCGCCCCCCTCGCTGTGCTGCCCGAGAAGCAGCGCCAGGGTCTGGGGCAGAGGATCACCCGGGAATCGTTGAAACTCCTTCCGAAAGACCTGACTGTTTATGTCCTGGGCGATCCCGAATATTACAAACAGTTCGGGTTCAAAGTTGATAAGACCCAGAAATGCTCCTCTGATCCCGAAGGCCTTCACTTCATGGTCCTGTCCCGGGGGCCGCTGCCTCCCAGGAATGTGTTGTATGAAGAAGAGTTTTATGAGTTGGCGTGAGCAGGTCAGTGAGCGATAGCCATCAAGATTCCTCGCTGCCCTCGGAATTACATCTTTTCGCACTGGTTAACCCCGATGCGCTTGCGCGGCGCTCTCGTAAACGCTGCGGGTGGGTCCAGCATCAACAGAAATTTGACGGGAATAGCGACCCGATCCATACTCCGCACTTCGCACTCGCCACTCCGCACTCCAATCTCCCCCTATAAACCTTTTGACACCTACCCGCGCAACCATTATAATGGCCCATTATGACTGGAAAAATCGGAGTTATCGGGGCCGGCGCATGGGGCACGGCGTTGGCCATGCTGCTTGCGGACAAGGGACATGACGTCACGCTCTGGATGTACGAAAAGGACCTTGCCGAGGAGACCCGGCAGACCCGCGAGAACCGGGTCTACCTTCCCGGTTTGAGGCTTCCTGCTTCCATCAACGTCACCTCTTCCCTCGAAACAGCTGTCAAAGACAAGCCCGTCATCCTTTCCGTGGTCCCCTCCCATACCGTTCGCGCGGTCACCAAACAGCTCGTCCCCTTTCTCCGGAAGGACGCCATCATCGTCAGCGCTTCCAAAGGCATCGAGATAGAAACCCTCATGCCGCTTTCGGAGATCTTCCGTGATGTTCTGCCCAAAGAGTTCCACGATCGTCTCTCTTTTCTTTCCGGCCCGAGCTTTGCCAAGGAAGTTGCCGTGAAGATGCCGACCGCTGTTGCCCTCGCCGCTTATGACCAGGCCATCGGCAGGCAGGTGCAGGAGATCTTCAGCAACAGTTACTTCCGGGTATATACGAACCCGGATGTGATCGGCGTCGAACTTGCCGGGTCGCTCAAGAACGTAGTCGCTATTGCCGCCGGTGTTCTCGAAGGCATGGGCTATGGATACAATACCATGGCCGCTCTCCTCACCCGGGGACTGGCGGAGATGGCCCGGCTCGGTATTGCC
>MHEA01000091.1:0-1010 GCA_001805085.1 Nitrospirae bacterium GWC2_57_9
GAGGCTGAGTCGATGATCTCAAGAATAGAGCCAGTGGCTGCTGACTGTATCGCCCGGATTCATACTCAATTGAGACGCGTCCGCGCTGCAGGGGTCGCCGCCGGGTTCGAGCCCGTTCAAAGCGTAGATCGGGCAGACCACGTCAAGATCGGCAGAAACGAACCGTGCCCTTGCGGCAGCGGCAAAAAATACAAGCGCTGCTGCGGTTTGACGCACTGAGGAGCATGCATGGCCCGTCCCTTACGTATAGAGTACGCCGGAGCTGTTTACCACATCACGTCGCGAGGCAATGAAAAGAAAGCCGTCTTCAAGAGCGACCAGGACCGGATCAATTTCCTGAACACCCTCCAGCACGTCAACAAACGCTACAACTGGATCTGCCACGCCTACTGCCTGATGGACAATCACTATCATCTCCTTGTTGAAACGCCCGACGGAAACCTTGCGCTCGGCATGCGGCAGCTTAACGGCGTGTATACGCAGCTTTTCAATAAAGCACACGGGCGGACTGGTCATCTCTTCCAGGGCAGATATAAATCTATCCTGATCCAGAAGGACAGCCATCTCCTTGAGGTGTGCCGGTATGTTGTCCTCAACCCCGTCAGGGCAAAAATGGTGGAAGCTCCAGAGGCATGGAAATGGAGCAGCTACTGCGCGACAGCGGGTCGGGAGGCAGGCCACCAGTGCCTGACGGTGGAGTGGGTGCTCGGCCAGTTTAGCGGGAAGAGGGTGAAGGCGGAGAAAGAGTACAAACAATTCGTTACTTGGGGCATCGGTAAGTCAATCTGGCATGAAGTGCGGGGGCAGGCGATCCTGGGCGAAGAAGCGTTTGCCGACAAACTGGTGGATCATCTGAGGAAACATAAGGACATCCCTGAGATATCGAGAAGCCAGCGGTTTGCGCACAGACCGGCACTGCAAAAAATCTTTTTGCCGTCCATCCTGAAGGATAAACAAAAGCGCAACCGGAAGATAGCGGAGGCGGTTCAGGAGTATGGCTATACGCAGCG
>MHEA01000091.1:1023-24917 GCA_001805085.1 Nitrospirae bacterium GWC2_57_9
CATGTGGGAATGCACTTTAGTTATGTCAGTCAGATCATGAAGAAATAGAAGTTAAACATTATAGACCTGACCCTCCGTGGTCTTGACCCTCCGTGGTCTGACCCTCCGTGGTCCAACTCCGCCCACCATGAATAAATAAAGAGCTGACAATTCTGTCAGCTCTTTTTATTTTTTACCGGAATTAACCTGCTTCTGGACCGATCACGCCGCAGGCCGCAGCTTCTCTTTCGTCTCCGCTGCAGCCTCTTTGCCTTTTTCCACGGCTTCCTTGACCGCCTGAGCGCTCTGCTCGTACCAGCCCTTGCCCTTTTCAAGCGCCGATGAGGCGATGTCCTTCAAGTCGCCCATGACCTCGCTCCCGGATTTGGGGGCGAACAGCAAAGCAACCGCTGCTCCGATGACTCCGCTCACCAGGATCGGCACCACCAGTGACCGCTCCTCGGGGGCGCTGATCGTTTCGCTCGCCTTTTCCATGGCCGGCGCGAACGCCCGCTCACCTGACTCCACGGCCTGCCCTACATCAGCCGTTCCGCCCGTCACATTCGCGGCCTGTTCACCGCCCCGCTTCGCCAGCCGCGTGATGTCGCTTCTGATCTCCCTGCCCGACTTTGGCGTCAGCAATAAAGCCAGACCGGCGCCGATCGCACCGCTCAACAGCACGGGTACGATCATTGAGCTGCTCTCACTGTTCGTCGCTTCTTCTCTCATGTTGATCAACTCTCCTTTCGTGAAATAACTGTTTATAACAGTATATCGATTCCGTAAAAGCAACTTCATACATAGTATATCACTCGCTTGCCGCCGAAACGCTGCCGGACGAGTGACGCGAAAAAGAAAGAACAGAACCAAGGTAGTATCTTCCTGACCGGACAAGCCGCAACCCGGAAAAAAGTTCAAAGTCTCTGACACAGATAAAAACGGATCAGTCTATGAAACATCATGACTCTTCATAATCCAATCAGAGTAAATCAGTGTCAAAGAAGTTGATTAGTTGTTAGCGCAGCTCAGGGATCGAGCAGGAGCCATGCGATCAAGGCGATGCCGAGGCCGATCCCCGCCAGAACATACCACCGGAAGCCTCCTTTTTGTCCCAGCGAGCGGTACGGACCGCCGCCGGCCCTCTCCTCTTCCTGTTCCAGCGCTTCCCTGCTCTCGGCCTGACCCGGCGCCTGGGCGAGCGCAAGCTGGTTCAGCAGAAGAAAACCGCGGGCGAACATGCTGTTTTTGTCCCGGGAGATCATCTCATAGATCGACTCTTCGATGATCGGCCGTTCCGGATCGATGGAAAGGTCCTCGGGCATGAGGTCCTTGATCCAGGACAGGTCTTCGAGAAAGGACTCCATCGTGTGTTTTCGCAGTCTGCAGCCGAATTGGTCGGCATTGCTGTTCAGGTAAGCGACAAGCCCTTCCGTCCTTCCCAGCGCCCGGCGCTGGGAAAGTTTTCTCAGTCCGGTATGTTCGGCAAGAAGGTTGCCGCGGATCCTTCTGATGGAACGGGCCAGGCCGTCCTGCCCGAGAGAAACTGCTTCCCAGGAAACGTTCAACTCCGTGTCCATTCCCATGCTTCGGTTCGTCATGTTTGCCGACCCCACTGAAAGGAACCGGTCGTCAACCAGCAGTACTTTCGAATGAATATAGGTGGCTTTCTCGAAACCATCGGTCCTCTTCGCGGCGGCAGTGTAGTATACGCCGAAGGGCGTGTTGTTCCGCGCGGCGATCTCCGTCAAGGAGCGGAGCATTTTTGCCTGGACCACGCTGAGCGAAATATCCTCGATGATCGTATGGAGCCGCTTCGGCAGGATCAGCACGATCTCCGGACAGGGAGCGTCCCGGCCGGTCAAGCGCTTTCTGAGCGCATCGTATACCGCCTGGGAGCTGAAGTACTGCGTCTCGATGTAGATCAGCTTTTCAGCTGCTGCTATTGCATCCAGATAGAGCCGGCGGATCTCCATGACGGGTTCGAGCAGGGGCACCAGGGTCGAACCGCGGGTCACGCTGACCGCCACCTGTCGAGCGGCGACAGGCACCATCTTCCGGACCGGAACGGCGTCGGCCGCCGGGCCCGGGGTGAGCGCGAGCGGCTCTCCGCCGGCATTGAGCCAACGCTCCTGGAAGAGCCTGGCCAATTCCCAGGCTACCGGGCCGGCATGAAAGGACTGCACATCGTGATAGGGCTCATACTGCTCCCCGGCCAAGACCCGCTCGGCGTTCTCAGCCCAGTGCTTGCGGTCGTCCCAGCTGTTGGCGCTGAGGTCCAGGCCGCCCACGAAGGCGCTGGTCCCGTCGATGACGACCAGCTTCTGATGATGGCTCGCATAGAGTGCATGCCTGCTGTCGAACCTGAAATGGATCCGGTCGCTTGTCGTGAGATCGAGAATGAACTTGTTGAACCATTCCTTGTCGAAGCCGACGACAGCGCTGAAATCCCACATGAGAATGAAGATCTCGAGCTCGGGGTTCCGCTCGCACAGTTCGTTCAGAAAGGGGGCCATCACGACCTCGCCCGAGGCATCGCGCAGATCGCTGCCCCGCAGAAGCGGCACCCGCCGTTCGAACTGCCAGCCCGCTATCAGGAGGTATCGCCGGGCCCTGCAGGCCATTTCGTAAAAGGCCCGGAAATAGTTCCGTCCGTCGACGAGGAGGCCGGCCCTGTCCTCGTCGTAGATGCCGCGGCAGTTCCTGCCGGGTGAGAGAATCTTCTTCATGTTGTCCTTCCCGTCAGGTCTTGATCGAGAGCGTCGCGATCAAGGGCAGATGGTCGGATGCCATGCGGGTCAGCTTTGTCCAGGGAACCATGACCTGTTCAACCTCGATATCGCTGCTCAGGAACACGTGATCGAGGCGCAGGACGGGAAAACTGCTGGGGTAGGTCCTTCCCCGTCCCCAGCCCACCGAGCTGCTGGCGTCGGCGAGGACTGCAGCAAAGCGACGGTATACCCCGAACAGCGGCACGGTGTTCAGGTCGCCGCACAGGACGACCGGCCTGGCGCAGGCCGGACTGCCGAGCCACCCCGGGCCGACCAGGTCCTCGGCCTGCGCAAC
The DNA here is from genome assembly GCA_001805085.1 of Nitrospirae bacterium GWC2_57_9. Taxonomy (GTDB): domain Bacteria; phylum Nitrospirota; class UBA9217; order UBA9217; family UBA9217; genus MHEA01. Next base: position 4,066 of record MHEA01000091.1, read on the forward strand.
CCGCTCGCTGCTGCTGAGCCCGAGATGGGTGGTCACGACGTTCAGCTCGGTGCCGTCGACCCGCACCCGTATCCAGAGCCCGCCCCGCTGCTCCCGATAGGTCCGCCCGGGAAGCGTGGGCAGGCCCGCGGCCTTGACCGCTTCCGACGGAAAGCGCGTCAGGACCGCATTCCCGTACTCCCCCTCTTCAACCCGCAGCGACGGATGAAAATGAAATTCCATGTTCAGGCGGTCCGCGATCTCCCGCGCCTGGTTCTCCAGGCCTGACCGCAGCAGTCCGCTGTCGAGTTCCTGGAGGCAGATGATGTCGGCCCCGTACAACGCAATGATCTCCGCGATCCGCTCGGAGGAGGCCTTTCCGTCCCTGCCGATGCAGCTGTGCACGTTATAGGTCATGATGGAAAAGCGCTTGGGCATTGATCGGAAAGGTCTGCTGCAGCCGCGGTCGCGGCGCTATATTATTATTATACTGCCGCCGCGGCAGGGGACAGGATGACCCCGGTATGAGCGATTCGGCGTGAAAAAAGACATGAGAAAGTACTGGAAAAAAATCGCCCTGGCCCTGTTCGGCGCGGCCTTGATCGTTCTGGTGCTGGTCACGCTTTCGGACCTCTTGACCTTCGAAGCGCTCAAGAAGAACAGCCACTCCCTCGCGCGCTACGCGGGCAACCACCGGGTCCTCTCCCTGCTCGCCTTCGGCATTGCTTTCCTGTCAACCGCCTTTTTTGTTCCCGGCGCCCTTGTCCTTACCGTGATGGGCGGCTTTTTGTTCGGCACCTTACCCGGAGCGCTGCTGGCGGCCATTTTTTCGACGGCAGGCGCGGCCCTGGCCTTTCTGACCTCCCGCTACCTGATCGGGTCCTGGGTACAGGAGCGATACGCCCTGCAGCTGCGCTATTTCAATAAAGAGATGGCGCGGTACGGCAGTAATTACCTTTTCGTGCTGAGGATCGTGCCGATCATGCCGGCCTTTGTCGTGAACTACCTCTCGGGCCTGACCCGGATAGAGATCGTTCGGTTCGCGGTCGTGACCTTCTGCGGGATATTTCCCGGCGCCCTGATCTACGCAATGGCCGGCAGCCATTTGGCCGCCATTGAACGCCCCGAGGACATCCTTTCCCCCAAGATGATTACAGCCTTGTCTCTGCTGGCGCTGCTCGCCCTCGCCCCGGTGCTGTTCGCCCGGCTGAAACGCCTTCTCGGCGCAAGCGAAGGGGAATAATGCTTCACCGGCGGTCAGACTGCTCTCAGCTCCTTGTGCCGGGCCCCTTCAAAGAGCCGGCCGAATTCCGGGGGCAGCTGTTCCCGCAGCTCCTCGATCTCTTCCGCGCCCACCGTTTCCTCAAGGACGAGCAGGACAGCCAGGGCGTGCCTGGTCGCGAGGCTGATATCTACCTGCTCGCGACTGCTGACCCGGAAAAAGAACTCCGAAAGGCCGAACCGATCGGGCACGACGCGCTGCGGCAGGTAAAAGCTGATCTGGGGAGGAAGCCGGGATGACAGGCGTTGCACCTCCTGCGCGCGCAGCCCTTCTGCAAGCGTCTGCAATGTCGCCTGAACAGCCTTGACCGCGTCCCGGCGAGAAGCCATGCCTCCGTGCTGCAGCACCTCACCGATAAATTCATGGTATTTCATTCGGGCTCTCCCTCCTTGCCGGAGTCGGATCCAAAAAGGCTGCCTAGCGTGCTCAGGGAGAACACCTGCCGGCAGTTCTTGGCATACTCAATAGCTTTCCCGTTTTGTTCCTTTTCTTAAGATTAGCTCGCTCCGCTCCCCGCTTCCCATGAGAATACAAACCGTGCCCGATCTCTTGCTGCTCCTTGTTTCGTATGCCACAGGATTGTTCAAGCTAACCGGGATATAATGAAAAAAGCCGAATCGCCGAAAGGAGCGCGATCATGAGTTATTACTTTAGTACAACCATACAAACCACCTTCGAGGATGCCGTGACACGGGTGACGGAGGAGCTGCAAAAGGAGGGGTTCGGCGTGCTCACCGTCATCGATGTCATGGACACGCTGAAAAAGAAACTGAATGTGGACTTCAGAAAATATGTGATCCTCGGCGCATGCAACCCGGGCTTTGCCTATGAGGCCCTGCAGAAGGAAGACAAGATCGGCACGATGCTTCCCTGCAACGTGATCGTTCAGGAGATACCCGGCGTAGGCGCCGAGGTGGCGGCTGTCGATCCGGTCGCTTCCATGCAAGCGGTCGAAAGCGAACCGGTCAGGACGATCGCAACGCAGGTAAGAGAAAAATTGAAGAGAGTCCTCGGCAGGCTCCGCTGACCGCTGCGTCGTACGGTCAAAAAAAAATCCCGTGGGATCGCTCCCACGGGATCTTCCAATTCGTTTTCAGAACCGATTAGCCTCCACCCCAGTCATTCAGCGAAGCCAGCGGATCGATCCTGACATCGGCCACGATCGTATTCTGCTCCACGCTGTAGCTCGTGCTGGCCAGGCCTGCAGTGCCGTACCGAAGCGGCGAATAAATGGGCCGTACTTCATAGCCCAGCAGCGTTCCGTCCGGTCCGGTGATGCTTCTCAGATCGACATCCTGGACCTCGGGATTGCACTTCACGAAGGCTTCGGACCGGCTCAGAGCCTCAGATGCGGAGAGGCCGGTCACCATCTGGTATTCGCTGTCCGGAATATTCCCCCAGGAGAAGGCCGGCGCAGGCGTCTCCACGTCAAAATTATACGCTGTGCCCTCCTTCTTCAGGATGGCGATTGCAGGAGCGTCGGAGGCCGAATTGCAGCCATACCCGATCACCGAGTACGTGCCCTGTACCTCTGAAGCATCCACAGATTTCAATTCTACGTCCCTGGCTTCCACGGTGGCTGCAAAGCCGAACAGCAGCAGTGTCAACGAAAGGAATAATATTGTCACTGCAATCGTTCCCGGCAGAGCGTTCAGCCGCGCATAAACGATTTTCATGATACACCTCCTTTTCGGAAATCAGCTACAAAGATAAGTATAGCATACTGACAAATTCGCGATTTGTTGTCCGAACTAAAAGCGTATCTCAGAGAGAGCCACGGAGAAGGATCTTGAACAGGAATTTAGGTGTAAAGACGGGGTGAACAGGCGCGGAACCAAAGTGCGAACAATGCGGGCCGTGGATCAGGTCCCCCGACGGCGTTCTGCAATCCCGCGCCTTGGCATCCCCCGGCTCCCGCCGGAGGGGGCTCCACTAAAAAAGGCCGGCTCATTGAGCCGGCCTCGGGACCACTCTGTTCGGGATCATCCTTCCTGCAGCTTCTCTTCCTCTTCCTGACGGGTCTTGCACTCTATGCAGAGCGTGGTAACGGGCCGCGCCTCGAGGCGCTTGATGCCGATCTGCTCGCCGCAGGATTCGCAGACGCCGTACGTACCGCCTTCGATGCGGGCGATCGCCTCATCGATCTTCTTGAGCAGTTTCGTTTCGCGGCCGCGGAGCCGGAGCAGGAAGTTGTTGTCCAGTTCGGCCACCGCCTGATCCGTCGGATCGGGGAAGCTTTCCTTTTCGGTGCTGATCTTGTTGTTCAAGGTGTGTTCAGCTTCGCTCAGAAGTTCATCGCGCTGTTTGAGCAGCTTCTTTTTGATGGTCAGCAGTTTGTTATCCATTCAGAACCTCGTAAAGCAATATCGCGGGCAGAAGGCCCGCACTTGCATTCCATTCCGGCTGCAGAATAATGCGGTACTATATCAAAAAAGCCCCAGCCCGTCAATTGATAAATCGGTTTCGTGCCGGGATTCGCCGATTGACAAAACAGGGGGGGACAGGTAAAATCGGCCATGCTGAGCGAAAAGCAGAAGCTGACGACCATCATCAAGCTCGGGATCGAACTGACCGGCACGAAGGACATCGACGTGCTGCTCGAAAAGATCCTCCGGGAAGCGCGCAAGCTGGTCCATGCCGATGCCGGCTCGATCTATATCAAGGAAGACGACAAGCTCAAGTTCAGCTACACGCAGAACGACACGCTCCAGAAGCGGCTGCCCCCGGGCAAAAAGCTCATTTACTCCACGTTTTCCATCCCGATCAACAGCAAATCGATCTCCGGCTACGTTGCGGAGACCGGCGAAACGTTGAACATTTCCGACGTCTACAAGCTCCGCTCCGGCCTGCCCTACTCCTTCAACAAGCATTATGACGATCTTTCCGGGTACCGGACCTGTTCGGTGCTCACCTTTCCGCTGAAGACGAACCGCGGCGACGTTATCGGCGTATTGCAGCTGATCAACGGAAAGGACGAGAAGGGCAAGGTCATACCCTTCCGCAAGCGCGACGAGCCGCTCATTCTGAACTTCGCGAATACGGCGGCCGTGGCGATCGAGCGCGCGCAGATGACGCGTGCCATGATCCTGCGCACGATCAAGATGGCTGAGCTGCGGGACCCGAAGGAGACCGGGGCCCATGTGAACCGGGTAGCTTCCTTTGCGGTGACCATCTATGAGCACTGGGCGGGAACGCGCGGCATCTCCCCGGAAGAGATCGACAAGAACAGGGACATCCTGCGGATGGCGGCCATGCTCCATGACGTGGGCAAGGTGGCCATTTCGGACACGATCCTGAAGAAGCCCGCCCGGTTCACGCCGGAAGAATATGAGATCATGAAGCAGCATACCTACCTCGGCGCGCAGCTCTTCTCCGAGCTCTATTCCGATTTCGACGAGGCCGCCTCGATCGTCGCGCTCAACCATCACGAGTTCTTTGACGGGAACGGCTATCCGGGTCATATCAACCCCGCCGACGGCTCGCCCCTGGCCGGTTTCGAAAAAGCGGGCGGGGGCGCCCGCGGCAAGCAGGGAGAAGAGATACCCGTGTTCGGCCGCGTGGTCGCGATCGCCGACGTCTACGACGCGCTTTCGTCGAAGCGGGTCTACAAGGAAGCATGGGACCAGGACCGGGTCCTGGAGGCCGTGCGGGCGGTCAGCGGAAAGCAGTTCGATCCTGAAATGATGGATGCCTTTTTTGCCAGCCTCGACACGATCAACAACATCAGTGAACGGTATCCCGACCATTAGCGTCCAGCGGCGGCAGTGCAAACCGGCCTGATTCCCCGCACGCAGCCCTTCTCATTCATAATTCATAGCATGAAAAAAAAACGGACTCCGGAAAAAGGCGCCCCCGATTTTCAGAACAATCCCTTCAGATCCCTCAAAGGCCTGAAGCCGGCCCCTGCTGCACCGGACCAGAAAAAAGCGAGAACGCCCGCGCGCAAAGAGAATAAGGAAGAGGATGAGGACCTGTTCCGCCGCGCCATGGCAGGCGCGCGGCCGCTCGGTGCGGAATCCGGGGAGCAGCCGGAGGAGAAGCAGCAGAAGCGCGCGCCCGAACCGGTTCGCGAAGACCAGGAGGAATCAGGCCTGTTCCTCCAGGCCATGCAAAAGATCGGGACGACCTTTCGGGAACAGGATGCCGAGCCCGGCGACGAGCCCCGTCAATCTCCCTCAAGCAGGATGAAACAGCTCAAGCGCGGCCAGATCCGGCTTCGTGACGAGCTGGATCTGCACGGGTACCTGAGGGACGAAGCCCTGGCCCAGCTCCAGCGCTTTCTCGCCGCCGCCCGTTCCCGGGGTGAGAAGGCGGTGCTGGTCATCACGGGCAAAGGGATCAACTCTCCCGAAGGACCGGTGCTCCAGGGCGCCGTAGCCGAATGGCTGCGCGGAAAAGGAAAGGCACTGGTCGCGGAATTCGCCCCTGCTCCCCGGGACCGGGGAGGAAGCGGCGCGTTCGTGGTTTTTTTGAAAAACAAATGATCAAACCGATTTGTCTCACAGGTCGCCACGAAGGAGAGCGACTGGAACATAAGAGGCTTTTTAATCCAACCAAAAAGATATCTCGCGCAAAGCGGCCAAGCCGCAAAGTAAGGCACAACTACGTCATAGAAGAATCGTCATTCCGGCGAAAGCCGGAATTTAGTTCTTAAAAAATGCATGTGGATGGCCGGATCGAGTCCGGCATGACAGCATTAAGAATATTAAATACTAACGCCGCCTTCTTTTTTAGAGCCCTTCTTCGCGCCTTTGCGGCTTTGCGCGAGACAGGCTTTCATATTTCTTGTTTTCGGTTCAGATTTTGATTTCCGGTTGTTCAGGAGGATCAGGAGATGGGCAAGTATCAGGAGCAGTTCACGAAGAGCATCAGCGACGCGAAGGGATTCTGGGCGGACGCTGCGGACGCGATCGGCTGGCATAAAAAATGGGACGCGGTGCTGGATGAATCGAACCCGCCGTTCTACCGGTGGTACAAGGGCGGCGAGCTGAACACCTGCTGGAACGCGGTGGACCGGCACGTCGAGGGAGGCCGCGCGGACCAGGTGGCGCTCATCTACGACAGCCCGGTCACGAACACGATCGAGAAGTTCACCTACCGCGAGCTGCTGGAGCAGGTCTCGCGGTTCGCGGGCGTGCTGAAGTCCCTCGGCGTGAACAAGGGCGATGCGGTCATCATCTACATGCCCATGATACCGCAGGCCGTGGTCGCCATGCTCGCCTGCGCACGGGTGGGCGCGGTCCATTCCGTGGTGTTCGGGGGCTTCGCTCCCCACGAGCTGGCAATCCGGATCGACGATGCCAGGCCGAAGCTGATTATCTCGGCGTCCGGCGCAGTCGAGGTGAAGCGCCTGATCGAGTACAAGCCCATGCTCGACAAGGCCATCCAGGAGGCCGCCCACAAGCCGGAAAAATGCGTCATCTTCCAGCGCAACCTGGTCAAGGCCTCGATGATCCTGGGCCGCGATCTCGACTGGAACGAACTCATGGCGAGCGCACATCCCGTGGGCTGCACGCCGGTCCTGGCAACGGACCCGCTCTACATCCTGTATACTTCGGGCACGACGGGCAAGCCCAAAGGCGTGGTCCGCGACAACGGGGGGCATGCGGTCGCGCTGCGGTGGAGCATGGAGCATATCTACGGGGTCAAGCCCGGCGACGTGTTCTGGGCTGCCTCGGACGTGGGCTGGGTCGTGGGACATTCCTATATCGTGTACGCGCCGCTGCTTACCGGCTGCACGACCATCCTCTATGAAGGCAAGTCGGTCGGCACGCCTGACGCCGGCGCGTTCTGGCGCGTCATCAGCCAGCACGAAGTGAAGGTGATGTTCACCGCGCCCACGGCATTCCGCGCCATTAAGAAGGAAGACCCCAGGGGCGAATTCGTCAAAAAATACGACCTCTCGGGATTTCAGGCGCTGTTCCTGGCCGGAGAACGGCTTGACCCCGACACTTATCACTGGGCCCACGATCTGTTGAAAAAACCGGTGATCGATCACTGGTGGCAGACCGAGACGGGCTGGCCCATCACGTCGAACTGCAGGGGCATCGAGATGTTCCCGATCAGGCCCGGCTCGTCGACCAAGCCGGTGCCCGGCTTCAATGTGAAGATCCTGGACAACAGCGGCAGGGAACTCGGGCCGAAGCAGGAAGGCCTGGTCGCGATCAAGCTGCCCCTTCCTCCGGGCACGCTTCCGACCCTGTGGCAGGCGGATCAGCGCTTCCTCGAATCCTATCTCAAGCCCTTCCCGGGCTACTACTTCACGAGTGACGGCGGGTATATCGACGAGGAGGGGTATGTCTTCGTCATGGGCCGCGTGGACGACGTGATCAACGTGGCCGGCCACCGGCTGTCCACCGGCGAGATGGAGGAAGTGGTCTCCACGCACAAGGACGTTGCCGAATGCGCCGTGATCGGCGTGCATGACAACCTGAAGGGCCAGCTGCCGCTGGGACTCGTGGTATTGAAGGCAGGAGCCGATCGTGACGGGGACGATCTCAAGAGGGAACTTTCCCAGATGGTGCGGAACACCATCGGCCCTGTTGCCTGTTATAAAGAGACGGTGGTGGTGAAGCGGCTGCCCAAGACGCGCTCCGGCAAGATCCTGCGCGGCACCATGCGCAAGATCGCCGACGGAGAACAGTATGCGATGCCCTCGACCATCGACGACCCCGCAACGCTCGGCGAGATCGAGACCGTGTTCAAGACCGTGGGGTACGGGAAGAAGGGGAGCTGAGCCGAGCCCGGTTTTCGAGCCCTCTCCTTCAAGGAGAGGGCCAAGGGAGAGGATGGGGTCTCCGGTAAACTGCCAATCAAAAGCATGTTTCTTTTATAAAGCAGGACGAAGGCCGGCTGTTTGCCGGCCTTTCTGTTTCTGCCGAACAATACCCCGAAAATACCCCATCAAACTTCTTGACCATGGGAACGCTCTTTCCTATAATCATTGCCACATATCAGATTGAACTTGCAATTCCCCGCAGCTTGGAACCCCAAGACCTGCTTGCAGTATTGCCGAACTGACAGCCTGTCTTATACGGTATAGCGATCATAGATCTCTTTTCTCGTTGGACAGGAACAGACCGACCAGCTTCCGAAGGACAACTGGTAATTACAGAGGGAGCCCGCAGCACAATCGATGATCAAAGCTTCTTTCATCAGATGTCCCCGCACCTTGCAGAGCCTCGTAAGGGCGCTGGAGAGGCAGGCAAATTCATTCTGGCATAACGTAGTCTGCGTCAGAACCGGCTTGCTGACATTGATCCTCATGGTCGTTCTCCTTGCTGTTCCCCGGGCCCCTACGGGGTGACCAGGTAATCATGGATGATCATTCCCTGATGCAAGCAATCGCAGCCCGGTTCCGGGAACGGTCTCGCGCTTCCCTGATAGGCGTTCCTGCAAATCGTCTGCTCCTGAGATCAACAGTACCCGATTTTCGGGAAAAGTGAAATCCGCAGAATTTCCTAGTTCTGCAGGTATTTTTTCCTATGAATTCTGTTGCACCAGGGCCGCTAAAAATCGGCTTCGCTTAAATTTAAAGCGGGAATTTATTTATGGATAAGACAATGGATGAGAGAATTAGATATGTTCGGCAAGATCATATTTTTAAGGTCGATTTATCAGGGCGAACTGATCGGAGTAAATTAGCAGAAATATCCGAGGCATTAAGAGGTTGCGTTAAAGCCAATTTAATAAGTGACAAGACGATTAAATTTCTATTTGATTTTAGAGGAGTCCAATGGGATTCGGAAGAAACCCATATGAAGGCGCGAGAGATATCCGCAAGGTATCTGCAGGATGTACTTCGAGGCAGTAATTATTTCTCAGCCATATTAAATGACCCTGTTGATGGTCAGTCATTTGAAAATGAATGCCTTTTCACTGAAGAACAAAACGCTGTAGATTGGTTAAGAAGAAAATAAATCAAACTTCGCGAGAAGTGCGCAACCCGACAATATGATCCAGCCAGCGGGTACACTGCGACGCGCCAAAATGCGCATGAGCCCGACATTGGGCGTTATCACCGCAATTGACAGATTCCGCCCCCCTTTTTTTGCTGTCATTGCATGAAGTGCCGGTTTGGATTTGTCACGCTTATGGGAAGCGAACGAAGCCAACCTCGAACCAGGTTTAGCGAGCGCCGGAGACCACGATTATGAAAGCAGTTATCAACAGACGCTACGGATCGCCGGAGGTCCTGGAGATCCGGCAGGTGCCGAAACCGGCACCAAAGGCGGGCGAGGTCCTGATCAGAGTCCATGCGACGACGGTCAGCCGGACCGATTGCGGCATGCTCCGACCCCACCCTTATTTCGTCCGGCTCTTCGCGGGGCTCCGCCGGCCGAAGCGCGCGATCCTCGGAATGGACTTCGCAGGGGAGGTCGAGGCGGTCGGCACGGGCGTCACGTCGTTCAAGCCGGGCGATCGCGTCTTCGGTCTGTCGCCGGACGTCTACGGCGCGCATGCTGAATATCTCTGCGTGCCCGAAAAGGGGGCGATTGCCGCCATGCCGGCGGATGCGCGCTTCGGCGAGGCCGTGGTATGCGAGGGAGCCTGGTATGCGGACACCTATCTGCAAGGGTTCCGCCTCAAGCCGGGCCGCAGAATCCTCGTCTACGGCGCGTCCGGCGCGATCGGCACGGCGGCAGTGCAGCTCGCGAAGTCCTATGGCGCCAAGGTGACGGCGGTCGTCGCCACGCGGCATCTGGACCTCGTCCGGGCACTCGGCGCTGACCGCGCAGTGGACTACACCGCGGAGGATTTCACGCAAATCGGTGAGACCTTCGATTGTGTGTTGGACGCGGTGGGCAAGACGACGTTTTTCCGTTGTCGGCGATTGCTGAAGCCCGAAGGGGTCTTCGCAGCGACGGATCTCGGGCCATGGTGCCAGAACCCCCTGCTCGTGATCTGGTCGTTGATCACGGGGAGCCGCAGGGTCATCTTCCCGCTGCCGCTGAGCAGCAAGGCCAGGGCGTTTGTCGACTTCCTGAAAACCCGCATGGAGGCGGGCGAATTCCGCCCGGTCATCGATCGAGAGTATCCCCTTGAGGCAATCGCAGACGCCTATCGCTATGTGGAGACCGGGCAGAAGACCGGGATCGTCGTCATCAACGTGAGGCCACCCGGCGAGAACGCCCCTGCGTAGCCTCCGTCGATCCTTGAGGAAGCAACAGGCGTGACGATTGACAAAGCCGGGTTCTCAAGCTGAAACCAAGGTTAGCCGCTTTTCCTGCCCTACGACGGATGCTTACTTCGAAACATCTTCCAATCAAGTGGATTGAGCGTATGTGTAGCGATACCAAACCAAACATTTTCGAAAATGCGGCTGAACACCAAGATTTACCGGCAGGCGACTTCTCGTCCTGGCTTCGTCATGCAAGAAGTGTTCTCATAATCGAAAACGGAACAGATGTGAATTGCGGGGAGTGTATCGCCTGTTGCAACTCATCTCAATTCATCCATGTTAGACCCGATGAAACCCGTACCCTTGGCCGGATAGGCAAAGATCTTTTAGTTGCGGCACCCGGACTTCCTAAAGGCCATGTACTGCTGGGTTACGACAAGAATGGCTTTTGTCCCATGATGGTTAATGGCAAGTGTTCGATCTATGAGCACCGCCCGTTAACTTGTCGCAACTACGATTGCCGGGTATTCGCCGCCGCCGGGCTTGCTGCGGGTGACGACGATAAGGCCCGAATTACTGAACGCGTAAGGCGCTGGAAATTCAGTTACCCCGCCAAAAGCGACCACGATGAACATTTAGCGGTACAGGCCGCCGCGAAGTTTATACGGGAGCATGCTGAATGCTTCCCTGGGGGGAAAATACCGAGTAACCCGAGCCAATTGGCCATTCTCGCCATCAAAGCCTATGATGTTTTTCTCAAGAAAGATGGAGGGTCGGTTAAAACTGGACGTGCTTCATTGGATACCGAAGTAGCCAATGCAATCGTGGAGGCATGCAGAAAGTTCGATGCGAGTAAGCGGACTTCAAGGGGTTGCTGAAAAACCGCGTCCCTCACGCGGCGTTAGTCTAAAAAAATACCTGGGATCAAAAAATCGCAGTCATCTGCGATACTCTACCATCTAACTGTGTAGCTTTCGGAGGACGCCATGCACAACTCATCGATGACTTTGATACTTTCCCTGTTTTTTCTTTTCCCGGCACTCGCTTTTCAAGCCTTTCAAGCGCATGCTTCCCAAACTGCCGATGTGAACGTCAAAAATTTCCCGGAGACTCAACAGATCAAGGGCGATGTGCAGGTAAATAATTTTCCCGACCTGCAACAAGTCAGGGGGTCTGTGTCGATTGAAGGAACGACGAAATACATAAAAAAAGAAGGTTTGGTAGTGCCGACTTCACGACGCACGGAACTGTCTGAAATGGTTTATGCCGGAACCATCGAAACAGACGGCTTTACCTCTATTTTGATCAGTCTCCAAGGTGAAATAAGAAGCGAAGCTTTTTCTTCAGGCACCACCGGAGTTCTTCTTATTCCTGATGAAAAGCCGATCTTGCGCACCCTCCGTGATGCAAAGCGCATTCAATTTCCAATCGAATGTATGGTGCATACGAAGAGCGGAGATCCGGTATTTTTTGAATCCGAACAGGTTCAGCAGCGCATCGCCTTTTCTCGCTATCAAATGTACCTGTACAATACAGGAAACAAATCAATTGAAGCGAACGTTTACCTTTATTTATTAAATTAAAGGCCGCCGGCTGTGAACGGAGCGGGAGGCCTGACAAGGCATTGGCCCTATGAAATCAAGGGCTGGATTGAATTCTGGAGTGAGCGCATTCCCCGCAGCTTGCTGCCGAGAGCTTCAATTTCGCACTGGCGAGGAGCTTGCGGACGGTCGGATGGTAAGGCGGACACGGGCCATCATTGGCATCGGTGCGAGAAAGAGACGACAGGGCGCTTCTGTTTGACAGAAGCGCCCTGTCGGGCTTATCGGCCGGGTATTTATTAGCTGAACATCGTGATGCCGTTCTTGGGCCAGGCAGCAGGCTCCGCAGCCCCCCCGGCACAACGCGTGGCTGCACCGGTTTTGGCGGGCTCAAACGCGGTGATGCCGTTGCTCATAGCCGTTGTAGCGGAAGCTGTGCCCGCAGCCTCTTTCTCACATGTCGTTTTAGGCCCGAGATCGAAAAAGGTGATTCCATTATTGAACTGAACTTCCTCCTTGCCGCTACCTGCCGCAAAAGCGGTACCAGCGGTAAACACAAACAGGATGGTGATGACCATCAGTGTACTTCTTTTCATTGGCGCCTCCTCATTTTCTGTAATGTAGATCGAGCCGGTTCGGATTTGCTGACGCCATCATCTTTTTGCCGTACGCGAAAAAATCCATGGCCCGGCGTTTGCCGATGAATGGCCCAGCAAAGACCTGCTCGTTTTGCAAAAGCATCCTCCGGGATCCAGAGCCTGAATCCGCGCGAAAACAGGGCTGCGGAAGCGAAGAAATGTCGATTGCGAATATTGTTAACTATGGGGAACTATATCAGGAGAAGAGCCTGCTGTATGTGACTATGTCACACGAATACATATTTTCATAGAAAATACCTGGCGGAATTATTTGGGACGATGAGATTAAGTGCAGAATATCGACAAAGGACAATTGCTTCTATAGACTTGCAGCAGGTCTTTGAACTGCTCACCGCGCAAGCATCCTATCAACGTCTGCGAACGCAAGTTGACAAATATCGTTAGGGCTGGAATAGATTTGCCGTATTGTACGGTCCCTGTCGATCAGCACGACGGCGCGACTTTTTTTCGAAAGGCCGAAGGCAGTGAAGGCCTCGCCTTTCCAGTCCAGCAGGACCCTGACCCGTTCCTTCCTGAAACTGTTCTTCACACTCCGCTTCAGAAAAAAAGGAACCCCCCGCGTGTCGGCGATGCCGATGATTGCTATCCTGTTGCCGTACCGCTCTCCAAGCCGGCCGCCGCATTGACGGTTCCGCTCCGCGCCGTCGCGGTCGCTCGCCAGGAAGACCAGGATGCTTCCCGCATACTGCGCCATGCAGAATTCCTTGTCGTATTGATCGAAGAGTGAAAGTTCCGGCGCGCGCGTGCCGACCGGCGAGTCGCTGCCGGAAATCGGGACAGCCTGCAGCAGTATGAGCATGAGCAAGAAGTAGCGCATGGGGAGCGAAGTTTCCGACCGAGTTCAGGAGTGAGCGCATTCCCCGCAGCTTGCCAGGGAACTCCAATATGTCTAATTCTAGCAGAAGCCGACCGCTCCTTAATGCGATCCGCCCTTTTTTTCCGTAATGCGGTCCGTAACGGCAAAGAGCACGCCCGAAACCACGAAGACGAGGTGGATGCCGGCCTTCCAGGCGAGCTGCTGGTTCGAGAGGTTGTCTGCGTTGATGAAGGCCTTGAGCAGCTCTACTGCCGAGATGGCCACGATCGCGCCCATGAGCTTGATCTTGAGGTCCGAGAAGCCGACCTTGCCCATCCAGGCCGGCCGGTCCTCGTGCTCGCCCACGCCGATCTTGGACACGAAGTTCTCGTACCCGCTGAAGGCGATGATCAGGAGCAGACTGGCGATCAGCGCGCTGTCGATGAGCGTCAGGACGGAAATGATGACATCATGGTCAGCGCCGGTGAACAGGGCAAGGAGAAGCGCTCCCAACTGTTTGCCGAACTTGATGAGCATCACGACAATGGCGATGAGCAGGCCGAAGAAGAAGGGGGCCAGGATCCAGCGGCTCCGAAAGACCAGGGATTCCAGGTTGGCTTCGAGTTTTTTCATCGTTCCTCCCGCATGTGAGCTGGCCGGATTATAGCAAAGACGATGGAAAAATCCACCGGAAATGCAACTGCCCGAAAGTGCAGTTGCCGGTTGACAATTCTGGACCTCGGCATTACAATCGGCTTTCATATCAATTAACCTCGTTTCTCAAGGAGTGACTGCCGTGGCGATCTCTGTGAAAAATCCCATCGTCGAGATGGATGGCGACGAAATGACCCGGATCATCTGGAAGATGATCAAGGAGAAGCTGCTCTTTCCCCACCTGAAGCTCGATCTCAAATACTACGATCTTGGGGTTCAGCACCGCGACGAGACCGATGACCAGGTGACCATCGATGCGGCGAACGCGGTCAAGGAGTTCGGCGTGGGCGTCAAGTGCGCGACCATTACGCCGAACGCGGCGCGCGTGAAGGAGTACAGCCTCAAGCAGGCATGGAAGAGCCCGAACGGGACGATCCGTTCCATCCTGGACGGGACCGTGTTCCGCAAGCCGATCATCGTCAGGAATATCCCGCCCGCGGTCCGGAGCTGGAAGAGGCCGATCAGCATCGGCAGGCATGCCTACGGTGATATCTACCGATCCGTGGAGTACAAGGTACCGGGGGCAGGCAAGGCCGAGCTGGTGTTCACGCCTTCGGCCGGAGGAGAGAAGGTCTCCCTCGTTATCCAGGACTTCAAGGGCCCGGGCGTGCTCATGGGCATTCACAATACCGAGAAGTCGATCAGGAGCTTTGCCAGGGCTTGCATCAATTACGCTCTGGGCGAGAAATGCGATCTCTGGTTCGGCGCAAAGGACACCATCTCCAAGACCTACCACGGATTCTTCAAGGAGGTCTTCGACCAGGAAGCGGAGGCAAGGAAGGCCGATTTCGAGAAGCTCGGCATCAGGTACCGGTACATGCTGATCGACGATGCCGTAGCGCAGATCATGAAGGCAGAGGGCGGCATGCTCTGGGCCTGCATGAACTACGACGGCGACGTGATGAGCGACATGGTCGCTTCGGGCTTCGGCAGCCTCGGGCTCATGACCTCGGTGCTCGTATCGCCTGAAGGCAAGTACGTGTACGAGGCGGCACACGGCACGGTCATGCGCCATTACTATGAACACCTGAAGGGAAACCCCACCTCCACGAACTCCGTCGCCTCGATCTTCGCCTGGACCGGCGCCATCGCGCGCCGCGGAGAGACGGACGGCACTCCCGACGTCGTGAACTTCGCGCGCAAACTCGAATCGATCGTGATCAAAACGATCGAAGGCGGCGTCATGACCAAGGACCTCGCGGCCATTGCCGAACCGAAGCCCGGCAAGTACGCCCTGACCGAGGAGTTCATCGACCAGATCGCCCGCCAGTGGTAATTGCCGCCGCCGGGCAGTGCAACGAAAACTTCTTTCCTCTTGCCCTTCTCCTTACTCGCGGGTTGTAAGCAGCTAAACAAAATTTTTATGTTTTTCCAATAAAGATTTGATTTACTTTGACTTGCGGATTGGCACTAAAATCGCATATATCTGTTGACTTTGTCCAGGGCGGATGTTAATATTTCCGCGAGTTTAGCATCTTCGGGGGAGAAAATCCGTTGTCAGGGGAAAAGATTCTCAATATAGACGATAGTCCGACGGTCCAACGCCTGATCGAGATGATCCTGACGTCGCAGGGCTACAAGGTCGTTCTCGCCTCTGACGGGGAAGCAGGCATCGCCATGGCCAGGGCCGAAAGACCGGAGCTCATCCTGGTCGATTTCGTGATGCCGAAGATGAACGGGTTCCAGGTCTGCAAGGCGCTTAAGGAAGATCCCGAATTCCAGGACACTCCCATCATCCTCGTTACCTCCAAGGGCGACAAGGTCGGCAGCAAGTTCGTCGACGTCCTCGGCATCACCGAATACTTCACCAAACCCTTCCAGCCTGAAGAACTGCTGGCCAAGATCCGCGAGGTCATCGACAGGCGGAAAGCCGAGGCGCGAGCGCATCCGGCCGCCCGGGATCCGAGAAGGCCCGCCGCGAACGGGAGCGGAGCTGCAACCTTCGCGGCCTCCCCGTCATCCGGGGCGACGCCGGCCTATGCCGCGGCTGCGCAATCATCGGGCCTCGAGAACCTGGTCCGTGACATCGTGGAGCGCGTGCTCGACGACTTCGTCAGAAATACGCTGCCCGATCTGATCCGGCAGGAGCTCGGAAAGGGTGGCTCCGCTGCGGGCAACCCGGCAGGCATCCAGGGCAACCTCGCCAGCTTCCGGATCGTCGAAGTGATGCAGATGCTCGGGCTGCAGCGCCAGAGCGGAAGGCTGTCCATCACCCGCGAGAGTGAGGAGGCGCACATCTATTTCCGGGACGGGGCCGTCGGCTACGCCACCACGGTCACCGGGAGCAGCGGAGGGCTGGAGCCTCTGCTCAGAAAGACCTGTCATCTTGCGGAAGAGAGCCTGAAGTATGTTGAGCGGATCTCTGAAATGACGGGACAGCCCGTCGACAGTGTGCTTGCCCAGGAGCGCCTGATGGACCTCAAGACCTTCGCGGACTGTCTGCGGCGGCATACGGAATCGACCGTCTACAAAGTCATGTCCTGGCGCGAGGGCGATTTTGTGTTCGAGAAAACAGCGCCGCCCGTCTTTACCACGCAGCTCCAGATCAAAGTGGACGACCTTCTGCTCGAAGGCGCCCGCCGTTCCGACGAGTGGACGCTGATCCAGCAGAAGATACCGAGCTTCAGCGTGGTCTTCGAGGCCATGATCGGGAACGCCGAAGAGCTGACCTCCCGCGGCATGAGCGAAATCGACATGAAGGTCTTTTCGCTCATCGACGGCAAACGTACGATCCAGGACATCATCGATGCCTCCGCGCTGAGCGAGTTCGATGTGGCAAAGAGCATGTTCATTCTGCTGTCGGTGAACTTGATCCGGCGAAGGAAATGACCTGCCGGAGATCGCGGAAACCGACGGAATAAAAAGGAAAACTTGACACAACAAAAGAAATATGTTAATTTTCGTCTATTCTTTGCAACATGAAAAAAGGAGAAAACAATGGCCAAAATACTCATAGCGGACGATAGTCTGGCGGAGCTCCAGATCTTCCAGGCAGCCCTGCAGCCGACAGGCCATACGATCGTGACCGTCATGGACGGAGAGGCGGCTGAGGAGAAGGTAAGGGCCGAAAAGATCGACCTGATCATCCTGGACGTCATCATGCCGAAGAAAAACGGGTTCCAGGTCTGCAGGGACATCAAGAGCAATGACCAGTTCAAGAACATTCCCGTTATCATGGTCACTTCCAAGGACCAGGAGAGCGACAAGTTCTGGGGGATGAAGCAGGGCGCCGACGAGTATTTGACCAAGCCGTTCAAGCCCGAGGATCTGCTGAAGGCCGTTAAAAAGTACATTTAAGCCCGGGAGGGGGTATCCGCTTGGCAGAAATTGACAGTGACGTCACCGCCGATGTGATGGAAGTTATGCGGGAAGAGGAGATTCGCGTTTGTCTCTTCACCATGGGCGAGGACCACTATGCAATTCCCGTCGAGCTGCTGACCGAGATCATAATTTCCCAGAGGATCTTCCCTGTTCCCACCACCCCGCCTCATGTGCTCGGCGTCATCAACCTTCGAGGCAATATCGTTCCGATCGTGGATATACGGTCGGCGCTTTCCCTTCCGCGTCAGTCCACCCCCGGCCAGATCGCCATCCTCAAGCACAACACCATCACGCTCGGTATCGTTGTCGACCACGTTTCCGAAGTCATCGGCGTGCCGGTGAGCAGCGTGCTGTCCATGCCGGCGGATGCCGGCTCACAGGCAGGCAAGAGCCGGAGCCGGTTCTTGAAGAGCATCATCCAGCGCGATGCGGGCGTGGCCGCACTGCTCGATGTGGAGCAGATCATCGAGGAGATCAGGCTGGAATAACTCCTCGGCAGCCGGGAGCCCGGTCGCCGCGTGGTCATAAAAAAAGCATAAGGAGCAGACACTATGAAGATCAGAAACCCCTTCTATCGGATGAGCATCCGGACCAAGATCGTGCTCATGATCCTGACCATGTCGGCCGTCTTCGGCGGCAGTATCCTCGTCTACATATACAACCAGATCCAGGGGACGCTGCGCGACGAGTCGATCAACAAGACGCTGATCCTCGCCGACGGCCTGAGCGTGAAGGCCGCGGAGCCGGTGCAGGTGGAAGATCTCAACTCGCTCCAGTTCATCCAGGGCGAGGCGATCAGCCAGCCAGACGTGGCATACTGCTTCATTCGGGACGGCCGGGGCAGGGTGATCTCCTCCTCCTTTGAAGGGAACGCGGTGCCCTCCGTACTCCAGACCATTAATATGCTGAAACCGGGCATGCCCTTCGGCACGGAAGCGGCGATCATTACCATTCGGGACAGCATCACCGAGGTGATCGACATCGCGTCGCCCATTGCCGGCGGCACGCTGGGTACGGTGCACGTCGGCCTCAATATGACCCAGATCAAGACCAACATCAAGAACCTGCTCTATAAGATCATGTTCGTCGGCGGCGGCTCGCTCCTGTTCCTGTCGGTGATCACGATGTGGGCGGCGGCCCGGACCATTGCCCCGGTGCAGGACCTGATGCGCGTGGCCGAAGCGCTCGGGCGCGGCGATCTGAGCAAGAAGGCGAATGTGAAGCGCGGCGACGAACTGGGCCAGCTCGGCGACACCTTCAACCAGACGATCGACCGCTTGCAGGGCCTGATCCAGACCGAAAGCGACCGGGACAAGATGCAGCACCAGGTCATGGACCTGCTTTCGGTCGTGAGCACGGCGGCCGAAGGCGACCTGACGATCAAGGCCGAAGTGACGGCCGACGCCCTCGGCTCCGTGGCCGACGCGTTTAACCTGATGATCGCCGGTCTTACCAACCTGGTGACCCAGGCAAGCAACGTGGCAAGCGAGATCCAGCGATCCACCTCGGAAATCCTCCACTCGTCGGAGCGCATGCGGGTGGGCACCGAACAGCAGGCCGAACAGATCCGCACCGCGTCCGGTGCCGTGAACACCATGTCCCATACCACCCAGCGCATGGCCGAGAACGCCGAAGCCGCGACGCAGACGTCGCTCAAGGCTACGCAGGCCGCCGTCAAGGGCGGAGCATCCGTGGCCGAGACGATCAAGGGCATGCAGCGTATCCGCGCGGCGGTGCAGACTACCGGGAAGAAGATCAAAGGCCTCGGCGAACGCTCTCTTGAAATCGGCGCCATCATCGAAGTGATCAACGAGATCGCCACCCAGACGAACCTGCTGGCGCTCAATGCCGCGATCGAAGCCGCGCGCGCCGGCGAGCAGGGCAAGGGTTTTGCGGTCGTGGCCGACGAAGTCCGGAAACTGGCAGAACGGTCCGCCCGGGCGACCAAGGACATTACGGGCCTCATCAAGGGCATCCAGGTCGAAACGAGCGAGGCCGTGACCGTTATGGAAGAAGGCACCCGCGAAGTGGAAGAGGGTACGAAACTGGCCGACCAGGCCGGCGCCGCGCTCCGCGAGATCGAACAGATCGTCAAGCAGACGGCAACGCTGGTGACGGACATTACCAAGTCCGCCGGAGACCAGGTGAAGGTGACCGAGAGCGTCGTGGGGTCCATGGACAGCATCCTCAAGCAGACGCAGGAGACCTCCCACGGCGTGCAGGACACGGTGTCCACGATCGGAAAGCTCGCCGAGCTGTCGAAGCGGCTTACCGACGCCATCGGCCGGTTCAAGCTGAAGGAAGGCGCCGTGCACCATGTTGAAAGCGGGCTTCCCGTCCTGGAGGGTTTCCCGCCCATGACGGAGCAGATCACCACGAGCGATGAGGAGATCAAGCTCGGCTTCATCGAATAGAGCATATGGCTGCGCCTTTTGACAAATCAGGCATTATCGAGTTTTTCCTTATAGAGGCCGGAGAGCACCTCCAGAACCTCAACAAGGGGCTGCTGTCCCTGGAGAAGGATTCCAAGGACAGCGCGATCATCGATGAGCTGTTCCGGGCTGCTCATACGCTCAAAGGCTCGGCCGCCATGATGGGTTTTCAGGGCATCAGCGATGTCGCCCACAAGGCCGAGGACATGCTGGGCCAGTTCCGCTCAGGAAGCATTCCCATCCGGAAGGAGACGCTGAACTTCCTTTTCGATACCGTTGATGCCATCAAGCTGATGGTCGACGGCGTCGCCGGAAACAAGACCGAGGATCCACTCGTCGTCGACAGCATCAAACAGTCCTACAAAGATGTCATGGAGAAGATCCGGGCAGTCCCGGGTCCGCCCGCACCTGCTGCCCCTTCCGAGAAGCCTGCTCCCCCGTCGAAACCGGTTGTACAAAAAGCGCCGCCCGCAACCCCGGCGGCAGCTCCCGCTCCAAAGCCGGCTCCGGCGCCTGCCAGCCCGAAAGCCAAGGATGAGCTCGACCTGGCCTGGGAGAGGACCTTCGCAGTGGGCGACGAAAAGCCGGCAGCGAAGCTGGAGAAGCCCGCCGAGGAGAAGAAGCAGACGACTCTCAAGCCTCCGGCTGCCGCCATTCCGCCTTCGGCGAGGCCGGCAGGACCGGCGCCCAAAGCTCCCGACTTCAAGACTCCGCCTGTGGTGACCCTCTCCGAACCCGCGCCTGCAGCGGCACCCCAGCCTTCGGAAGCATCGCTCAGGCACGAGCTGGAAGAATCCAAGCGCATGGGGATCCTCGAAAAAAGAGGGATCGGCAGGCGCGCAACCGATGCCACCGATATCGAGAAGCAGTTCATCCGCGTCAATATCGAGCGGCTGGACAATCTCATGAACCTCGTCGGCGAAATGGTCGTGAACAGGAACCGGCTGGCGCGGCAGGTCGAATTCATCAAGACGCTCCGCGAGGAGCTCGCGTTCAGCCAGAACCGT
>MHEA01000091.1:24945-27247 GCA_001805085.1 Nitrospirae bacterium GWC2_57_9
CATGGCGGACCCCCAACGTGCAGCTGAACAGTCGAATGATTTCATGGAGCTTGAATTCGACCGGTACGACGACTTCAACCTGCTCTCCCGGAAGCTGACGGAGATAACGAACGACACCAACGAGATTATGATGGAGCTGGCCGGGTTCTTCGACTCCTTCGAGCTCGACACGGCCCGCATCTCGTCGATCACCACCAACCTGCAGGACGAGATCACGATGGCCCGCATGGTGGAGATCGACCGGCTGTACCAGATGTTCCAGCGGCCGGTGCGCGACCTGGCCCGGGACGAGAACAAGGAAATCAACCTGGTCGTGTCCGGTGGTGAGACGAAGATCGACAAGACCATTTTCGAGATCATCTCGGACCCGATGATGCACATGATCCGCAACGCCATTTCCCACGGCATCGAGCCCGCGGAGGAGCGCAAACGGCTGGGCAAGGAACCCGTCGGAGCGCTCATCATGAAGTCCCGCCACGAGGGCAACAGCATCATCATCGAGATCGAGGACGACGGCCGCGGAATGGACCCGGCGCAATTGAGGAAGACGGCCGTGGACAAGGGTTTCATGGCCCCGGCCGAGGTCCAGAGCCTGACGGACCTCGAGTCCCTGAACCTCATCTTTCGTCCGGGGTTTTCCACGGCACAGGTCGTCGGCAAGGTTTCCGGCCGCGGGGTCGGCATGGACGTGGTCTCGACCCACCTGGCCAAGATCAACGGACGGATCGAAATCAAGACCGAGAAGGGTGTGGGCACAAAATTTCTGATCCGCCTTCCGCTTACGCTTGCCATTGCCCAGGCACTGATCGTAAAACTGAAGGACCAGGAGCTGGCCGTTCCCATGAACCTCGTGGAGGAAACGACCAGGTTTTCCTTTAAAGAGATCCAGCGCGCGGCCGGAGAGGAAATGGTGAACCTCCGGGGCACGCTTGTTCGGCTTCTGAAACTGAATGACATCCTCGGTGTTGGCAAGTTCCCGAAGAAGGAAGAAACATTCCGCCATCCGACCCTGATCCTCGGAACAGCTGAAAAACGCATTGCCCTTCTCGTGGAGGACATCGTCGGGCGCGAGGAGATCGTGGTGAAGTCCCTCGGCGAGTACCTGCGGGGAGTCAGGATGTTCTCGGGCGCGACGATCTCGGGTGAAGGCAATGTCCGCCTTATTCTCAACATCTCGTCCCTTTTCGGCGATGAATCACAGCTGACGACGAAGGCCAGCTTCATGGCCGGCCGGGAGGCGGCGGCTGCTCCCGAGGCAGCGCGGCGCAAGCCCCGCGTGCTCGTCGTCGACGATTCCATCAGCATTCGGAAGTATGTCCAGCGCTTCCTCGATCGGACCGGCTATGAGGTCGAAGTGGCTCCGGACGGCATGGAAGCCCTGAATGTCATGGGCAGGATCAAGTTCGACGCGGTGATCACCGATCTTGAGATGCCCGTCATGCACGGATACGATCTGATCGCGGAAATGAAGCGCAATCCTGCGCTCATGAACGTTCCCGTGATCGTGCTCACCTCCCGGGCCGGCGAGAAACACCGGCAGAAGGCGATCGAGATGGGCGCGCAAGACTACCTGGTAAAACCCTTCGAGGAACAGGAGATGCTCGGAGCGCTCAAAAAGCTTTTGAGCGGAGCAGCTCTCGCACACCGCACATAATCGCATAACTCTATGGACGAAGATACCCGTTTTCTGATATTATCACTGGACGGCGACAGTTACGCCCTTCCGATCAGCAGGCTGCAGGAGATCACCGTGCCGCGCGACATCCATAAGGATGACGGCTTGAGCACCCTGTTCGAGGGCGCTGTCGAATATCGAGGCAGGCCCATCCCGGTGCTGAACCCGAAAAAGGTCCTCAATCTCGCGGGCAAACCGGGAGGTGTTCTGCTGGTGGTGAAGGGTGCCAAGGGCCCCCTGGGCGTTCTCGCCGACGAGGTGAGGGAGATCATCGAGTCAAACCAGAAGCCCGCGCCGGTGCCGGCAGGTGTGATGGATCGCGGAATCCGGGTCTTTCGGGGTCTCATCCGGCACAAAGGAGAACTCATCTTGCTTTTGAACGAGGACGGGCTGGTGCAATGACAAGCAGTTACCTGCTGTTCCTGCTGTCCGAGCGGCTGTTCGGCGTCAGGCTGGTCGGCGCCATCGAGATCCTGCCCTGGCGCGATTCGCGCCGCGTACCGTTGTCTTATCCCTATGTAGAGGGGCTGCTGGATTACCGGGGCACGCTTTACCCGGTCTACAACCTGGTACAGCGGCTCGGCCTTGCCAGGACGGGGTCCATCGGATTCACCGCAATGCAGCAGC
>MHEA01000091.1:27278-27800 GCA_001805085.1 Nitrospirae bacterium GWC2_57_9
TCTGCTCGAAGAAAACAAAAGGCCCTTCGGGATCTCCGTCGACAGCGTGATCAAGATGGCCCTGCTCGAGGAGCAGCCTGCTCCGCCCGAAAAAGTACAGGGCATCGATCATAAATACGTCAAGGGGTTCGTCTACGACGAAGATCACGAGATCATGACCCTTGATTTTGAAAGGTTGTTCCATGCCGATTAAGATCCTGTTGGCAGATAAGAGCATCACCATCCAGAAGGTGGTGGAAATGCTGTTCTCCGGAAAAGAGTACGAGGTCATCTGCGTGAGCGACGGGGAGACTGCTCTCAAGGAGGCTACCCGCGTCGTGCCCGATGTCGTCCTTGCGGATATCGACCTTCCGCGCCTTGACGGGTACAGTTTTTCAGCACGGATCAGACAAACTCCGGCCCTCGCCAAGACGCCGGTCATCCTCATGATGAGCCGGGATGACGTGTTCGACCAGGCCAAAGGAAACCAAGCAGCGATTTTCGATCACATTGCCAAGCCTTTCGAATCACAGGAATTGATCA
>MHEA01000091.1:27909-29379 GCA_001805085.1 Nitrospirae bacterium GWC2_57_9
GCGGACATATTCGATATCATCGAAGAAGCTCCGTCGCAGGCCGACCTGAAGCGGGCTGCGGAGCCCGACGAGGACGATGGGATATACGAAGTGGAGCCCGTCGTGGAAGTGGAGGAAGATGAAGAGCTTCCCCGCGATACCGGGAAAGCCCTTCCGGTCGGACGGCAGGCAGTGGAAGAAATGCGCGAGGGTCTGGGGCTCTCCGGAAAGGGCGGCAAGGCCGACGAGGAGATCGTGAGCTTTGAATCGCTCGACCTGGCGGCGCGGTCGGCTCAGGAATACGCGCCGCCGAAGCGCGCGGCGGAACCGCAGGCACGGGAATGGAAGCCGCCGGTTTCCACCCCCGAGCCCGCGCGGACGCAGGCGCAGGCCGCCGCGATCTCGGAAAGCGATCTTTGGAACATGGCGGAAGGGATCGTCTCCCGTATCGCGAAAGAGACGTTCGAGAAGATGCCTCCGGCGCAGGCAGCGTCCTCCCTGCCGGGGCAGGTCCCGCAGATATCCGAGGAGATGCTGAGGCCGCTCATCGAGCAGTCCGTCGCGACGGTGGTGAAGGACGTCGCGAGGGACATCATCGAGAAGGTCGCCTGGGAGGTGGTCCCCGACCTTGCCGCGAACATGATCCGGGCCGAGATCGAGCGGCTGAAGGCGGAGATGTAGATAAGTTCCAGGTTACAAGCATCAAATCCCAAATAAGTTCCAAACGCCAAAAATCAAATTTCAAACGGTTTTGAATTTTGGTCATTGGGAATTGGAATTTATTTGGGATTTATAGTTTGAAATTTGGAATTTCTCAGCAGGGGACTTGCTCCCCTCTTTTATTTGGCAAAGGAGAAGGTTGTTCATGACATCGAGAGAGCTGCCCAAGGCGTATGACCCCCGGTCGGTCGAGGAAAAATGGTATTCCTTCTGGCTGGAAAAGAACTATTTTCACGCGGATGAGAATTCGGACCTGCCCCCGTTCTCGATCGTTATCCCGCCGCCGAACGTAACGGGTTCGCTGCATATCGGGCATGCCTTGAACTCCACGCTCCAGGATATCCTGGTCCGGTGGATGCGCATGGCGGGCAGGAACGCGCTCTGGGTCCCGGGAACGGACCATGCCGGCATCGCCACGCAGAACGTCGTGGAGCGACAGCTTGCGAAAAATGACGTTGATCGCCATATGATGGGACGAGATGCATTCGTCAAAGAAGTTTGGAAATGGAGACAAGAATACGGTGGTCGGATCATCAATCAGCTGAAGCGCATGGGTGCATCATGCGACTGGGAACGAGAACGGTTCACGATGGATCCCGGAATGTCCAAAGCCGTACTCGAAGTCTTTGTATCTCTCTATCATGAGGGTCTCATCTATCGGGGTGAACGGCTGATCAATTGGTGCCCCCGCTGCCATACGGCGCTCTCCGACATCGAGGTCGAGCACGAGGACGAGAAGGGGAAGCTCTATCACATCGCCTACCCGCTTTC
>MHEA01000092.1:0-978 GCA_001805085.1 Nitrospirae bacterium GWC2_57_9
AGGCTGATACCGGGAGGCAGGATCAGGCCGCTCTTTTTCGCCGGCAAGCCGATAGCGGTATCTCGTCCCGGGAGAAATACCTTCAGCCGCAACGCTCCAGTAACCACGGCCGTCCTTCTCCATGGAAATGACCCGTTCATTCGGCGGCAAACAGTGTATGGACACGCGTTCAAGCAGCGGGGCCCAGACCGTGAACTCGCATAGCCCTTTTCCCAGATAACGGGCGCCCAGCCGGGCCTGGCGGACGATCTGCTGTATGCTCATGGACTGACCACTCCCGGAAGGAGATCTCTCTCGTACCTGCCTGCAGAACGGATCTTACAGCTCCAGCGTCCGCCTGCCGCTATTTTCAAGAGCGTACCAGATCGAGAGGTAATCACGCATCTGGCGCGTGATCAGGAAATTGTTTCGAACGAATTCCCGGGCCCGTTCGCCCATTCTCGCGCCCATTTCGGGATTGTTCAGGAACTGGCGGATCCTGAACGCCGCTCCTTCCACGGAATGGACCAGAAACCCGGTCACGCCGTGCACGACCTGCAGCGGTATGCCTCCGACAGCACCGCCGATAACCGGCTTGCCCTTCCACATTGCCTCGGAAACGGTCAGGCCGAACCCTTCCTTCAGGGATTTCTGCAGGATGACCGTGGCCATTCTCTGCAAGGCGTTGATGTCCTTGTCGCTGAAAGGAGGAAGAAGCAGAATGCGTATATCCGGGTCATCGGAGGCGTATTGCCGGACCTCGTTCAGTACCTTTTCCCCTTCCGGGTCGTCCGAAGCCGGACTGCCGGCAAGGACCAGAACGCAGTCATTGTATTTCTTCGCCATCCGGTAGGCTTTGATAACGCCGAGGGGGTCCTTGAAGCGGTCAAATCGCGACACCTGGAGGAGGACCGGACGGTCGGAAGGAATGCTGAACCGTGTGGCGGTGTCCTGTATCTCCTCGGCCGACAACTCCCGGTTCTTCTCGCTGATGGGATC
>MHEA01000092.1:1061-6126 GCA_001805085.1 Nitrospirae bacterium GWC2_57_9
CGCTGTACTTCCTGACCATGTCCCAGGTTTCCCTGCGGGGATTGGAAACGTCGATATGACATCTCCACATCCAGGTGCCGTTCTTCCGGAACTGGATCAGCGGCGCGGGCTGGGGATCGTGCACCAGGACCGCATCGGCGTCGAGGTCCAGGTTCTCGGCGTTCCTTCTGTTGATCTCATAGTGGTAGTCCCACATTTCCTTGGTGAAGGTCTCCTCGTCGCCCTGGAGGGAATTGTGCACCTTCTTCGTCATATCGTAAAAGACCGCGTCGCCCTTTATCACTTCCCAGCGGGCGTCTACACCCAGCTCCTGAAGCATGGGGATCATCCGGTGCAGGATTTCGGCGACACCGCCCCCCTCCTTCGTGGAGTTGATATGCAGGAATCTTCTTTTGCGGAGGGGTCCGCAGAGCTGCTGCAGGAGCATGAGATCGCCTTTCGGGGCAACTCCGTAATATTGACTGATCATGGCCGGCCTCCTGCTGCGATCATATCTCTTTTCAATTCCTCCCGGACCTCGTGATGCACCCCTGCCGACTCCATGTCGAACCTCACTTCCGCTTCAATTGCCGATACGATCCGCTCCCGGATGCCTTCGAGGGAATGGACAAAGGGGTCGATCTCCATAAGCCTCTCCGCTAGTTCCTTCTTGTTCACGGAATCCGCCAGCCATTGGGAAAAATCGTTCACTCTGCCGCCAAGACGGTAGCGCGAGTCGTAAAAGTGGTAATAGAGGCAGCTGCGGTCAACATACTTCACGGCAATGAGGAACTCGGCCAGGTTCTTTGCGCGCACACCTGCGGGGAATACGAGGGTAATCGTCTCGTTGAAATAGAACTCCTCGCCCCTCCTCGTTTCCCTGGGCTCCGGGAACCGCTCCAGATAGAGCCCCATAACGCGCAAAAGTTCCTCGCGAAGCTCGTTGATATCGGGGAAATCATAGGGGTCCACATTCGAAAGTTCTTCCGCCAGCTCCCGCTCTTCCAGGTTCTGTCCGGCCCATTCTGCAAAATCGTTGGTGTATTCCAGGATATGG
Organism: Nitrospirae bacterium GWC2_57_9; assembly: GCA_001805085.1. Classification (GTDB taxonomy): domain Bacteria; phylum Nitrospirota; class UBA9217; order UBA9217; family UBA9217; genus MHEA01. The sequence goes on from MHEA01000092.1 coordinate 2,098, forward strand.
CCTTTCAGAAAGTATTGGTAGGTGTGATGATAGAGCGACGGTTCGCTTATGGTCCCGATACGGTCTCGAAGTTCGGCAAGGGTTTTCGCGGTGCTGCCCGTGGATTTCAGGAGCGTTATGCATTGTCTGAAGTCGAATAATTGGCTCATGCCGTTAGTCCTTTTCTTGCGTGTGCGATTGAGAACCGGATGAACAAAGCTCTGTCTGGTTCGATCCCGAAAAAGATCAGCCGCGCCGACATACTCCGCAATGATAGTAAATGCCTACAGCGCGAGTACTGAGCACTGAGATGATATTTAAAATATAGATAGAGAACCAGCGTTTGTCAAAAAGGCTTTGACTGCGACTAAAGGCGAGAGGCGAAAGAAGCAGACGTCCGATGCAGGTCGCGGGAGTTTTACATTCTGGAGCATTCCAGCGGGAGTTTCCCTGCCAACAGGACCGGACACAATGCGTTTTCGGGGGATGAGAGCGGCTGCTCCGGAACTACTTCTGCTTCGGTTCGAAATCGTTCTTGATTCTCAGGAAGGTCGGCATTCCCTTGATCAACCGGAAGGTGCTGTGCGGGGACTTGAACAGGAGCGGCCAGAACTTCCTGACCCAGTTCCTTCCTGTATAGAACTGCTTGAGGAACTGCTTGTACAGCTCGTCGAGCCGCTCCTTGGAACCGATGCCTTTGGGAACGAACACGAAGTTCAGGCAATTCATGAGCTCCCACTTTTCCTCGAATGTGCCCTCGTCATGGATGTTCTGATAGATCGGAGAACCGGGGAATGGGGTGAACTTCGTCATGTTCATGTCGTCCAGCTCCAGGCCGTTAATAAAGTCCGTGGTCGTCCTGATCGTCTCTTCCGTCTCACCGGGAAGTCCCATCATGAACAGCCCTTTTGCCCTGAGCCCGGCTTTCTGGATGCGCTTCACGGTGGACCTCATCTCGTTGAAATCGACCTTCGTCTTATGACGGGCAAGGATCTCGGGCGCGCCGGATTCGATCCCCAGGCTCACCATCCAGCACCCCGCAGCTTTCAGCATTCTGAGCAGGTCGTCATCGGCATGGCCCACCCTCACCGCGCAATTGAAGGTCATCTGCAAGGGTTTGCTCCGGAGCATGGCGCAGAGCTTTTCGATACGTTCCCGGTTGAAGGTGAACAGATCGTCGTAAAAGAAGACATGCCTGATGCCGAACTGCTTTTTCAGGAATGCCATATGCTCGTAGAGATAATCGGCTGAATTGTAGCGAAAGCTCCTGCGGTAGACCGACCGGTCGCAGTAGGAACATTGATAGGGACAGCCGCGGCTCGAGATGATCGTGGCGGTAGGCGCTTTGGGATAGTTGAACAAAGCCGCTTCGAAGCTGCCCGGATAGCCTTCCAGCTTGCCATAGGCGGGGAACGGCAGGGAGTCGAGCTCGACGAGATCGGTCCTGAGGCCGTTGTCCCTGATCTCCTTGCCCTCTCGGTAGACCAGCCCCTGCACCGTCTCCAGCCTGGAACCGGAGGCAAGCTCGTACAGCGCCTGTTCGCCTTCTCCGGTCACGATGAGATCGATCGCCGGGAACCGTTCGAGGATCCTGCCGCGCAGGGCCGAAACGTGCACGCCGCCAACCACGATCCGGACGGCCGGCTCCGCCTGCTTGATCGCCTCGGCCTGGAGGTTGGCATCGGGGAAGCTCGAGGTGACCGCGGTGAACCCGACCAGTGACGGCCGGAAGGCGCGTACGCGGGAAAGGATCGCGCTGGTGCCGATGCGCTTCACCGGTCCCCGGCAGTCATGAATGGCCGTCTCGATGCCCCGCTGCTCAAGATAGGCTGCCATGGAAAGAAGCCCGTTCGGCGCCATGCGGATAGCCGTTTCGCTCTTGTCGTCGCTGCCCTCCACCCAGTTCGAGCCGAAGGGATTTATCAGCAGAACTCTCATCGCTTTATCTTTCCGCTGGCGGTCTTCGGAAGAGCGCCCACGAATTCAAAGTCCTTCGGTACTTTGTACCGGGCCATACGCTGGTAGCAGAAACGGCGCAGGTCGTTCCCGTCCAGCGCTCCGGCCCCTTCCTGCAGAACGATACGGGCCATCGGCAGCTGACCATATTCCGCATGGGAAACTCCGTATACCAGCGATTCCTTGACCTGCGGGTGCTGGTTCAGAACGCCCTCCACTTCCTGGGCAAAGACCTTCATGCCGACGAAGTTGATCACGTCTTTGTCGCGGCCCACGATCGTCAAAAAACCTTCCTCGTCGGTTTTCCCCAGGTCACCGGTCTTGAACCAACCGTCGGTCAGGATGTCATCCCTGCCCTGCCAGGGGGAATAATAGGCGTCCAGCATGCCCTTTCCCCTGATCCGGATCTCCCCCACACCGTTCTTGTCCTTGCTGTCCAGCTTTATCTCGAAATCCGGAAGAGGTTTCCCGACTGAACCGCGCTTGTCCTTTCCGCCCCCCAGCCGGATGAAGGGCAGTCCCACTTCGATGATCCCGTAGGCTTCGGTCAGCTCGAAACCGAATTTGGAGGAGAACTCCTCTGCGACCTGTTCGGGAAGCTTCATGGCAGTTGAGACTGCCAGGCGGATATGCCGAAGGGAGTCGCCGGGCAGGTTTTCCGTACGCGACAGGAGGCTGTAATAGAAGGGGGAGGAATAAATGAACGTTCCCTGGTGCTTGGTGACGCCCTCGATGAGCGATTTCGGGTATTGGTGGCCGCAAAGCACGATCGTCGCGCCCCGCCGCAGAAACAGGAGGATAGTGACGACGAAGTGAAAGCTCATGGAAAGGACCCAGAGCACCGTGTCCCGCGAGGTTATCCGCAACCCCTGATCGGCCGCATCCGTCCGTTCGATGATGGCTTCATGGGACAGCACGACGCCTTTGCTCGTGCCCGTGGTCCCTGAACTGAACCGGATGAAGGCCGGATTGATCCGGTAGTATTCGGGGTCCGGATTGTGCCTGACAGTACGTTTGATGAGCTGCAGCTCCTTGGCGGTCAGCCCGGGCAGCAGCTTTCCGCCGGATCCGCCCTGCCGAAGGCCAGGCTCTGCAACAATAAAATCCACGTCGATCTTGTCGATGACCGTCTCTATCTCGTCCGCGGTCTGCTCAGGCGAGACCGGGACCACGACAGCCGAAAGAGAAAGAACGGCCAGGCTGGCAATGATGTAATCGATGCTGTCGTCGCACAGAAGGCCCACCCGGTGAAGCCGGCTCACACCGCCGGCCCGGAGCGTTTCCGCGAGCTGTTCCGCGCGGGTCAACAGATCGCCGTAGGTGATGGACTCATCGCCCTCGATGACCGCGAGCTTGCCGTGGAGTCCTTGCGTCTCTTTTTTAATGGTGTCGAAAATATTCATAGAGCGGTCTTATTGCTTTCAGTACGAACCGGCAGACAGGGCGGTCCCGGAAAACTCGGGGTGAAAAAAGTCGCCTCGCCCCTACCCGGTGCATTGTATTTCTTCCCCGTCCGGTTGCTGGATCCCCTATTTCTTCGGGAGATAATCCTTATAGATGTTGCGCATGGCGATAATGTACCGTGTGCCGAGATATATGATCCTCACCATCTCCCGGAAGGGAATCTTGATCTTGTTCACCCTGAGCGGGTTCGCCTGCAACGCGACACGAGAGAGCTTGGCGAAATGGGCGTAGAACTTGTTCCTGTCCAGCTTTGTCGGCAGGATCGTATGCATGCAATCGTAGTACAGGTAAGGATCGACTATATAGTTGTCCTTATGCTGTTTCCAGAGTTCGGTGCCCGGCGACGGTGAAAAGACCGTAAAGGTGACCTCGGCCGGGCAGACCTTCATGATCTCCTTTTCCAGGTCCCGGAAATCCTGAACGGAAAAATCAGGGTCGACCATGAAGCTGGCATGCAGGGTTATCCCGATCTCCTTGAGTATCTCGATGGCCTTCCGGTTCGTGTCCACGCTGGTGCGTTTCTTATACTTATCCAGACGCGAACCGACCATGGCCTCGAGTCCGACATAGACGACATCCAGGCCAACGCTCTTCCAGAGCCGGAACAGCTCGGGATACTTCACGATCGTA
>MHEA01000093.1 GCA_001805085.1 Nitrospirae bacterium GWC2_57_9
CTGGAAACTGAAATCAGTGCGGTTGCCGATCAGAGCCATTCCGGCCGGATTCGAGATCGCGGTGCTGGAATCATAGGGCGCTGCGGTCACGGCACCCGCCATGCCCTGCTGATAGGCGCCAATGGCTGACAACTGATGACCATTGGTCGCGTAACTCGAGGATGCAAGAAGCGCGAAAACTGCTGTTAGCACTGCTGAATAGAGTTTTTTCATGGTTCCCCCCGGTATAGGTTCAGGATAAACAAATGTAACACAAATCAGCAAAATTGTGAATCTTTAGTTTACATAATTTAGTTCTTTTCAAATCGTGAATATTCAAAAAAAAAGAAGCAATCCCGAAGGATTGCTTCTCGAATCAATCATTTGATCATGGGTAAGTATACGATAGCTGTACATGACCTGCGCGTTAGTCTGCTCAGCACAACTGTTTCTTTCATCTGGTCCTTCCCTCTCACAACTCCCTATGAGAGTAAAATTTTTTCTAGAAGGTATTTTAATAAAATTATTCCATACTAAATTATTATTGCCAAGGATTTGCATTGTTTAAGATTTTTGTTCCCCTCTGGCAGTCGGTCCATTTTTCACATTGCTTTCTCCGACTTTTTTGATACAATTCATGCGAACAGACCGGACGGCTGAATCCCTGCAGCTAATGAAGCTTCGTACTGGCATCCAGCGGCAATCCCGCGCCTTGGCATCCCCCCGGCTCCCGCAGGGGGTGGAAAGCGCTTCCTCGCGACCGTGAAGAATGAGGCGTTGCGAGTAAGCAGTTCCGGGAAATCGCGATTTTGAGGGAGCCTCCGGCTCCTGCCGGAGGGGGCTCCACTACGTTCTCTCCGAATTCGAAGAACCAACGCTCTTCCAACATCGGTGTTTCAAACGGTCTTGTCAAAGGATGACAGCTACCGCAGTGTTAGAATTAAACCAAGAGATTCCCCTTAATGACCGAGGAGGTAGGCATGGCGCAAAAGGCGAAAGGCAAGAAAAAGGTCAAAAAATCGAATGCTCCTGAACCTGCCCGCAAGAAAGCGACAAAGAAGAAAGCAGTAAAAAAGAAAACGACAAAAAAAAGGACCGCAAAAAAGACCATTCAAAAGAAAGCAGTCCGGAAAAAAGCTGCGAAAAAACTCAGCCCCCGTGCAAAGCCCGGTACGCCGCCCCACAAGGAATCCGTTCTCATAGAACCCGGCCCCCCTTCCATCAGCCTGATCCCTGTTGAAGAACCGGCAGCCAATGAAGAAGCAATCGGTACGGTTACTCATTATTACAGCGATCTGGGCGTTGCCGTTGTGCAGATCAATAAAGGTGCCTTGAAAGCGGGAAATACCATCCACGTCAAGGGCCATACGAGCGATTTTTCGCAGCAGGTTGAATCCATGGAGTATGAACATCAGCATGTTGATCAGGCTTTCCCGGGCCAGGCCGTAGGCATCAAGGTCATTGATCATGCCCGGGAGCACGATATCGTGTTTCTCGTGAAATAAGGGCAGACCCGAAGGAACGAAGTCTCGGCGCAGGCTTTTTTTGCGCTTTTTTTTGAACGAAACGGGCATACGGGTATATCGGGTTTTGACGGCGGTCCTCGCTGTGCTATAATGAAATTGTCATCAATAAAGTAAGGAGTTTTCCCATCCCCACCGTTCACGGCAATACAACAGGGTTGAAACCTGCCGAGCTCAGGATGCTCGAGCGGCTCTATCGAAGAAGAACGCCCCCCCATATGGTAATCACGCCTGAGGCTGCCCGCGCCTTGACTGAGGCTTCGGCAGAGATCGGCAGGCAGGTAGGGCTGATCATCGACCGGTCAGGCAGCATCCGGAACGTGCTGGTCGGGACCAACAAGGATATTTTTATCCCCGACCTGTCCGAGCACCGGCTCGGTTCCCGCCGTCTTCGCGGAGTCAGGCTCATCCATACCCATCTGAAGGGCCAGCCTTTGAACCAGGAAGACCTTACCGATCTGGCGCTGCTCCGGCTTGACCTGATGGCAGCGGTTGCGGTCCAGCCCGACGGCCTGCCGGGAGCCATCTCCATTGCTTACCTGGTCCCGCCAAACCCGGACCAAAAGCTCCATGAGGTGCTGCCCCCCCGGACGGTCCATGCGCTCGATATCGATGCCGCGGACCTCATCGCGGACATCGAGCGGCAGATGGAGCGGGCAGAGGCGGTCCGAGAAGTTGCCAAAAAGGACCGGGCGATACTCGTCAGCGTTTCGAAAAAGAGCAGGCACGAACAGGAGGAGTCCATAGAGGAGCTGAAGGAACTCGCGCGGACGGACGGGATCACCATTCTGGATGCAGTGATCCAGCGTCTTCATGAGATCAACCCGCGATATCTTCTCGGAGAAGGAAAACTGAAGGACCTGATCATCCGATCGCAGCAACTCGGCGCAGACCTGATCGTTTTCGACCAGAACCTCTCCCCTGCCCAGGTAAAAGCCATCGGCGATATTACCGAAATGCGCGTTATCGATCGTACCCAGCTTATCCTCGATATCTTTGCCCGCAGGGCGCACAGCGGCGACGGCAAGGTGCAGGTCGAACTTGCTCAGCTCAAATACCGTTTGCCGAGATTATCAGAGCGCTCCACTGCCTTGTCCCGGCTTACCGGCGGCATCGGCGGAAGAGGTCCGGGCGAGACACGGCTCGAGATCGACATGAGGCGGGCGCGGGACAAGATAAGAAGGCTCGAGAAGCAGTTGGAAGGCCTGGGAAAGGCCAGGAACCAGCGCCGGGAGCGGCGTATTCAGAGCGAGGTCCCCATTGTTTCCATTGCAGGCTACACGAACGCGGGGAAATCCACGCTGTTCAACATGCTGACCCGGTCCGAGGTGAAGGCCGAAGATCTCCTGTTCGCAACGCTTGATACCGCCACGCGCAGGCTTCGTTTTCCTCGTGACCGTGAAGTGGTGATAACCGATACGGTGGGGTTCATCAAGGATCTGCCCAAGGACCTCCTGGGCGCTTTCCGTGCGACGCTGGACGAGATGCAGGATGCCGATCTGATTCTTCATGTCGTGGACATCAGCAATCCTCGTTTCGAGCAGCAGATGGAGTCCGTCGATACCATCCTGAACGAGATCGGGCTCGACCATATCCCCAAACTGGTCGTCTTCAACAAGGCCGACCTGGTAAACCCGTTCTGGGCCAAGGCGATCGCTTCACGTTTTAACGGCGTTGTCTGCTCAGCGATAAAGCCGGATACTTTCGGCGACCTTTTGCAGGAGATAGAAAAACGGGTGTGGAGTGAAGAGGGTTCGCAGCCGAGCGTGCGGAGTGCCAGGTGAAGGACCGGGGTGTACACTGAAAGAGAGGTCCGTTTGGATCTTGCCTGATCGCGGCCGTCCGGTCACTTCCCGCTGATGGAAAGCTGCTTGATCAGAAGGGACGGGCTCCCGATCCTGCCCGAGAACCGGAGATCGCTCCCCACGGTATCCACGTTCTTCATGAGATCCAGGATGTTGCCCGCAATAGTGATCTCGCGAACAGGGTAGGCCGTTGCGCCGTTTTCGATCCAGAAACCTGTGGCGCCGACCGAGAAGTCTCCTGAGATCGGATTTGCGGTGTGCATGCCCATGACTTCCGTAACGTAAAGGCCCCTGCCTGCCTGGCTGATGAGACTTTCCAGGGAACAGCGACCGGGTTCGATATAGAGGTTCGTGATACCCACCCCCGGGACCCCTTTGAACCCTCCCCGCATACCGTTGCCCGTTGATATCGAGCTGTCCTTCCGTGCCGTGTACGTGTTGTGCAGGAATACCAGCAGCCTTCCCTCATTGATCACCGTCTTCTTCTGCATAGGCACTGCCTCGTCGTCCGAGGGGGCGGTACCGAGCCCGCCCGGAAGAAGCCCGTCGTCATAGATTGTCAGAATGGGCGCCATTACCTGCTGGTCCAGTTTGCCGAGGAAAAGCGATCTTTTTTTCTGTACGCTCTCTGCGGAAAAGCCGCTTGCCATCATCGACAGGAATTCCTGTGCGACGGTTGCCTCCAGTACGACCGGCGCGCTCACCGAATCAATAGAGCGGGCGCCAAGCAGATCAAGAGCCTTGCGGGATGCCCTGCGTCCGACCTCTTCGATCTGCAATTTATCATAAAAACGGGTGACGTCGAAATCGGACCCGGCCTGGGATTCCCCCTGTTCCTCCGCCACGACTTCGATGCTCGAGGAACAGGCCGTGCTCTGGAAGGATATGGTTGCCCCGTAACTGTTCTGGATGAGGGTCTCCGATTCGGAGAAGCTGCCCGAAGCCTTTCTGATGCGCTTTATTCTTTTGTCGACGCCAAAGGCCTCCCGCTCCATTGCCATGATCCGCGCTATCTTCTCTGTTTCCTGCAGGCTCGTGATTGCGGGATCATAAATTGATACTGCCTGGTAAGGACCGGAGGGTCTTTCGGGGATGGCTGATAAAGGATCTGGGTCAGTGGAGCGGGCGTTCGTTATTGCAGCCTGGGCCAGGGTCCTGAGACCATGGTCCGAGAGGTCAGTGGTAAAAGCAAACCCAAGGCGCCCTTCCAGGAGGATACGGAGACCTGCTCCCCTGTCCCGGGCGCGGTCAAAGGCGTCCACTTTTTGGTCTTTTACTTCAATGTGTGTAGCGGTATAAGCGCGCAGAAAGACCTCGGCAGCATCGCTCCCGAGTTCTTTCGTCAATCCAATGATTTTTTCGGCGATCTGCTTGTCCATGAGGTCGGGTCGAGTGGTACGCGAAAGGCACGGGGGGTCAGTCGAAATAGCTGGCCGAGGCCGTATCCGATTCCCATACGGTCACGCTGCTGACTTCCAGGTTATCGTCGTTGATCTTTTTTGCCATTGTATCGTAAATCCACTTGGCGAGGTTCTCGGACGAAGGATTGATCTGCGTGAAGGGGAAAATGTCGTTCAAAAAAGTATGCTCCAGCTGGTCCAGCACTTCCCGGAGCGCCTGTTTCAGTTCATGAAAATCAATTGCCAATCCCTGCTCGTTCAACCGCTCGGCGGTTACCGCGATGGTCACTCGCCAGTTGTGTCCGTGCAGACGTTCGCACTTGCCTTCATAACCCCGAAGCTGATGTGCGGCCGCAAATTTAGATTCGATCATAAGTTCGTACATGGTCAAAAATAATATGGTATACGCCGGCAAAAGTCAATAAATAAAAATCTCCTTGCAAAAGCAGAAAATTTCATATATCATTTTAAAAATGGATGTAATTAAAGAAGAATCGGTGCAACCGATCGAACCGCAGTTCCTCTCCCTGGCCCAGGCAAGCGGGATCAAACTTCGTATCGGCGAGATGAACAAGACCGAACATGAAGGCATCATTCGCGCTATCGGGCGATATGAGATCAACATCGAAGAAAATGGCAGAACGGTCACCATCCTGAAGCAGGAGATATCCTACCTCACAGCACCTCAACCGGTCCTTCAATTCCCAGCACCTTTCGCTTCGCGTGGAACAGCACCCCAGCCGGCGCCTGAGGAGGGGTCGCGTTCCAGGCCTAATATCCAGCAGGAATTCCTCGACAAGGCCATCAAGGAGAGCCAGCTCCTGACCCTGTTCCTGATCAATGGTCAGCGGATCAAAGCCAATATAGAAGCGTACGACAATTTTACGGTCCTGCTCAAGGAAGGCAGCAGGCAGCATTTATTCTATAAACACTCGATCACCACGATAAACCGGTAGAGGTAGCTATGGAAACCAATCTTCTGGACAGGATGCTGAACGCCTATCAGGAGTCAAAGACCGCCATCAATATTCAACTTCAGAACAAGGTCCGCGTATCAGGCAGAATCATGGCCTTTGACAGCTATATCATCGTCATGGAAGGACAGAAACGGGAGATCGTTTATCGACATGCCGTGGCAAGCATTACGGCAATTCAGCAGGAAGAACCGAAACGGACAGCGGTACCCTCCAGACCGGTTGCTGCCC
>MHEA01000094.1:0-433 GCA_001805085.1 Nitrospirae bacterium GWC2_57_9
GAGACGACGATCTTCTGCGGTTTTTCCCTCCGCACCACGTCGACCAAGCCCGCTCCGGCGCCGACGATCTCGTCCGGGGGAACCGCGCTCGCCTCATGGTCGCAGCTGTAATAGCCGCGCAGAACATGCTGGTGGTTCGTTGCCCGTATCAGGCCGCCGATCTTCTGCGCGACGAGGCCCGTTCCGAGCACCAGGACCTTGCGCACCAGACTCTCGGAATTGATCAGCGCGGTAAAGGCGCTGTGCCAGAGGAACTGCGCGACGCCGAAGATAGTCGTCGACAGAAGCAGGAATCCCCGGCCGATGCTGATCGCAGGCGCCGCATAGTACAGGACCGACAGCACGAGCAGCGAAGTTACGAGCCCCATACCGACCCGCAGCGCCCGTTCTCTGCCGTTCCGCACCTTGTCCCTGTCATAGAGTTCGGAAAAGA
>MHEA01000094.1:502-6391 GCA_001805085.1 Nitrospirae bacterium GWC2_57_9
CGAAGGCCAGGACCAGGTCTCCCGTTATCAGGAGCAGAGTTGCTTTATCGCGTAATTTCACCGCGGTTCCTCGTTCTGCTGAAGGGCCGTCCCCCGCTGCAAGGTGCCGAGCATCGCTTTGGCCTGCACCCGTTCCGGGAACTCGCCCAGTCCGAGAGCTTTTTCCAGGGAAGCGACGGCGCCGGAGCGGTCCTTCCGTTCGTTCAGGGCGAGGGCCAGATGATAGTGGATCGATGGGTTGTCGGGCACGGCGCGCACTGCCTGCCGGAGCGACTGCAGGCCGGCATCGATCTTGCCGGTCTTCAGCAGCACGAAACCCATCGTGTCCTGCACTGCGCCGGCTCCCGGAGCGAGCACTGCGGCGCGGACCGCGTACTGTACCGCGGCGCTCACTGTTTCCCGGTCCTCGGCCAGGAGATAGGCCAGATTGTTCAGCGCGGGCACATGGTCCTCGCTTAGATTTAAGACCCGTTTGTACTCGGCGATGGCCTGCTTGCGTGAGCCCATCGCATGCAGCAGCGAAGCTTTCTGGAAGAGCATCCGCGCCGATCCCGGCTCCAGCGCTTCGCCCCGGGAATACTGGGCAAGGGCCGGGGAATACTGCTTGCGGGCCGCGTACAGGTTGCCGAGCGCAAGGGCGAGGTTCGCGTCATCGGCCGGTCTCGCTTTCTTAAGCACGTCGATGGCCTTCTCGTGCTCGCCGGAGCGCTCGTGGACCGCGGCCAGCGCAAGGTAGCCTATAGCCGCCCCGGGTGCGTCACGGACCATGCGGAGGGCGTTCTCGAGAGCTTCCGCCTTTTTTCCCATTCGCAGATAAATCCGTGACAGCTCTGCCCGCAGCTCCTGCCGGTCGCTGTTTCTGCCCAGTTCGCGCCGGACCCGGTCCAGCGCCTGTTCCGGCCTGTTCATGGCCAGATAGGTCTCGATGACGCCCGGGAGTCCTGCGGCGTGGCCTTGCTGTGCCAGTTGCTCGAAGGCCTGCACCGCTTCTTTGAACCTGCTGTTCGCCAGCGCAGCCTGTCCCTTGACGAGGTTGAGCGGCGGGGAGCCGGGGTTTTTCTTCAGGCCCTCGTCGAGAACGGCAAAAGCCTGCTCGGGCCTCCTGCTTCTGAAGTGGTAGCGCGCGCTTTCGAGGAGCGCCTCCGGTGCGCCCGTCCTGCGCGCCTGTTCGTAAAACACGGCCGCCTCCCGGTCCTTTCCGCTTTTTTCGTGCAAGGAAGCGGCAACGAGCTGCGCCTGCGCGTTTGCCGGAGAGCTTTCGGCAAAAGTCTTGAGCAGCAGAAGGGCCTTTTCCGGTTCCCCGGCGAGCTGATGGAGCGCAGCGATCTTCAAATAGGTGACTGCGTAATCCGGGTCGGCCAGCCTGGCCTGCTCCAGGGCGTTCCTGGCTTCGCCGGTCCTTCGCTGACGGAGAAGTGCATCGGCGATGACGTTATGGAGCAGTGCGTCGGACCTCTTGTTCCTGAGTCCCTGCTGTGCGGCGGCAATAGCCTTGCCGGGCTGATTCCGTTTGAGATAGGATGCGGCCAGGAGCAGCCGGCTGTTCAGCAGGTCAGGATCGATCCGGAGGGCGGCGCCAAGTTCACTTTCCGCTTCATCGGTCCGGCCCCGGGACAGTTGGGCCTTGCCTTTGGTAACGCGGGCAGTAACGAGCTTGGGGTCGATCTGGAGGGCCCGGTTCAGCTCGGCAAGCCCTTCTGCATACCGGCCTTGCGAAAGATAGGCGTTGCCCAGCAGGGAGTGCGCGATCGCATGCCGATCGTTCCCCGCCACGACGCTGCGGAGTTCGTCCACCGCCTCATCGAGCTTGTTCTTTTTCAGATAAATGAGCGCCGTGACGACCCTGGCATTGGTCAGCGCGGGATCGTGCGTGCGCAGGCGCTGCATCTGGTTCATGGCCTGCTCCAGCTCCCCGCTGTAATAATGACAAAGACCCAGGAAATAATGGTTCCCTACGGCAGCTCCCTGGGAAAGGGCTTTCTGGAACGCAGGGATCGCCTCGCGAAACTTTTTCTCCCGGAACAGGCCGACGCCCTTCAGCTCATAGCCGTCCGGGCGGGCCGGGAAATCGTTGATCAGGTTTTCCGCCAGCGCCAGCGCCTCAGCAGAACGTCCGAGCCCGAGCAGGAGCATTCCCTTACGGAAAGAAGCGCCGCCGTCGTCCGGCATTATCTTGAGAATAGCGTCGTATGTCTGAAGCGCGGCCTCCGGGTGCCTTTCGCGCACCTGCACCTCGGCAAGGAGGGAAAGGGCGCTCCGGTTCGAGGGCTCCCGTTTCAACAGGTCTGTCACGCGCGCACGGGCGGCTTCCGTTTTGCCCGACAGCAGGTAAGCCCGGGCAAGCAGGGTCTCCGTGGAAACCCGGCCGGGCTGCAGTGCCAGCGCTTTGTTCAGGTCCGCGATACCGGCTTCAAACTGCCCCTTTAGCGCATGGGCCCAGCCGGCGATCTCCAGTTCTTCCGCGTTGCCGTTCGCGGCGCCGCCCATGTGGTCAATCACGCCGAGCGCCTCTCCAGGCCTGCCGCCCAGCGCAAGGGCCCTGGCCAGCTCTCTCCGGACCTCGCGCGCACCCGGCCGCTGCATCAGCACTTTCTGCAGCTCCTTTTCCGCTGATTCGTATTTCCCCGCCTGAGAATAGGCGCGGGCCAGCTGAAACCGTGCGTCCACGGAGGTCGGGTCCTTCTCCAGCGTTCTTTTCAGGTAAATGACGGCTGCGGCTGGATTCTGGGCCTGGAGTTCCTGCATGCCCGCCTTGAACAGTTCTTCTTTGGTGTCTGATCTGTTGCTGCACGATGCCAGCACCGCCAGCGTGCACTGGAGGACGACCATGGTCTTATACAAGGCTGTATCCTCCGTTTGCCGTGATGTCGCCGCTCATCACCTGGCTGACCAGTTTCTTGAAATGATCGTAGTCGAGCGGCTTTATCATGCAGTAGACATTTTCGAAGTTCCTCAGGATATTGATAAGGTCGCCATCGACGTTGTCGGACAAAAGGATCGTGGGAATATCATGGCCCTTGATCTCATCGAACAGGAAGGCGCCGTAGGGATAACTGGTGACGATGAGGTTGACACTCTTGTTCTCCAGCTTGTTCTGCAGCGTGAACTGGTCGGCCTGGCACATCACGTCCGTGCCGTAGCCAACGGTGCCGAGGATCGCGGAACAGATGCGGGAAAATCTCTCTTCGTCTATGATCAGGATTTTTTTCTGGGCTTGCGGCATGCCCGTTCCTCTAGCAAGTTCAATGCCGGGCAGAAACGGGCCGTTGTTTCAGTGATTTTCCGTCGCAGTCTTTCCGGGCAACAGCAAAAGTGCTTCGAGAAGAAACAGCTGGCCCGCTATTGGCCATATTGCCCTGCATTACCGCTCAAATCAGGTATGCACCCTGAGGAAACAACTTCACGACATCTTCGAATATAATGGGGATTTCGTTAAATGGTTGTGTAGAGAGGATACAGGCTTCAGCATGCGGACAGTCGGTTTACGCCTTCAGCCGCAGACCGGGGTAAGCTTGACTTTATTCTGTCGAGTACGACGAACGTCCGAAGTGGAGTCCCCTCCGGCAGGAGCCGGAGGCTCCCCTCAACATCGCGACCTCCCGCTTGCACCCAGCGGTTACGAGCGCACACGCGCGAGTGCAGGGCGGAACTGCTTACTCGCGACGCCTCATTCTTCACGGTCGCGAGGAAGCGCTTTCGACCCCCGGCGGGAGCCGGGGGATGCCAAGGCGCGGGATAGCCGTGCATTAAACGTCGTTGAGTCCGACGGGAGCGAGCGGTGATTCGACCAAAGACTGATGAATGCCGCGGAATGGGATTTGCAGATAAGCTTTGCTTTAGTTCTCTTTCACCAACAAGTCATGCTACAACAGAATACTTAGGTTCAGGGCGCGTGAGCTGAACGGCGCCGGCCTTCCGAAAAGAATGAGGTGAAACGTCATGTGCGGGATCATTGGTTATATCGGCAGCGGCGCATCTTTGAACGTGCTGGTTGATGGACTGAAAAGGCTGGAATACCGGGGCTACGATTCAGCGGGCGTTGCCTTTCTGAACGGAAACGGAATGGACCTGTACAAAGCCAAGGGCAGACTGCAGGACCTGCGGAAGATCCTGCCCGAGCCGCTTCCGCGGATCCGGGCGGGCCTCGGGCATACGCGCTGGGCCACGCACGGGGCGCCGTCTTCGGAGAACGCCCATCCACACGCGACGGCGGGGATCGCCGTGGTCCACAACGGCATCATTGAAAACTATCGTGACCTGAAAAAGGAACTGCAGGCGGAGGGGAATGTTTTTCTTTCCCAGACCGATACCGAGGTCGTCCCCCATCTGATTGCGCGCTTTCTCGGCCGGGGCTGCTCCTTCCGGGAAGCGCTCGAATCCGCCGTCGCGCTTTTGCGCGGCTCCTTCGCCCTCGGGGTCCTGTGCGAAACCTGCCCGGACACCCTGTTCGCGGTCCGAAAAGGAAGTCCCCTGGTGCTCGGCATCGGCAGAGGTGAATTTTACTTCGCCTCCGACATACCGGCGCTGCTGCCTTTCACGCGGGAGATGGTTTTTCTCTCGGACGGGCAAATCTGCGCGCTCACTGCGGAGGGCGTCGAGATCCTGGACCAGGTTTCGAACATGGTGATCCCCGTTGCGGAACGGACCGTCACGATCGACTGGACGCAGGCCATGGCCGAGAAGGACGGCCATGCTCATTTCATGCACAAGGAGATCCATGAGCAGCCTCGCGCGATCACGGATACCATCGCCGACTGGACGGGCGATCCCGTCCGGAGGCTGGTCCAACTCGGCATCGCTTCAGGGCCCGATCCCGCTCCGCGCAGGCTGCAGATCGCCGCCTGCGGAACCTCCTACCATGCCGGGCTGGTGGGCAAGTACCTGATCGAGCTTCTTGCGCGCATTCCGGTCGAGGTCGACATCGCGTCGGAATACCGCTACCGCATGCCGGTCGTGGAGCCGGGAGCCGGCTTCATTTCGATCACGCAGTCCGGCGAAACGGCCGATACCCTGGCGGCGCAGCGGGAAGCACAAAAACAGGGACTCCGCGCTCTCACCATCTGCAACGTTGTCGGCAGCACCGCTGCCCGGGAGGCTGACGCCGTACTCCAGACCAGGAGCGGCCCCGAGATCGGCGTCGCGTCGACCAAGGCCTTTACGGCACAGATAGCCGCCTTTGCCGTGCTTGCCGTTGGCCTCGGGCTTTCGAAGGGAACCCTTTCCGAGGACACCGCCTCGCGGCTGCTCGTCCGGCTCCAGCAGCTCCCCGGTCTGATGAAGGAGATCTTCGCCGGAGAGGAGGCGATCAACGCTCTCGCTGCCTCGCTCGTGAATGCAAAAGGCTTCCTCTTCCTCGGCCGCGGCGTCCATTATCCGATCGCCCTCGAAGGCGCCTTGAAACTGAAGGAGATCTCCTATCTTCATGCGGAAGGATATGCCGCGGGGGAGATGAAGCACGGACCCATCGCATTGATCGAGGAGAACCTGCCCGTCGTCGTCGTTGCTCCCCGGAACAGCCTGTTCGAAAAGACGCTGTCGAACATCGAAGAGGTCAGGGCGCGCGGCGGCCGGGTCATCGCCGTGACCGACGATCCGGATGCGCTTCGGGACAAGGTCCACGAGGTCCTGCCGGTATCGCAGACGGACCCCCTGCTGGCGCCCCTCCTCACCGTCGTTCCGCTGCAGCTGCTCGCCTATCAGGTCGGCGTGCTCCGGGGCTGCGACGTGGACCAGCCGCGAAACCTTGCCAAGAGTGTTACCGTGGAATGAGGGAAACGGGAGAGGGAGCAATGGACGGGATATGGTTCAAACGGTGCCCCCTCTGCGGGAGCTATATGAAGAAGAGCGACCCCCGGGAG
This sequence comes from Nitrospirae bacterium GWC2_57_9, assembly GCA_001805085.1. Classification (GTDB taxonomy): domain Bacteria; phylum Nitrospirota; class UBA9217; order UBA9217; family UBA9217; genus MHEA01. Next base: position 6,361 of record MHEA01000094.1, read on the forward strand.
CCGGATGCGTGCAAGACGTGCGGATGGGAGG
>MHEA01000094.1:6558-7002 GCA_001805085.1 Nitrospirae bacterium GWC2_57_9
CCTGCGGTACGCGTTCGCCTTCCGCTGCTAATCCGTTGACTTCCTTGGATCTCCAGATCGACTTTTCTCACTGTCGATTTCGTTTACACTCCCGCGCTGATCTGCGTCAAGTGTCGAAATGGTAATTATGATTTGGTGCTGGCATCGGAAGTGCTTTTAGTGATCTATACGTTTCAAATCCATTCCGAGAGACTGCCGAACGAGGCGTCCTGACATCGCCGCCCTACGATATCGACAGCATCGGCTCGGCACATTTCCTCCTGGAGATAAACGTCTATGGTTCAATATCCGGGCCGGTCGCGCAGGCCGCTCCGGTTCCCGCCGGCTCACTGATCGTTCCCCTACTCCTGTTCTGCCGGGGGCTCGCGATCGCTGTTCGCGCGCCCCCGGTTCTGTTTGCGATAGACTGTTCAGGGTCCTTGCCCTTTTCCGGAGCCAAACAGG
>MHEA01000094.1:7014-9352 GCA_001805085.1 Nitrospirae bacterium GWC2_57_9
CCGGTGAACCCCTCCTTAAGCTGCCTTGCTGACTCTTCCCTCCAATGCCCGGACTATCTCGGCAGTATCGAAATAGTCGTGCATGAGCGTCACTTTCCCGTTCCAGAGCGTGACCACCATTACCCAGTTGACCAGGTACTCGATGCCGGTAGCCGTGGCCTTGCTGTGGTCGGCCCCTTCCACGATCACCCGGTCGTCCTGGGCAGTGAACCGGATCGGCTTCATTTCGACCGGCGTGATGTCACGCAGCAATTCTTTGAAAAAGCTCTCTATCTCCTGCCGGTTGTGCCTCGGCTTCCCCCAGGTGACCGGCCCGGACCAATCATTCGTCACCGGGCACCTCCAGTCCACCTTGTCGGCAACGCTGCTGATTATAGCTTTCAGATCGCCCCTGCGGAAAGCGTCGAACATTCCTTTCACGATCGTAATATTTTTTTCCTGTTCGGTCATGACATGATCTCCTTACTGCTCTCTCTATACTTTAATGAAAGCAGAGGAACTGGTTTGTGTCTATCGGCCTTAAGTTGCGCTCCGGGCTCCGGGCTTGCCTTGCTCCGTTTCGCACTTTGCAGTTTTTCCGAACTCCGAACTCATAACTCCGAACTTAGGCCACTTAGCCACTTTCCCCTTGCCCCTTTCGAAAAAATATAGTACGCTCTCGGCATAAGACCCGGGCAGAACAGCGCCGTTTGGTCTGGTTTCCCATCTCGCCGAGAACCTCCCGTCCCGATGCTGCTTCATAGCTGGTCATACTGCACATATTCTTTTAGGGGGTGGCTATGACCGAATACCCGATCGACCGGTACCGCCTGAAGTTCCCCGAGGAATTCGAGCGGACATATCAGGACGAGACTTATCAAAACTCCCTGAAGCAGCTCCGGATAAACATCGTCGTCGTGAGCGTGATCTACGCGCTTTTCGGCATCGTTGACGCCGTTGTCACGCCCTATGTGCGGACGACAGCCTGGATCCTCCGGTACGCAGTGGTCATCCCCGCCTCAATGGCCGTGCTCGCCGCCACCTTCTCCCCCCGCTTTCGCAGGTTCCAACAGCTGCTCATGTCCCTCCTCGTCCTGGTGGGCGGTGCCAGCATCGTGGTTCTGATCGACCTTACGCATGGCCAGGCTCCCTATCTTCACTTCGCCGGCCTCCTGCTCGTGTTCATGACCGCCTACACCGCCTTCAAGCTGCGTTTCCTCTATGCTACTGCCGCCGGCTGGGCCATTATCGGAATGTACGAGGTCTCCGCCGTCTGGCTCAATCCGCCGGCGCTCACCGTGTTCCTGACCGACAATTACTTCTATATTTCCGCGAACCTGATGGGCATGTTCACGAACTATCAGCGCGAACTGTACAGCCGCAGAGAGTTCGTCCAGGCGCGGCGCATCCAGGAGATCGAGCAGCAGGCGCATGCCGTGGAAAAGGAGCGGCTGAGCGACGCGGTGGACAGGGCCGTCCGCTCTCTCAGGGAAAGCGAAGCCCGCTTCCGCACGTTGGCCGAGACTACGTCCGCTTCGATCATCATCCACCGGGGCAACCGGTTTCTGTACGTCAACCCCACCGTGCTGCAGCAGACCGGCTACTCTACCGCCGACTATGCCCGGATGGAGTTCTGGGAGCTCGTCCACCCCGACCACCGCGAAATCGTGCGGGAGCGCGGCAGGGCAAGGCTCTCCGGCGGAAAGGTCCCCGAAGAATCCGAATTCAAGATCCTTACCAAAAGCGGCGAGGAGCGCTGGGTCACCTCAACTGCGGGGATCGTCGACTATGAAGGCGCGCCCGCGGTCATTGCCACGCTGTTCGACATCACGGACCGTAAACGGACGGAGGAGGAGAAGGTCAGGCTCTACGAGGAGCGAATACGCGAGGAGGAGCGCCACGTCAGGGAGAAAGAGAACATCATCATGGAACTGCACGACGGAGTGGGCGGCATAATCACGAACATCGGCATTGTTGCAGAATTGGCCCGGAAGTCGCAAGACCTCGAGGGTGCAAGGAACAAACTTGCCACCGTCGCCCACCTGGCGCGTGACGGTGTTACGGAGATCCGGAGCTTCATGAGAAGCATCGACACGCGGGGTTTGAACTGGCACATGCTGGCCGCCGAGATCAGAAGCCAGGGCAACACGCTGCTCGAGCCGCATAATATCGATTTCACTCTCGAGACGGCAATAGACGAGGACGCGGGCGTCGAGCCCGGCAGCTTGATCTGCGTCAACCTTTTCAAGATCTACAAGGAATCGCTCACGAACATCGTCAAACATGCCAGGGCGACCTCAGCCGAGGTCACCCTGGCCGTTGACAGCCGGGCGCTGCGGTTCACCGTCGAGGACAACGG
>MHEA01000095.1:0-2848 GCA_001805085.1 Nitrospirae bacterium GWC2_57_9
TCTCATACTCCCCTCCTTAATAGATGTTATTTGGTCGGCTTGCATTGATTTTAATAAGTCACGCTGCCTGGCACCTGTCATCCCCGAATGGTCCGATCGGGGACATAGTGTTGTTCCCCTCTGCTTCAAAAAACCGGATTCCCGATTAATGCTTCGGGAATGACAAATTGGAGAAAATTCGGGGATGTCACGACTTTTGCATATCACCGTATCAGCAAGATGCATACCAGCGTAAAAAGCCCGTACTTTTCACGTATTCTCGAATCGGGCTGTCCAAAACGGGCCAATCGAGCTTGCCCGGCTGGCCGAAAGAGAACAAGTCAGGCTGAAGAAGGGGAGCAGGATGGAGCCTCTGATATCCGTAATAATCCCGAACCGGAACGGCGGTGCCACGATCGGCAGATGCCTCGAAGCGCTCTTTGCATCCGCTTATGCCAGGTTCGAGGTGCTCGTGGTGGATGACTGCTCGGAAGACGATTCCGCCAGGATCGTCAGCGCCTTTCCCTGCGGCCTGCTGAGGCTCGAAACTCACCAGGGAGCGGCCCGGGCCAGGAACGTGGGGGCCTTGCACAGCCGGGGAAGGATCCTGTTTTTCATCGACGCAGACTGCCTGGTCCGTCGGGACACCCTTGCCCGGGTGGAGCAGGCAGCTCTGCTCGCCGGCCCGAACACGGTGATCGGCGGCACCTATACCGCCATGCCCGCTGACAAGGATTTCTTCAGCCGCTTCCAGTCCGCCTTTATCCGCTATAGCGAGACCAAGCGCGTCCACGCGCCTGATTACCTTGCGAGCCACGCCATGGCTGTGCATGCCGAGACGTTCCGGAAGGGCGGTGGATTCCCCGAAAAGTTCCTGCCCATCATCGAGGATGTTCATTTCAGCCACAGCCTCCGGAGGCAGCGGTACCGGCTGAGGATGAATCCCGCGATCGAGGTAAGGCACATCTTCAACTTCACGCTCCTGCGCTCGCTCCGCAATGCGTTCCGGAAGTCCTTTTACTGGACCATCTACTCCCTGGGCAACCGCGACCTCTTTGCCGATTCCGGCACAGCCTCGCGCGAACTCAAGGTGAACGTGGTTTCCTGGTTCATGGCTGCCGGCGCAATGGTTGCGGGAATACTTCTTTCTCTGCCGGTTTTGACGGGAGCAGCGCCCGCAATGGCGCTTGCGAGCGTGCTGGCGAACAGGAAGCTTCTGCATGCCTTTTGGAAGGCCGGCGGGAGCCTGTTCGCGCTCAAGGCCCTGGTCTACTATGTCCTGGTTTATCCAGCGGCCGTGGGCGCGGGGGCTTTCAGCGGCATGCTTGCCTTTGGCGCGGAACGGGTACGATACAAGAACAAGCCGGGGCCCTCGCTCCCGAAGGAGGCCTGATGATCTCCTCCCGGACCTATTCGCCCTTTCGGCACCTGCCTTCGGCGTTCGTAAGGAACCGGCCGGTGCAGCTCACGCTGTTCCTGACCAGGAAGTGCAATGCCCGGTGCAGGTTCTGTTTCTATCTTTCGCCTGGAAATGTCAACCACAGAGGACCCTCGACTCAGTCATTCGAGGGCAGGCTCCGAGGTCACGGAGAAAACACAAACGAAAAAGGCCCAGGCGATAACCCGACAGAACTGTCGTTCCCGGAGATTGAGAAGATTTCCGGATCCCTGGGCAGCCTGCTCTGGCTCGCGTTTTCCGGGGGCGAACCCTTTCTCCGGCAGGACCTTGTCGAGATCGCCGAGGTATTCTATAAGCGAAACAAGCCCTGCATCATCCTGATCCCGACGAACGGACTTCTGCCCGATGTCATTGTGAAGAACACCGAAGAGATCCTGAAGCGCTGCGGAAAGAGCACGATCGCGGTAAAGCTCTCCCTGGACGGCCCGGCAGATATGCATGACCGACTGCGGGGCGTGCCGGGCGCGTTCAACAAGACCATGGAGACGTTCAGACGCCTGCGCGATCTGCTTGGCCGCTACCCGAACTTCGAACTGGGCATCAACTCCGTTCTCTGCAGCGAGAACCAGGACAGGATGCATGAACTGATCACGTCGGTCGGGCAGTTGGAAGGAGTGCGTGCGCATACGGTATCGCTCATCAGGGGAGAGATTGCCGAGAGGCGGCTCAAGAAGGTCGCTCCCGCGGTCTATGCCGGGATCGGTGAACGCCTGGCACAGGACCTCCGGAGCAGGGCAGCGGGAAGGTATAGGTTCAGCGGCGCGGGGATCAAGGCTGCCCAGGACATCCTGCAGCGAAAGCTGATCCATAAAACGCTCGTGGAGCAGACGCGGCAGATACCCTGCTTCGCAGGCAGTCTCGGGCTGGTGCTGACCGAGACCGGCGATGCCTTTCCCTGCGAATCGTTTACCCTGAAGATGGGGAATGTCCGCGAGTACGGGTGTGATGTAACGAAACTAATGAAAAGTAGAGAAGCGCAAATGGCCCGTGATTCCGTTCGAGAGAGCGGTTGTTACTGCACGCACGAGTGCGCGATGATGATGAATATCCTGTTCAATCCCGCCTGGTATCCTGCGTTGATCAAAGAGTATCTGCGAATCCCGGTCATGGCTTACCGCGATGCCGGCGTCTTCACGCGATCTGGCTTTCCTTCCTGATCTGATGGAATTCCTGCAATGCCTGGTCATTGGCCTGCATCTTGATCGAGCGCAGGTCCGGAAGATGCTTCTCTACGAGAGCGGCTACCATGGCATCAATTTTCTTTTCCCGCGCCAGGTGCTGTATTACCCTGAGCGCATCGTCGTAGCTCATTGCCTTGCGGTAGCTTCTGTCCTCGGTAATCGCCGAAAAAATGTCGGCAACCGTAATAACGCGGGAGCCGAGCGGCAATTGATCGTCGCCATACCGAAA
>MHEA01000095.1:2932-5184 GCA_001805085.1 Nitrospirae bacterium GWC2_57_9
TGTGGAGCTCATCTTCGTCGAGCGGCCCGTTCTTTTCGAGGATCTCGACGGGCACGGCCAGTTTCCCGATATCGTGCAGATTGCCGGCAATATGGATCAGCTGGGCCTCATGCCTGGAAAATCCGATCAGTTGCGCCAGCGCTTCCGACAAATGGGCGACATCTTTTGAATGGGTTGCCGTGGTCGGGCTCCTGAAATCGATGATCATCCGGAAGAGCTCGGAAAGATCCAGCAGATCATTCAGATCGAGCTGTCTGCTCAAGGCTGCGGAAGGTCCGGCTGCTCCGAAATCCGAGGCCGGGTTGACTATGTCCAGCCAAAAGTACTGTCGATCGGCAAGGTCAAGGAAGGCCTCGACAACCTGAGGCATGAACATTTTACCCTGTTCCTGCCTTATCCTCGCGGTAATCGAACGCACCTGCTTCAGGATCGGCTCATTTTTGTTAATGAGGACGGCCATGCGGTCCGCCAGGTGAAGAACATGGGAACCGAGCTGAACCAGGCGGCCGTTCCTCTCGGCACCTCTGCCGCCGGCCCACGGAACATGATGGTGCCGCACCAGCATGGCGGCAGGAGCGAAAGGTTTGAACTTCAGAAGCAGGTGGTAGCCGATCTCGGAATGGTTCGACATGCCTTCGGCCTCAAAAGAGAGGCTGAACTTCTCATTGAAGCAGATCCCGCCTATATCGTGAAGCGCTGCAGCCGTCGCGATCGCGTCTTTGTCCTCGTCGGAGCATCCGAGCGTGTTTGCAATCTTGGATGCCACACTCGCGACCTGCCGGTGATGGTTTACGACGATCCAGTTCACAAGATCCAGGGCCGAAGAGAGGCTTATGATAACACTGGATAGTCTTATTTGCGGATTCTTTTTCATGTGAATTTACAGACGATACTATCGTCAGCATGAGGCCAAGTCAACTGCAATGATTTTTGGTTTCAGTTTTTGGCGCGTCCTTTCCTGCTGCCTCCGAAATAGGCAGCACCAATGCCCGCCGCGCTAATTTTTTGCAAGCGGAAAAAAATCTGCTATATTTCTCTAAAGGATTTCAACTTCTCGGGCCGGACAACGGGCCCGGAGCGGAGCTCCGGGAAAATACGCGCCCGGTTCTACCCCTGCGGAAAAAACAGCGCCTGTCGGAAAGACTGTGCGTTTTGAAAATACTGCTCGACGTTACAGGGAGGAAGCAATGGCATACATCGATTGGCAGGACGATTTCAGCGTCAACGTAAAGGAAATAGACGAGCAGCACAAGATGCTCATCGAAATGATCAATTCGCTGCATGAAGCAATGCTGGCGAACAAAGCCAGGGACCTGCAAAAGCAGACGGTGAACAGGATGGCCGATTACGCGATCAAGCACTTCGCGCTTGAAGAAAAATATATGATGCAATTCGGCTTTGCCGGTCATCACAAGCACAAGGCGGAGCACGATCAGTTCACGGCAAAGGCGCGTGACCTGAAGGATAGAATGCAGAAAACAGGTTTTGTTTTGACGCTCGAAATATTGAATTTTCTGAGAGACTGGCTGCGCAATCATATTCTGAAGGTCGATAAGGAATACTCGTCCCATTTTACACGCAGCGGCCTTCGCTGAAGTCCTTTTGAATTCTCGAATGAGCGCATTCCCCGCAGCCTGGTGCGGGGTCTTGCCCCCGGCGTTTACGAGTGGAACCGCGGGTGCAGGGGGTTAGCGAACGAGTGGGTCGCGCACTGACATATGGAAGAATTCAACCTGAAAAATAGCGATTTCATCGAACTGAACAACCTGCTCAAGGTCATGGGGCTGTGCGATACCGGGGGGATGGCAAAAGTCGCGATCGCGGAGGGCGAAGTCCAGGTCGACGGCAAGGTAGAACTGCGCAAACGCGCCAAGATCCGGGCGGGTCAGATCGTGGAAATGGGAGGAAGAAAAATCATGGTTCGATGATAACCGCCTCTTCTTCACCAACAGTTCTTCCGGGAAGAGGACGGGGGCAAGTTGAGTATGCTCATGGACGGAGAACACTGCGTTGACGCTGTTGTTAAACGGCGCTTGTTGCGAAACTGACAAATTTGATCCTCGGGAGGACGGCATGAAGAAGATGATCATGGTTGCATTGGCCTTCGCACTCTTCGGTTGCGGCGGAGGCGGAACAGCTGTCAAAAAAAGTCAGGAACCCGGCCAGGATGCGACGAAAGCGAAGTTCCAGTCGTTCATTGCCCGGGAATCGAACGGGTTGAAACCGGCGCAGGCCGGCGGAGACCTGAAGAT
>MHEA01000095.1:5214-5439 GCA_001805085.1 Nitrospirae bacterium GWC2_57_9
AACGATCAGCAGCAAAGCGAAGCCCGTGCAATACGACATCACCATACCCATCGGAGCGTCCCTGGATGTTGCCTGCTATCTTACGGAAGAGATGTCCTCTCCGGCCGTTGTCCTTAAATCCGTGTTCGACAATATCGTAAAAGTGCCGGGCATCGAGTCGGCAGGGTTCAAGACCCTTGAGGCGGATATCTTCACGAACGTCGGCTACCTCTACCTGGAGGCCGA
>MHEA01000095.1:5561-8876 GCA_001805085.1 Nitrospirae bacterium GWC2_57_9
CGCCTATGTGCAGAAATTCGTCACAGACTTCTCCGGTTATAAACAGAAGCAGATCGATATCGCCTATGTGAACAACATGGCCGTGGGCTATGCGGAGAGCTACCAGTTCTCCGGGGAAGACAAAACAAGGAAGAATTTCTCCTTCAGCACCTTCCTGATCCCGAGGAGTACGAAGGAGCTCATGTCCGGAGACTCGGTCGACACCACGGTCTATGACGAGGAAACGGGGGCCTTGCTGTCGGGCGCATACAATTCCTACGAAAACAACGAGGCGGAGCACGAGATCGAGTTCGAGCAGGTCGGTCCCACGCGTTATAAAGCACGGGGAGCGCTCCAGGGAAAGAACTTCGAAAAGACCTTCGATTCCGAGAAAGCGCTCGTCTACTCAGGATACATCGTGGACCAGTATAGTGCCGGCAAAACCACGAACAGAGAGTGGAGCTTCGAGGAGTACGTGCCCCAGTCCCCGGTAAAACCGACGAAGAGCAGGGTCGTGCTTAAGGAAACTATGCCGAACGGCGGCAAGAAGATCGAATACACGTTCCATACGCTCAAGGCCCTGCTCGAAGTCGATGGGAAGAGTTACACGAGCATGAACCTGGACATGGGCAGCGTCACGTTCCTGCTGAAGAGGAAGTTCCTTGATGCCCAATAGCCGCGGCACGGTCGAAAGGTCCGCTCTCGCCACGACGCTCTTTGCGTTCGTCCTGCTGTTCGCGTCGCCGGCGGCTGCCGCAGAAGAACCGCTCCTGTTCTTGAGCGACATCGAGCTCAAGCGGATCGAGGGCGCTCCCGAAGGCCGCTTCGAGATCAGGCTGTATCACCGGGACAACGGCCTGCTGGCATCGTATCTGGGAACGGAAAGATCCTATGCAATAAGCGAGAACAAAGAGTATGTGGCGATCACCAGCGATCGCTATTCGTTTCCGAGAAGAACAAGCGGAGTCCCGGGCAAACCTTCCTTTATCAATGACTACAACCTGGAAGCGTTTCAGCGGATCAGGAAGGAAGTAATCGCGGCCTACGGAGCAAAACCCGGCGACAAGGACCTCGTCGAATTCGTGAACAGGTATATCGAAAAGAAGAATTACACCAGGGGGTTCGATGTCGCGTCGCGGGTCGTCGAACGGAGAGAGGGCGATTGCACCGAGCACGCTGTGCTGCTCGTATCTCTGATGCGGATGTTCACCATACCGGCGAAGCTCGTCATGGGGATAAAGATGATCAGGGTCGGGGAGGGATACGGCGCTTTCGGGCATGCCTGGGTGGAGTATCTCCAAAAAGGGAAATGGAAGGCCGCAGACCCGACGCTTGCCATGGAAGTCGACCGGTCCTATGTCCCGGTGGGCGCTCTTGAAAACGAAGAGATGGACTTTACGCTGGATCTCGCCTCCCTGCTGCAGAAAATGCCCTACCGGGTCGAAGCAGCGGGGCTCTGACAGCGGTGGTTGCCTTCACTTTTTCTTTGCATCGGTCTCGTAATGAAGAAGAACGACGCCGCAGTCGGCCAATCCCGCGCCATGGCATCCCCCGGTCCATACACTCCCGCTAAGAGCAGGATACCGAAAAATCTGATGCTTTCTGCCGGCAGGAGAACCATACGCCACTCGACTCCTTCGTTCCATCATTTGTGCTATATATATATAAGTACTGTTATTAATGACTGAAAATAACCCGCTATCTCCGGTCTACACTCCCCTTGAATAGCGGGAAGCATGGATTCCGGTGGAATAAGGGAAACAGGTCCCGCCTATCGGACCATAAGTAACAAGCAATGAAATGCGGCGCTGGTCTACGGATGCAGCAAGAGGTGTTCACACTAAAGTTTGAATGGAGGAACATGATTATGAACTATTCTGAAATTATCAGAAGGGTAAGGATGCTCGATTTTATCAGGAACGACGAGAAAGCGGCTGCTGCCGTGAAGGCCGTTCTCGGTATTCTTGCCTGCAGGCTGAGCGACGAACAGGCGCGCAAACTCGCGGAAAAATTTCCCGAGACCCTTGCCCAGGACCGGGCAGGAAGCGATTATCAAAGAATGAAGATGGTTTCGTTCAAAGAATATAACGACGCTATCTGCTCCCAGTTCAAGCTCTCCCTGCATCAGGCGCGCATTCTGACGCGTACGGTCCTTTATTTCGCCAAAGAGGCGTCAGGAGACAATGCCATCCTGGATTTCAAAAAGAACCTGCCCAACGACTGGGCTGAAGCCATCCAGAACGCCTGACCTGTAAGGTTCGTCGGCGCGCCCATAAAGAAACCCACTCGAATGGAGTGGGTTTTTGTATTCGTACCAGGTTTTTTTAAATGTCTGCGAGGCGACGGAGATCAGTATTTGCTGCCGCCCGGCTGCTCGGGGGCACTGCTCTGCTGGTCCTGCATGTCGCCCGGCTGCCCGCCGGGAGCGCTCTGCTGGTCCTGCATGTCACCCGGCTGCCCGCCGGGAGAGCTCTGCTGGTCCGGCATATCGCCCGGCTGGCCGCCGGCGCCGCTCTGATCCTCAGTGCTGCCTTGTCCGCCGCCGCCCGCTGCTGCTCCTGAAACGCCGAGCGACGCCAGGGTCTGCTGATCGAGCTGGCCTGATGCCTGCATGCCCTGGGACTGCTGGAACTTCTTCAGCGCGCCTTGGCTCTTTGATCCCCATTTCCCATCAGCAGGACCGGGGTCGAAGCCCTGGTTGCTCAATGCCTGCTGGACCTGTTTGACCGTGGCCGGGTCCTGCGTCATGGCCCCTTGCGACATCTGCTGCTCACTCCCGCTCTGGCTCTGCTGCATCGCGGGGTCGCTTTCGGGACTGCCGGATTGCTGCGCAACGGCAAAGCCGGCGAAAAGGAGCACTGATGCGATCAGACCTGCTATTCCTGACTTGATTTTCATTCTATGGACCTCCTTATGAGGGGCTTTGGAATATATGTCCTGCCGGAACCCCTCCTTCTACTGAATCTAGCGCGAATCGGCCGCCGGTCAAGAGGTCGAATGTATCAACCGCCTATGCAGTGGCCTTTTGTGCTTCTGTCCATCCCAAACCTTTGATATACTCTTGGGAGTCGCCCAAAGTTCTTCCCGCGGAAATTTCAATGAATTCGGAGTGAGCGCATTCCCCGCAGATGCCGAGCTGCAGGAAGCTTAATAAGGTGAAGGTGCAACCGTGAAACGATTCCAGTTCTTCAGCCTGATCCTGTTCCTGATCGGTTGCAGCATGCCCCGTCCGGAAACCGGCGTGACTGAAAGCGGCGTGCGCTTCGCGCTTGAAGCTCCTGTTGCGTTAACGGTGGCTGTTGTAGGCGACTTCAACCGGTGGGACCCCGAAAAGGA
>MHEA01000095.1:8921-14874 GCA_001805085.1 Nitrospirae bacterium GWC2_57_9
TCCTGATGAACGGCGCGATCTGGGTTCCCGACCCGGCTGCCCTGTCCGTTGATGACGGCTGGGGAGGGAAGAATTCGGTCATTATTGTTGATTGAATAAGGCGGATTATCTTCAGCCGTAACTTTTTCGCCTCCCCTTCGTCTAATGATTGAAATGATGAGCGAGCCCGACGAAGCGACTGAGCACGAGATCATACAGCAATGTCTGGAGGGCAACCGAGACCGGTTTGCGCTTCTCGTGGACCGGTACAAGGATATGGCCTGCAATATCGCGTACCGGCTGGTGGGCGACCGGGACGTTGCCGGAGACATGGCCCAGGAAGGCTTTATCGCGGCCTATTCGTCGCTGGCTGATTTTCACCAGGGATCGAAGTTCTCTTCCTGGTTGTACCGGATCGTGGTAAACAAGTGCAAGGACCATCTCAGGGGCCGGCGCGAGACCGTGCCGGTCGATGAACTCGGCGAAGTCCTCTGCGGCCGGGAACAGACACCGGAGCAGGCGTTGTCCTCGCGCCAGACCGGCGATGCTGTCCAGCAGGCGCTGAACGCGCTTCCCCTGGAATACCGGGAAGTGATCGTTCTGAAACACATCGAGGAACTGGAGTACCAGGAGATCGCCGCTATCCTGGGATCGTCCGTGAATGCCCTGAAGGTCCGCGCTCATCGCGGCAGGGAGATGCTGAAACAGCTCCTGCAGGGAACGGGGGTGGGCTCATGAAGAAGGAACAGGGGATCATCGACCAGGTGCTGGATGGCGGGATGGATCCGGAGCAGCGGCTGGCACTGCTGCAGGTCATCGAATCGGACGCCGAACTCAAGGACGACTATGACTCGACGGCGCGCGCTCTCCATGCGGTAAAGACCGGCGAGCGGCTCCCCGCTTCCGCCTCTTTTACCAATGACGTGATGAGAAGGCTCCCCCGGGCAAAACCAGGCTTGGGGGGACGGATCCGGGAATTCCTGTTCAGGGGCAGGGTGCTCCAATGGAACATGGCAACCGCGGCCGGCGCTGTCATGATTGCAGCCCTCGCCGTCATCGTTGCCCTCCGCGGCGGGGAGGCTCCGGACAGTGCCCTGCAAGAGGGCGGCGGGGTGATCGTGACCATAAACCTCTACGCGCCCGATGCGGAGAAGGTGGCGGTGGCCGGAACGTTCAACAAATGGAAGACCGATGCGAATGTGCTCCGAAAGGGTGAGAACGGGTACTGGACCATTTCGATCCCGCTCCAGCCCGGCGATTATACCTACATGTTCGTTGTGGACGGCCAGGCATGGGTCACGGACCCGAATGCCGAAGCCTACCGCGACGACGGGTTCGGCAATAAGAACGCGGTTTTGAGGGTAAAGACATGACCAGGGGAAAAGACAGGTCCCTGCTGTTCCCATTCCTGCTCGCACTGTTCCTTGTCGCAAGTCCCGTCCTGATGCCGCAGGCACGGGCGGGGGAGCAAGGCGGGCAGATGACAGGGGCACGGCTGGCAGTGGAGCAGTCAACGCTTGCCCGGGACGAGAAACTGCTGATCCTGACAGCCGGCGACCGGGCAGTGGCCGCCGGAGTTCCCCAGGACGATGCCGCGATCATCATTTCCCGGGGATTGGAACGGGGAGCAGGGGCAGGACGGACGGCTGCATTTCTCGACAGGGCCGCGCGTTTGCGCGAACAGGATCTGCCGGTCCGGCTGGTCCTGGACCGGATCGAACAGGGCCTGTCCAAAGGAGTGCCGCCGGAACGGATAGCAACGGTCGTAGAGAGGCTCTCGGGAAATCTTGTCAATGCCCGGCCCCTGGTACAAAAAATGGAGAAGGCCGGTCCGGCCGGCAGCGGCAGCGCGTCGGAGCATGCCATCGAGACCGTGGCGCGCGCATTGGAAAAATCCATCCCCCACGATGCGATCGCCAGGATCGGGGAGCAGGTGCGGGAGCAGAAAGGTTCGATCGCCCTCTTCGGCAGGGCCGTCGATACGATGACCACGTTTGTCGGAAACGGGATGGCAGCGAACGATGCCTCCCGCCTGGTCCATACCGCCATGGACCGCGGCTATTCTGAACGGGACCTGGAGACCATGGAGCGCTACATGGTCGACGAGCTCAGGCAGAACCGGCCGGTGGGCGACGTTGTTTCCGGCATGGAAACGCGCATGGAGCGGGGCGGGATGCGCGGAGGCATGGAGCGGCAGGGCGGCGCCGGCCCGCGCGGACCGGGTTCCGGGGGCTCCGGAGCCGGGCCGGGGATGGGAGGCAGGCGGTAACAGCAGCGGAGCGGGCGTTCATCAAAAAAAACAAGGAGGAACAAACCATGTTGAGGAAAGGATCGGCAGCATTCTTGATGGGGAGCATGCTTCTTTTCGGCATGACCCTGTTTGCAGTTGCAGCGGATGAGACCGGGCAGGTCCGCGAGCAGGACCAGACCCGGACCAGCGAACAGAAAAAGGTCAGGGAGCATCAAGGTGAAGGGACCGGCGATCAGGACAGGGTCCGGGAACAGAAAAGGGACGAAACCGGCGATCAGGATCGGGTCCGCGAGCACCGCTCGGACATGACCCGTGACAGGAGCATGCAGAGAGACCGCACCATGACCCATGAACCGGGTACCGGTGGCGGCATGGGGTCCGGCAGCAGGGGATCGGGCGGGGGCATGGGGTCAGGCAGGAGCGGCTCCGGTCGGTAGACGCATTTGACCGGAACAGGCAGCTGTTAAGAGCAGCTGCCTGTTTTCGTTGTATCGCTCCCGGAATGATTTTCAGACGCGGGAAAGTACAAAAGCAAAGGAAAGAGGTGCTGAAATAATGGGTCGTTGCCGGTCAGGTTTCGTGTCGGTTCTTTTCAGCGTTATTCTGCTGTTCGGCATTTTTGCTGCCCCTGCGGGCGGTGCGATTTTCTATGATATCGGGGTAAAAGGCGTGTATGAAGATAATGTGGTCGGCCTGCTGTCGGACAGAAGCTCGAGCAGCCCGACCATGGGTTCCGGTGCGGGTACCTCCAGTGCAAACGTGCTCGGGGCAATGGGAAACGGACCGGGACCGGGAGGCGGAAGCGGAACCGGGACCCCGTCCTATACGGGATCGAGCTCGGAGAAGAACAGCGATATGTCCGTCGATATCCTGGCCGAGTTTGGCGCGTCCACCCGCTGGGGGAACAATGCTTCGCTCCTCTTCTCGGCTGCAGCCGAGAGGATAGCCTATGATGAATTCACGGAGTTCAATATGACGGCCGGCGGTCTCACCGTGGGCATGGTATGGCAGTTCGGCGGGGGGATCGCAGCCAAGGTCAGTGCCAGCGGTATCGTGAAGCGGTTTGAAGATCCGGCAAGGGATTCAACAGCCTATGGAGCGGGCCTTCTCCTGAAGGAATTCCTCACTTCACGGTTCTGGCTGAAGCAAAGCGCGGGCTATGAGCAGAACGAGGCAGACTCGGCTTTTTTCACGTATACCGGAAAGTCAGTCGCTCTCGGAGCGGGCTACGGCGTGACTGACCGGACAACGCTGTTTGCCGGTTACAGTTACCTGGTGCGCGAGTACGACGAGCCCGCGGGGTTTGAAGAAACGGCGAACCTGTTTTCGCTGGGGCTCGAGTGGGAGGTCGTCAAGAGATGGTTCCTGGACCTGCAGTACGACCGCCGGGCCAGCGATTCCACCCTGCCGGAAACGGACACGACCGGCAACATATACAGTCTCGGAGCGCGGTACAGTTACTGACGGGCTGTTGAAAAAATCCGCTTTTCTTTGTCCTATCGTCACTCTTTATCGGGTATGGGCTATGCTTGGAAAAAGAGGTGACGCCATGCAAAAGGCATCATTTCCCATAGACGAGCTCAATATCTGCGTCGAATGTGCGATCGCCGTGAGACGGTTCATAGGCGGGCTGGACGGCGTTGAGTCCATAGAGGGCGAACGGGGAAAGATAACCGTTTACTTTGATGAAAAGAAAATAGACCCGGAATTCCTGGCGAGGATCACCAAAGACAGCCTTCGCAAGCTTGGCTATTGACGGTATGCTCGCCGGCCACCGAAGAAAAACGTAAAAGAGAAGGGCTGTCTCGCGCCAAGCCGCAAAGACGCGAAGAAAGGCGAGAGGGCGAACCTTAAAGCTGTTGTCTCGCACAAAGCCACGAAGCCACGAAGAAAAACGTAAAAGAGAAGGGCTGTCTCGCGCTAAGCCGCAAAGATGCAAAGAAAGGCTTAACGCTTAACAATAAGCATAAAAAATATTTATCTCACAGGTCGCCACGCCCTGCACTGGCTTCGTGGCTTTGTGTGAAAAAAGGATTTTTATGATTCGGTTTTAAGCTCCCCTTTGCGTCTTGGCGGCTTTGCGCGAGACCGGTTTTTTTGACGCTGACCTCGCAGTCATCCCTCTCGCAGAGAAACATTCCTTCCGGGTGGTCGTTCGCATATCTTTGGTTTTATCTCCGTGGGCAGATCGTCCTTATTCCTGCTGTTCAAAAGCGTTGTGCTATTCTAAAATTAAGAAGACTCTTTGAGCATTATTGCCGGCATATTGCAGCTACGATTTTTTTTCCATTAAGAAAGAGAGGAGCAGCCTATGAACACCGTCGAAAACAATCTGAAGTTGATGAAAACGCTGGACGATGCATGGAATTCCCAGGACTGGGACACATTCCTCAAGCGTCACGCTGAAAATACCTCCGTTACCTGGATGGGAAGAAAATCAGAGGCCACGAAAGGACGAAAGGCGCATAAGGAAGAATCCATTGAGTTCTTCAAGACCTTCCCCGATAATCACATCGATAACGATCCCTATCAGGTCCTTTTCGGCCAAGGAGAATGGACCTGTTCCGTGGCGAGATTCAGCGGGACCATGAAGGGGCCGATGACGGGTCCTGACGGAAAGAGCATCCCGCCTACACACAAGAAGTTCGAGATAGAATTCTGCACGGTTGCCCATTGGGTCAACGGAGAGATCGTCGAGGAGAAGCTTTTTTATGATCTCACCGAAATGATGAGGCAGCTGGGGCTGATGTCCGGCGCCGAGGAGAAAGCGGCATAAAAAGCAGGCCTCCGGTTTGAATACAGGAAATCGGCCATGCGGAAGCGTTGCGTACCATTGAAAGAAGGGGGTGGATCTCATGAGCCATAAGATCGCGATCATCGGAAAGGGAAACGTGGGCCAGGCGCTGGCTGTAGGGCTGCGCAAGGCCGGGCATGAAATACGGTTCGCGTCCACGGACCCCAGGGAGCCGGTGGATGCAGCCGCGGAATGGGGGGACGTGGTGATCCTGGCCGTGCCGTGGACCGCGCACGGGAGCATTGCGAAAGCAGTCGGCAAGCGGGTTGACGGCAAGACGGTCGTGGATGTGAGCAACATCATGACCCCGTCCTATGACCTGGCCATCGGCTTCTCGACCTCGGGGGCCGAGGAGCTGCAGAAACTTCTGCCCCGCGCCCACGTCGTCAAGGCCTTCAACACCGTGTTCGCCCAAACGATGCGGACAGGACGTATGCACGGCGAGACACTGACGGTTTTTGTTGCCGGGGATAACCTGAAGTCGAAGCAAGCAGTGCGCAATCTGGCGGAATATATCGGCTTTGATTCCGTGGACGCGGGACCGCTGAAATCAGCGCGCTACCTGGAGCCGCTCGGCATGCTGAACATCACACTGGGCTATGGGCTCAAGATGGGCACCGACATCGGGGTCCGGCTCGTGAAAAAAGCCGCCTGAGGCTCGCACGGCTTGCGGGCGAAACTTCTGAGGAGAAGCGAAACAACAGGGTCGTCTCGGAAACAGGGAGGCAGCTTTGTGCAGAAACATTAAACCCTTGTTCAACTTTGAACCGCCTGCGGCGGACGAGGATATTCGCGCGGCCGCACTACAGTTTGTGAGAAAAGTGAGCGGTTACAACAAGCCATCGGAAGCCAACGAGGCTGCATTTTTTGCGGCCGCGGACGAGATAGCGGCGGCTTCGAGAAAACTTCTGAGCTCCCTGGAGACGAAG
>MHEA01000096.1:0-889 GCA_001805085.1 Nitrospirae bacterium GWC2_57_9
TGCCGTGCCGGTCAGCGTTGAAATCCGAAGCTTCCGCTGCTTCTGCCAAAAGAGTATATGAATCTCCAGTCTCAAAGCATGAGCCTCCAATTATTTTTTTCGGCGGGCAATCCTCTTCCGGCTCTTCTCATTGATCGTATCCAGCCGAACCTGCTGCTGTCGCATCAATGCCTTATTCAAACAATTAATTACTTCCGTCCGCAGAGCATCGGGCGCGAGCACTTCCACTTCCGGCCCGTGCTTCAGGATATCCATTATCAACTCACGGGGATCGGCATAAGGAACTTCAAGCAGGTAATGCTCGCCATCAAATCGGCTCTTTTGACGCGGATGCCATGTTTCGTCAGCTACCCACCGGGCGCGTTCGGGTGAGAAGCGCAGGACTGCCGTATTACGGGGTTTTCCCGCGAAAATTCCATAAGCGGAGGCAAAGTGACCGTCCAGCCTGTTGTCGGGAATATCCTTTGCTTTTTTGTTGAGAACACGAAGTTGCTTGATACGATCTATGGAGAAGGTCCGGAGGGCGCGCTTTTTGTGGTCCCATGCATCGAGATACCAGTTGTCGCGATAGTGGACAAGGCGCTGCGGAGAGATGATGCGGTCATCGATTTGGTTGCTGGTCCGGCCGTGGTACACAATGCCGAGCTGCCTTCGCTGAACCACTGCGCCGGCCGAGGTTTTGAAATGATCCGGGTCGGCGGTGCGGCAACTCATTCCCAGAATTCTGACACGACCCGCTATTTCCCCGCCGCCTCCATGCCTTGATTGCAGGATCTGCTCTATCCGGGCGCGCAAAGGCGAGATGTGGCTTTCCAGCAAACCCGGCTGGACCGCGTCGAGAAAACGCTGCGCCGCCAGAATCGCCTGCAGTTCAGAGGAGTTAAACCAC
>MHEA01000096.1:922-5941 GCA_001805085.1 Nitrospirae bacterium GWC2_57_9
TTCGAGTAGCAATAACCTTCGGCCTGTTTATCATACTCAATAGGAGCGCCGAGAAAGATGCGCATGTCGCGGATAATACGGTTGACCGTGGCCCGGGAGCATTCGAGCTTTTCCTGCAAGGCCTGGAGTGTGACCGGGTAGCGGGAACGTCGAAGGATATGATCCAGGCTGTAGATACGGTCGAAGAGGTCCATTCGCTCCTTTTTGATCGGCTCTTTTCAGAGGCATTGTCCGGAAGCAAACAGTTATCGCGGGACGGAGACTTAAAGATTGAGTTGTTGAACCCCGGCCGGCAATTTCAGGGGAGGCTTTTTCGGCAAGATGGGAAAACTTCTCTGGTGTTCTCCCGGTTTTTATGCAAACTAAGCAGCGGGCTGTTCGCCTGATGAGCTAGGGTAGGCTAAATATCTGCGAATGTCAACGATTTCGATGGGGTATTTTCGGGGTATCGGCTTAGCCGATCAATGCGGGATACGGAATAAATAAGCGAAACTATTCAGCATAAATAAAACTCTTCTGTCCGCAGAGAAAACATTCATCAAGGCCGTTCACACACCGGGTAATCCGATCAATCCATGCGTTTGAGAAGTGCCGCGGGAAAGTGAGAAAAAAGTTCGGCAAGAGGGATGCCGTTTTTCCCTTTGGCCTGAAAAGCCACCGTAAGCAATTCATCGGTAAATACGTTCCGGTATTCCGTTCCCGCTTCAGCATCCAACACCAGTACGGCATCTTCCCATACGGACGACCCGAAGGGGAGCGAATTGCTTCCGGTCATGATGGTGCTCAGGAATCGTGGCACCGCAACGACCACTGACTCCTGCTCGGTCCTTCTCTCGAAAGAACAAACGTTCTCAGACCGTGCTCCGTCAGCATCGAGAGCGATATAATCCCCCTCGGTGAAAACGGCGCTCGTTTCTTTGCGGAAATTGAGCGCTTTGAACAGAAGGTACAGCTTTATCCTGCCGTCAGCCTTGGCATTCGTAATGTCCCGGCAAAGCTCGGGTGCCGGCATCTGCGCCATCAGCTTCTTCAGTTCGTCCAGCATCCGGATCCTGATATCATAATCCACCGGCCTCCGGTTGTCCGGATCGACGAGACTGTAATCCCACAGATCGGCCCCCTGGTAGACATCGGGGACGCCGGGCGCCGTGATCTTCAGAAGCGTCTGCGAGAGCGAGTTGAACATGCCGAAGTGAGAGATGATCTTCTGGAACGGCAGGAATTCATTCAGGAAGAGATTGCCGCTGCGGGAATCGAGCACCGCGTGAATGAAGTCCCGCAGCGCATCTTCATAGGTCTTGTTCGCGTTGATCCAGCTCGTGTTCACTTTGGCTTCCCGGGCTTCTTTGAGCATATAGTCCTTGATGCGTTGTACAAACCCGTCGTAGGCCTGCCTGTCCGGGATCGTGAGCGGCCAGACACCGGCCAGGGTCTGGTACAGCAGGTACTCGTCGTTCCGGTCCGGCATTTTTTCGCCTTCGATCACTTTTTTATGCTTTCTGTTCAACAAAGCCCAGTTCCTGACGTAGGTTCCCCATTCCCGCGGCATTTCCGAAAGGACATTGATGCGGGCGCGCACATCCTCGCTCCGCTTGGTGTCGTGCGTCGAGGTGGTGATAAGCGCATGGGGCCAGTTCTTGATCCGTTCCATGTTCTGTCCGTGGAACGTCTCGAGCGGAATCCCAAAGCGGTCCGGCATGCCGCCGACCTCGTTCAGCGAGACCAGGCGGTTGTAGACGCTGAGGGCGGTATCTTCCACGCCTTTCGCCATGACCGGGCCGGTGAACTGCTGGAACCGCATTACAAAATCCAGCCAGTCGTTCTGTTCCTGCTCCGTGCAATACGGTGAGAACCGGAGCAGCAGCACGTCCTTTAAAAAATCGAAAATGGATTCATTGATCGCCGGGTTTCTCCTCTTGGCACGGGAGACTGCCTGTTCGATGTACTGCTCGTCCCGGTCGCTTACGTGGCAGGTATTGATATAGGTGCGGTAGACCGGAAACGCGGCAACGACCTCGACGATCACGCTCCTAAGGCTGTTCAGGGTGAAGTCACGGGTGTGGCGGTTCTTCTCGGAGAGGTCGTTCAGATACCGGCCAAGTGTATTTACTTCGCTCGCCATGGCGACCTGCATTACCAGCTTCTTCTTGTCGTAAATCACCTCCGGGAAGTTCATCCTGGTCCGGATGAACTTCTCGTAAATGACGTCGAAGGCCTTGGCGTTCTCGCTTTGGACGAATACCCCGTTCACCGAGTTCAGGAAAACATACCCGGTGGTGCTGAAGATGGGCCAGTCCGCGGGCATCCTCTCGCTTTTCGTCAGGATCTTCTCTCCCACGATATAAAAAGGCTTGTACGCGGGCTCTCTGGCTATCGCATCATTGTACCGCGCTGCCATTTGCTCTGCCGTCGAGATCACCTGCTGAGCGCCGGGCGGGTCGTCTTCCTCTCCATGCCGGGAGGCCATGATCTGCTGAACAAAACATCCGCGCTGCAATCGATGAAAATATTCAAGCGGATCATACAGCCCGTCGGGATGGTCCGCCCGCAGTCCGGTCACGCTCCCCTCCCGGATCAGCCGGAACACCATGGCATGGGCAGCTTCGAACACGTCGGGGTTTTCCATGCGGATTGCGGCAAGGCCGTTCACGTCGAAGAACCTGCGGTAGTTGATCTCTTCCGTTGCCACCCGCCAATGAGAAAGCCGGTAGATCTGCTGGTTCATGAGCTCATCGAGCAGTTCGAAGCTCGACGGATCCCCCCTCATGCCGTTGAAGACCCGGAGGGTGTCCTCGACATGGGCCCTGATCTCGGGCGAATCGTGATAGAGCGTATTGATCCGGCGCTTGATCACCTCTTTTTCCCGGATGCGCTCCTCGATGGTGGCTGTATCGGTATCCAGGTACGATGGCAGATGTTTCAGCGCCGTCATGATGCTGAGCAGTTCGGCCATGGCAGGATGATCGGCCGTCAAACGGTCCTCGAGTTCCTGAACGCGGTGCCGGAGAATGAAATTATAGCTTTTGGGCAGGATCGGGAACTTGTGTTCGAAGTAGCAGACAGCAAAGGCGCCCTCCTCGAAAACCAGCCTGAGTTCCTGGTCCTCGAGCACCCTGCCGTACTGGTCGCCGAGGATCGGGATCAGCACTTTGTTCAGAAGCTCTTTCTTTACCGGTTGCCAATCTATGTCGAAATATCCCGCATGAGGAGAAGTGCGTCCGTTCTCGAGCACATCGCTCCACCAGCGGTTCTCGGCGCTTTCGATGGACATATGGTTCGGGACGATGTCGAGGAGCTGACCCATGCCGAAACGCTTCAGCTCCCCGGTCAGCGCTGCGTAATCCTGTTCCGTGCCGATCTCCGGGTTCAGGGTATTGTGGTCGACGATATCGTACCCGTGGAGGCTTCCTTTTTGCGCCTTGGAAAACGGGGAGGAATAGATGTCGGTGATGCCCAGTTCCTGGAGGTACGGGATGATCCGCACCGCGTCCCTGAACGTAAAGTTATGGTTGAATTGAAGCCGATAGGCAGCACCCGGGATTTTTGCCGCAGGGACATTGGTCATTTCCGCTCCTCCCCTGCAAAGGTATAGACAACGACACTGTGCGCGTTGAGCGTCAGGGTCACATCCCCGCCGGCGGAGCGGATCGTCTGCCCCAAGTGCTCGCACGGTCCGTCCCATTCTGCGGAAGAGGAGTCCAGCATCCTTGTCCAAAGCCCCGGCGCCATCAGCACGGGAAGGGTCGCAGTGCGATCACGGAAATTCAACAGAAGAAGGATCTGGTCCTCCGGCCGTCCCTGCCGTACGATCAGGACCTGCTCTTGTTCGTGCTTCACCGCCTGAAGTCCGTTCTTTTCAGGCGCTGACAGCGCCGGCAGGGCCTTGCGCAGTTGAATCAGCTCCCGATAGTACAAGAACAGGGTCCTGTGCCTGCCCTCACGGCTCAGAGACGGCTCTATCTTCGAGCGGAGGAACGTGCTTTCATCCTGAGGGTCGGGCACGGTTCCGTCCCATTCGAAATGGGCAAATTCGAGGCTCCTTCCCTCGCGCACCGCCTTGACGAGTTGGTCGTCGAGGTGACTCACAAAATACAGAAACGGAGCGTGTTCGCCGTATTCCTCGCCCATGAACAGGAGCGGAATGAAGGGCGACAGAAGCACGCAGCCGGCGGCAAGTTTCTGCTGTTCAAAAGAAATTATCGAGGACAGACGCTCACCCAGCATACGGTTGCCGATCTGGTCGTGGTTCTGGGAACAGACGATGAATTGGCGGGCAGGAACGCCCCGGGACGAATTGCCGTGTCTTCTTTTCCGGTATTGCGAATAAGAGCCGGAATAGACGAAGCCCTCCTGGAAGGCCTTTTTCAGATGCTCTATGCCGCCGAAATCCTGATAGTACCCCTTTCGTTCGTGTGTGAGCAAGGCGTGCAGGGCGTGATGAAAGTCATCGCTCCATTGCGCGTCGATACCGTACCCGCCCAGGGCGGAAGGGTTGATTAGTTTAACGTCGTTCAGGTCGCTCTCGGCAACCACGAAGGCCTGGCGACCCAACTCGCCCGCTCGCCGGTGCACGGCATCAGCCAGTTCGGCGAGTACATGCCTCGCGCTGAGATCGTAGATCGCATCTATGGCGTCCAGGCGCAGGCCATCAAAATGAAATTCAGAGATCCAGTACAGGGCATTCTGAATGAAGAATGCCCGGACCTCATCGCTGTACGCCCCATCATAGTTCACCGCGTCGCCCCAGGGCGTCTTGTAACGGCTGGTAAAGTACGGGCCGAAATCGCTCAGATAGTTCCCGTCAGGGCCAAGGTGGTTGTAGACCACATCGAGAATGACGGCCAGTCCTTTCCGGTGACAGGCATTCACCAGTGATTTCAGGCCCGATGGGCCGCCATAGGTGTTCTGCGGCGCATAGGGATAGACTCCGTCGTACCCCCAGTTCCGATCGCCCGGAAACTGGGCGACCGGCATAAGCTCAAGGGCGGTCACGCCCAGTTCCTTGAGATGATCGAGGCC
>MHEA01000097.1:0-1759 GCA_001805085.1 Nitrospirae bacterium GWC2_57_9
ACCCGGGTGGCTGAGGCCGCCAAGCTGCTCGAGAACATCTACCGCGCCGTCAACATCGCGCTGGTGAACGAGCTGAAGCTCCTGTTCGACCGCATGGAGATCGACATTTACGAGGTGATCGAAGCGGCCAAGACCAAGCCCTTCGGGTTCCAGGCCTTCTACCCCGGGCCCGGCCTCGGCGGACACTGCATTCCCATCGATCCCTATTATCTGACCTGGAAGGCCCGGGAGTACGATTTCCACACGCGGTTCATCGAACTTGCCGGCGAGATCAACACGAATATGCCCTACTATGTCGTAGGCAAGGTCGCCGACGGGCTGAATGCCCAGGGCAAATGCGTCACGGGATCAAAAATCCTCATCCTGGGCCTCTCCTATAAAAAGGACATCGATGACACCCGGGAATCGCCTTCGCTCAAGCTCATGGAACTGCTCGCCGAGAAGGGGGCAACCGTCGATTTCAACGACCCCTACATCCCGCAGACAAAAAAGATGCGCATGTACGATCTGAAGAAAAGCTCGGTTGCGCTCACGCCCGGGAACCTCAAACGCTACGACTGCATCGTGGTCGCCACGGACCATTCCTGCTACGATTACTCGTTCATCCTGGAGCACGCACAGCTGGTCGTGGATACGCGGAACGCCACGAACGGTTCAGCCGGTCGCGGACAGCGCTGTCCGCTCATAAAGGCATAATCGATGCATGAGAGTCGAGATCCCCTGTCCCGCTTCAGCGGGACTGCAGGGAGCTTCAAGGGCGTCATTCCGGTCGCGGCGGAGGAAGGAACATGATCGAGCTGTTCTGTTCGGTTCTTGCCGCGGGCGCATTGCTCATTCTGGCCGTGGCAGTGCTCCTGATGAAAAAGGGTCAGGGGCAGGGCTGGCTTGGCTGGACCGCGCTGCTTCTTGCCGGCATCGAGATCGCCGACCGCCTGGCCCTGAGCGGCGCGGCCCAGTCCGAGCTCTCCCGCCGTGCCGCGACAATGCTCGAAGCGTTTCTTCCCGCGGCGCTGCTCGGCTATGGACTTTCCTTCGGCCGGGCATCAGTTCGCCGGAAAACGATCCGTACCCTTGCCCTGCTCGCGGCAGCCCTTCTCTTTCCCGCCGCGGCCCTCCTCCTTCCCGGCCGGCAGTTCTTCTACTCGCCTGATTTTCCCGTGGAGCGGGTGCTGTTCCTCGGCGCAGCCGGTTACTGGTTCTACCTGGGGATCACGCTCTCCTCCGTCGTCGCGCTCATGAACGTGGAAGCGACCTTTGTCTCGACCTGCGCTGCCGACCGCGGGAAGATCAAGTTCGAAGTGATCGGGATGAGCAGCCTGCTGGCCGTCCTGATCTTCTATTTCAGCCAGGGCCTCCTGTACCGCACGATCAATGCGAACCTGCTGCCGGTCCGGTCAACGGTACTCTGCTTCGCCGCCGGAATGGCCCTCCTTTCCCGGTTGAAAAGCAGGGGCGTGCGCGTCACCGTCTCCCGGTACATCCTCTACCGGTCGGCATCGCTGCTTGCGGTGGGTGTTTACTTTCTGGTCCTCGGGCTGGCAGGCCAGGGAATGCAGTACTTCAACGTGCCGCTCGGCGGCTATCTTACGGTCCTGCTGGCCTTTGCGGGCGGCATCGCGCTTCTGACCGCCCTCCTCTCCGAACGGATCAGGCGATGGCTCGCGGTGCTGGTGAGCAAGCATTTCTTTGCGCAGAAGCATGACTACCGGGAAACCTGGCTCGGCCTGACCACGCGTCTGGCCGCCTGCAGGAGTCGGAC
>MHEA01000097.1:1776-3103 GCA_001805085.1 Nitrospirae bacterium GWC2_57_9
TTCCGGCGGCCTATTGCGAGATCTTCGGCCTCCGGAACGCGGCGCTCTACCTGCTCGACCCGGGAAGCGGCGGATATGCGCCCGCCGGAAAACGGGATGAGGGGCAGGTCGCATTCGTGCCTTCGCAGGCCCTGCTCTCCTATTTCCGGGACCGGCGCCGGGTGTGGAACCCCGCTGACGGGGAGTACGCGCCCCTGCCCCGGGAAGCGGCCTTCGCCGCCGCATCCCGGACCCGGCTCGTCGTGCCCCTCGTCTGCAATGACGAGGTGGAGGGGCTGGTGCTGTTCGGTCCCGGCGTAAACCGGGATACCTTCACCTTCGAGGACTACGATCTCATGAAGATCATCGCCCGGCAGTCGGCGCTGCTGCTCAGCAACCTGCGTCTGTCGGAGGAACTGATCGAGACGCGGGAGTTCGCTGCCATGGCGCGGATCTCGTCATTCGTGATGCACGACCTGAAGAACCTTGCCTACTCCCTTTCGCTCGTGCTGGACAATGCCGGGGAGCACATGGAGAACCCAGAATTCCAGCAGGATGTGCGGGTCACGGTCCGGCACACGGTGGACAGGATGAAGCGTCTAATCCAGAAACTGAAGGGAGTCCCCAGGATGGAGGCTTCGCGCAGGCAGTTCCAGGACATAAGCCTGCTGGCCAGGGAGGTCCTCCGCGAGTTCGTGAAGACGCGGACACACACCGCCATCGCCTTCCGGGGAGACCCGGCCGCCTGCTTGGCCGACGGCGAGGAGCTGCGGTCCGTGATCGTGAACCTCGTGCAGAACGGGATCGATGCGGCGGGAGAGCACGGAACGGTCACCGTCGAAACGGGAACGGACAAAGACCGCGCCTTCCTGAGGGTCTCCGACACGGGCTGCGGCATGTCGCGGGAGTTCATCCGGCAAAGGCTGTTCAGGCCGTTTCAGTCGACGAAGCCGTCAGGGCTCGGCATCGGCCTGTACCAGTGCCGGCGGATCGTCGAGGGGTTCGGGGGCGCCTTGGAAGCGACGAGCGAGAACGGCAAGGGCGCCGTCTTCACGGTCCTGCTCCCGCTCTCGCCGCCGCCCGTCCAGGAGCATGCCGGTTCCCCTCTCCTCACAGGCAAACCGGGAGCGACTCCCTATCCCGTCGAACGGGAACAGGAGGGTACGCGCGTTGCTAAAGAGTCAATCTTTCCCTAACCGGAGCGAGCCGGAGCCAAAGCAAAACTTTTGAACCGCCAAGGCGCGAAGGTTAAAGCTTCCCCGGAATTGGAATTTAAGATTTTGGTTCATTCGTACTTTGTTCAGTTGCAGAAAACAAACCGGAAAGAATTTGACACTGATAACGGCGG
>MHEA01000097.1:3165-7967 GCA_001805085.1 Nitrospirae bacterium GWC2_57_9
TTTTTCCGTGTCAAAGCTTCCTGGTTTAATTTGCTCGCTCTGTTTTCTCTCAACCTGCTTTCAACTTTCCTGCGAATGAGCCAAGATTTCCTTTCTGAGAAGAATTTGATTTCCATCCTATTAGCCTCTTTGGGCTACGTCAGAAAAAACGGAGAGATCAAAAGGAGCAAGAAGTCATGGACAGGCTGCTGATCGTTGATGATTCAGAGGACATCCGGAAACAGCTGAAGTGGGGTTTCGCCGGCGAGTACGCCCTTCTCATGGCCGGAACAATGCCTGATGCGCTCGAGCTGTTCCTGAAACACCGGCCGAAGGTAGTTGTGCTGGACCTCGGCCTTTCTCCCGCGAGCGGAGGCTCGGCCGAGGGATTCCGGTGCCTCGAAGAGATGCTCGCGATCAATCATTTCACGAAGATCGTCATCGTGACCGGGAACAGCGACAACGGCAATGCTCTCCGGGCGGTCCAAAACGGGGCGTACGATTTTCTGAAGAAACCCATCGACCTGGGAGAGCTGAAGGTCATCGTAAAGCGAGCCTTCCATCTGCAACTGCTCGAGGAGGAGAACCGGAAGCTTCGTCTTGCCCTGGACAAGAAGAGCGGAGCCCTTACGGGCATCGTCGGCCAATGCCCGACCATGCTCCAGGTCTTCTCGACCATCAGAAAGGTTGCAACATCGGATGTGGCGGTGCTGATCCAGGGAGAGAGCGGTACGGGGAAGGAGCTGGTGGCGAGGGCGATCCATGCGGCGAGTCAACGGCGGGAACGGGACTTCGTTGCGATCAATTGCGGAGCTATCCCGGAGAACCTGCTCGAATCCGAGCTGTTCGGGCACGAACGGGGCGCGTTCACCGGCGCCCACGCGAAGGTACAGGGCAAGGTCGAGTATGCCCAGGGCGGAACCTTGTTTCTGGACGAGATCGGCGAGCTGCCCCTGCCGCTGCAGGTAAAGCTGCTCCGGTTCCTGCAGGAGAAAACGATCCAGCGGGTCGGCGGCAGGGAAGACATTCCCGTGGACGTCCGCATCGTTGCCGCGACGAACCGGGCGATCCCCGAGGAGATCAAGAACGGACGGTTCAGGGAAGACCTCTACTACCGGGTCGGCGTGGTAACGATACCGCTGCCTCCGCTGCGGGAGCGCAAGGACGACATCAGGCTCCTTGCCGGCCTCTTCCTCATGCGGTTCTCCGAGGAGTTCAAAAAAAGGATCAAGGGGTATCGAGCGGCGGCGCTGGAGCTCATGGAGTCCTATGCGTGGCCGGGGAACGTCCGCGAGCTCGAGAACAAGATCCAGCGCGCCGTTATTCTCTCCGAGGGGCCGTTGATAGAACCGCAGGACCTCGGATTCCCGGGCTGTCCGGAGCCGCCGCTGCCCGTAGCAGCCAGCACGACGCTCAAGGACGCCCGCGAGCGCGTCGAGCGCCAGCTGATCATCCAGGCCATGGACCGGCGCAAGGGAAACATCGCCCAGGCCGCGGAAGACCTGGGGATCAGCCGCCCGACCTTTTACGACATCATGAAGAAGCACGGACTGTTCCACATGACCGCAAGCCCTGAGCGGACCGTCTAGAACACGGGCTTTACTACCTCGTTCGAATAGATGCTCTCCGCGCCGCCCCTGTTATAGGCCGTTACCACGGCATAATAGGTGCCGGCGGGAAGGTCAGTGACCTTATAGCTCGTTGCGTTTCCGACCGTCACCGAGGACGTATAGCGGCCGGGCGCTGTTCCGACATAAAGCTTGAAACCGGCAAGGTCGGCAAGGGCTGTCCCGTCTTCGTTCGTCGTGGGCGCATCCCAGGCGAAGGTCGCGCTGCCTGTACCGCCTGTCGGCTGGCCCGAGCCGCCATCAAGGGGACCGGAAGGGGTATCGCCGGGATTGGTAAAGCCCGTCGTGGGCGAGGCTCCGGGATCTGCTGAACCGCCGCCACCTCCGCAGCCTCCGATCGTGACCGTGAGCGCCAAGAGCATAACGATTGCTGATGTCTTCCGAATCATACGTCCTCCTTACCTAAAACCGACAGTCTGTTTCCGACCGGATGGGCATCCGATCTTGTTGGCGGTCATGATACGTATGAAGCGGAAAAAAATATGTGACCAAGGTCACACTAAGGAATTACGAATAGCGGTATAGAACTAACAGCAAATACCTATGAAATCGAGAGTAAAAAAAAGCGGGAAAAAGGATCGCAAGCACAATGGATCGAGACCACTTAAGCGGGGGCCGAGGGCAGGACACATGGACGACATTCGCGAAAACGAAGCCTTAAAAACAATAGAACTGTTTTCTTCCCTGTCGCAGGAAGAGCTGCGCCAGGTGCGGGAAAAGATCGTGATCAAGAAGTTCAAGAAGAACGAGGTGATCCTTCACGAGGAGAACACCAGCGAGTATATGTACATCATCCTTGACGGAGAGGCCAAGGTAATCCAGGTGACCGGCGAGGGAAAGGGCATTATCGTCACCATGCACCGGACCGGCGACTTTTTCGGCGAGCTTTCCCTTATCGACGGGAAGACCGCCCCGGCGACGGTCAAGGCTTCACGGGACACGGTGACGGCAATCATTTCGAAAAAGGATTTCTACGCATTGATCTATAGCCAGAAAAAAGTCCTCGACAACCTGCTGCAGAGCCTGAGCTCGCGGCTGCGCGAGTCCTGGCAGCGCATCCAGATGCTCAATTTCAACGACGCGGCCCAGCGTATCAAGATGCTCTTTCGGATGCTCGCCGAGACCTACGGCAAGGAGACGCCGCGCGGGATGCTGCTCAGCATCAAGCTGATCCATCAGGATATCGCGGACATGACCGGCCTGACCCGGGAGACCGTCACCCGGGTGCTTGACAAATTGCAGAAGGCCGGCGAGATCAAAATCCTCGAGAACAAGTTCATCCAGCTCAACTCAGAGTTCGAATCGATCGCACTCTGACCGCGGTTTTCACCCCCCCACTGCCTTCCGGCTTCGGCACGGGTTTTGTCTAGCCCGCGTCCCAATCCCGGTCGCGTCCGAATTCCTTCAATATTTCATCTTTTTTTCCTCCTTTAGGCCTTTCTTGCCCGTAATCCGTACTACCATCGGTCCACGGGCCGCAATACATCTCCTCCGGACCGACGGCGATGTTTGTCGTGTTGAGTTGATGAATGCGATAAGGCAGCGGCAGGAAGAGCTAGGGAAGAGAAGATCAGCGGAAGGACCGGTCAGGCGGGCGTGCTTCGGCGGGTTTTAAACAGTGGTAGCCCTGCTGAGCATGTCGGCGGAGGCGTCGTTCAGTTTCTTATACAGCGCTTTCCGGGATATGCCCAGCTTGCGCGCTGCTTTCGACTTGTTGCCGCTGCAGTCGCGCAGGGCGCTCCGGACAGCCTGGAGCTCCAGGGCCTTGAGCGGCGTGATCAGCGGCAGGAGCGCATCCCGGCGCGGGACCGTGCGGAGTTCGTCGGGGAGCTCATGGACGGAGATCCGCCTTCCCCGGGCAAGAACCACTGCCCGCTCGATCACGTTCTTGAGCTGGCGGACATTGCCGGGCCAGGAAAACCGTTTGAAGTTTTCGAGCGCCTCCGGGGAGAGGATGACCGCCTTTTTCTCGCGCCTGCAGAAATGATCCATGAATTCGGCGGCGAGCAGCGGGATATCGCCCACCCGTTCCCGGAGGGGCGGCACATCGATCTGGACCACGTTGATCCGGTAGAAGAGGTCCTCCCGGAACATACCCGTTCTGATCTCCTGCTTGAGGTTCCTGTTCGTCGATGAAATCAGCCGGAAGTCCACGCGGATCTTCCGGTTGCTGCCCAGCCGCTCGATCGTCCGCTCCTGGAGAACCCGGAGCAGTTTCGCCTGCAGGGACAGCTCGAGTTCTCCGATCTCGTCGAGAAAGACCGTCCCGCCCGCCGCCTCTTCGAACCTGCCGGTCCTGCCCGCCACGGCCCCCGTAAAGGCCCCTTTTTCATACCCGAACAACTCCGACTCGATCAGTTCCCGCGGGATCGCGGCGCAATTGACCGCGATGAAGGGCTTGGCCGAGCGGCTGCTGCCGTAATGCAGATTGGCGGCGACCACCTCCTTGCCGGTGCCTGTCTCTCCCTGGATCAGGATGCTGCTTTCCGAGTTCTTCACTGCCGCGATCGTATCGAGAATTCCCAGGATCGGGGGTGAAGCGCCGATGATGCGGCAGGCGTCCGTTGGTCCGGCCGGCCGCAGCAGGGCTTCGTCCGACCTTTTCCGCGCCGCGTACTGCCCGATCGCTTCCTGCAGCACGGTTTTCAGTTTCTGGTAATCCGGCGGCTTGATGAAATAATAGAATGCCCCGTTGGTAATGGCATCGACCGCCGACTCTACGGTGCCGAAAGCGGTAAGGAACATGACCGGGACGCCCGGGTGACGCCTGCGGACATGATCGAAAAGGTGAAAGCCGTCGCGCATGGGCATCCTCACGTCGGTGATAATGGCATCCACGGGCTGCTCCCGGAGAAGCTCCATGGCCTGGCCCACGTCCAGGGATTCCAGGATCCGGTAGCCTTCTTCCTGCAGGATGGCGGAAAGGACCCGAAGGGCGTTCGGCTCGTCATCAACGATCAAGATCGTACCCTTATCCATGGGGATGCTCCGGTCCCGGGGCGGCGAGGGGCAGATAGAGCCTCACGCTGGTCCCCTCGTTCTTTCGGCTTTCGATGTTCAAATGCCCGTTGTAGTATTTGAGCACTTCATAGGAAATGAAGAGGCCGAATCCCTTGCCCGCGGTCCGGTCGGACCGTTCGAGCGCATGGATCTCGGGGTCCACCATGCCTGGCCCCGTGTCAATGACGGCGATCA
>MHEA01000097.1:8064-8597 GCA_001805085.1 Nitrospirae bacterium GWC2_57_9
GCCTCTATGGCGTTGTTCACGACGTTCAGGACCGCCTGTTCGACATGGAAGGAATTGACCAGGACCGGGGGGACCTCGGCAAGTTCGAAAGCAGACGTGATGTTGCGCGTGAAGAGCTGAAAGGCGATGAAGACCTCGATCTTCCGGAGCAGCGCGTTCACATCGGTTTCCGCCCGGTCGCCCGCGGACAGGGAGGAGCTCAGAAAGCGGGAAATGAAGCCTTCGAGCCGGGAGATCTCCTCTTCCATGATCTTCGTGAATTCGATGAGCGGCGCTTCATGCTCGTATTTTCCGCGCAGGTAAACGACGGCGCCCTTGATGGCGTTCAGCGGATTGCGGACGCCATGCGCCAGGGTGGAAGCGACCTTGCCGATATCGATGAACCGCTGCGACTCATCGAGCTTCCGGGCAGCCGCACAGGGTGCATGGGGGCGGACCGTCACCTTGATCTCGCGGACGCCGCCCGTCTCCGACAGTTCCGGCTCGATGGCGATGTCGGTCTTCAGCCGCGAATAGAGGCACGGCATGGAATA
>MHEA01000097.1:8642-8913 GCA_001805085.1 Nitrospirae bacterium GWC2_57_9
GGCATCCCGCTCGCCGATGAAGATCCGCGGGAAGAGGTCGTAATATTTTTTCCCGAGAAGGGCCGCCGTTGCCGGCCCCAGCATCTCCGTGCCCTGCCGCCACGAGAGCAGACGAAGCTCGGGGTCTGTGGAAAATATCAATTCTTTCATGGATGCGTTATTTCTCTCGGATGGGCCAGGGGCTAATAAATTCGAAGTCGCGCAGGAACGAAAGGATCCTGCAAAAAATTGCTTCAGGGGCAGCTCCGGCGAAAAGAGCGGAAGCGAGTTC
>MHEA01000098.1 GCA_001805085.1 Nitrospirae bacterium GWC2_57_9
TGATCATGACCACTCCTTACCCCAGGATTTTCTCCCTGCTCAGCACCGTTCTTCCCGAATTGCTGGCATCGACCCTGTTCATGACCTATCGGACCCTGTTCATTCTTCTGGACATGATGGGTAATTTTGCCGCTGCGATCCGCCTGCGCGGAGGGCTGTCGCCGGGGAGCCTCGCCAAGAACAGCTCCAATATAGCCCGCGGCATCGCCATGCTTCTCGTCAGGGCCGTGGAGAGGGCATCGCGGCTATATGCCGTAATGGCGGTCCGGGGATACAGCGGGAGCATGGCTCAGAAAGGCGCCGAGGGGCTCCGGCCCGGGGACTGGCTTCCGCTGGGGACAGGCGTATTGGTTCTCGCGGCGGCGATCGCATGGAAATAAAGCGGCTTTCCATGCCCTAGTGGCGGCATCTTGGAAAAGTTGAGTGTTCAGCTTTTTTGGATAACGGCGAAAACTCTTATTGAAGCATAGAGTCACACCCTGCACTCGTTTATGGAACCCATCTTCACCCCCTTTCTCTTCTTAAAAGGAGAGAGGCATGAGGGCAGGGATAGTTCTGTCCGCTGGGTGCAACCAGGGGGCTGATTCTCGGATACGTTTTCTTTGTGATCTTTGCGGCTCCGAGTGAAAATCTGCTTTTGTACGAACTCATCATTTTTTGGTTCCTGGTCAAATTAGGGCCGGCCGGGGAAATACGGCTTATCCATTCGATGCTCAACGTTAACGCTGATATGGAATTTCAAACATGGACCCTATCGTAACAGTAAGCTGCCTCAAGCATATCTATCCCGATACGACCGAGATCCATATCTGCGGACTGGACTTCGTGGTGAACCGGGGCGAGCGCGTCGTGATCCTGGGCGGGAACGGTTCCGGCAAGACCACGCTGTTGTACCACGTCCTCGGCCTGCTCAAGCCTGACGAGGGCCGCGTTTCCGTGTTCGGCGTAAATCCCGCTTCCCATTACCATACGATACGGGAGCGCATCGGAGTCCTTCTCCAGAGCGTGGACGAACAGATCCTCTCTCCGACGGTCTGGGACGACATATCGTTCTCGCCCCGTAATTACGGGTATGACCGCCGGCAGATCGGGGAAATGGTGGGCCAGGTCATGGAGGAACTGGGGATCGGGCACCTGCGCGAAAAGATCTGCCATTACCTTTCAGGAGGAGAAAAGAGAAAGGTGGCGCTTGCTGGCGCTCTCGTCATGCGGCCGGAGCTGCTTATCCTGGATGAGCCTTTCGAGGGGCTGGACTCCCGCGCGCGGGCCGAGCTGGTGTCGCTGCTGAACAGGCGGAACCGGGAGGGCATGACCGTCGTCATGTCCACCCATGACCTCAACCTGGTCGCGGCCTTTGCCGACCGCGTATATGTGCTTTCTCAGGGCCAGGGCGTGGTTGCCGCGGGAACGCCGGCAGATATATTCAAAAATTCCGACGCCCTCAGGGCATCCAGCATCGATCCGCCGCTCCTGACCGAACTTTTCCTGAAGCTGCGGGAACAGGGTGTGGATATAGCCGTGCCCGTCCATCTGGACCAGGCGGTAGGAGAATTGGTGCGGAGATTGAAAAGCAAGCCATCTGCTTGATGACCGCGTATCTTGCTATTTTAAGCACTCTCGTTGTATACTGGCCAACCGGGAGAATGCCGGCGCCACGGAGGAAGCAGGAATGATGAATAACAGGTTCGAACACCGGAAAGGCATGCTGATCACCGCCATTGCACTGGTGCTGCTCACGGCCGTGCTCAGCGGGACTGCAGCGGGCTATTTCATCACGGCAGGGAACAGGGCCGCACTGTTCCTTTCCCTCGTTGTGCTGGCGGCGGTCCCGGCCGCGGCGTTCGTTCTTTACCGGCAGATGATTTTCCCCTATTACCGCCGGCTGGAGGACGCGAACCTTGAACTGCATCTCAAGCAGGAGGAATTGCTCGACGTCAAGGACGATCTTTTCATCAAGTTCCTCGGTATCTACGATGTCAATTACGCGGCCAATTCGCCGCGCCTCTTTATGAACCGCATGAAGGACGTGGCGGATGTGACGGCCAGGGTCATGGAAGCCGAAGCCTGCCTGATCTTTCTGTATGACAAAAAAAAGGACGAACTGGTGCTTGAGGCGAGCAATAAGGACCGCGTCGAGGAACTGAAGAACGTCCGGATCCCGCTCGGCGAAGGCATTGAAGGGTGGGTCGGCCGGCGGCTCGAACCGTTGATGCTCAAGGACCTGCGGAACGACGCCCGCTTCAGGGAGATCGCCGACCTCAATCTTTCCCGCTACCAGTCCGTCTATTGCCTTCCGCTCTATGTCTATTCCAATGGAGCCCTGGTGGGCGTCATGGAGGTTTTTTATACGAAGGCCAGGAGCTTTACGGACGAAGAGATCAATTTTTTCACGACCCTCTCCGGCATTATTTCCACCACGGTGCAGAACGAACAGATGCAGGTCGAGCTTCGCAAAATGAACCTGGAACTGGAACAGTGGGTTTCCGAGAAGACCGAGGAACTCCGGGCGTCCGAAGAGCGCTACCGGACGCTGGTCGAGAACGCCTGCGAATCCATCTTCGTCATTGCCGAGAACGGCGACATTGTGTTCGCCAACGAGCAGGCCGCCCATCTGACGGGGCGCCAGAAATATGATCTTCTGCACAAGAACCTCTTCGAGCTCTTCGTGGATCCGTCGGAACCCCGGGAACTGCTGGGCGAGGCGGCGCAGGGGAGGCGAAGCGTCAGGATCGGCGATCTCCGCAAAAACGACGGGTCGGTCGTGCCTGTTGAAGTAAGCGCGGTCGGCCTTTCCCTGTTGGGCAAGCGGTTCATCCAGTCCGTGGTCCGGGATATGTCCTCCCGCCTCCGTCTGGAAAAATTGCTCCAGGAAAAAGAGAACGAACTGGCTCTTCTGCGATCGAAACAGGACAGGTGAAGCCCGTATTTCCTTATGGGAGCACTCGGTTCGGCAGGTCAAAGGGCTCGATTTTTATTATTATTAATGGTTTCAAAATAGTCTGAACATCGATCAACCCCTTTTTGTCATTCCCGCAACGCTTCTGAGCGGAAATCTGGTTCTCGTGCTTGATAAAACCATATCCCCGATAGAACCCTTCGGGGATGACGCTGGTTGGAGGACTCTTCTATTATGAGGCGTTTGATAAGGACCGATCGTATTCGCTCGCTGATCCCGCAGCAGGCTGCGAGATCGGCTTCACTCCAGAATTGAACCAGCCCTTTCTGATTTTCGGCTTTACTTATCAAGACCCCTATGGTATAAATTATGCATGGCGGCCTCGTTCCAGGCCGCCATACTGCTTGTTTTTATATGGTATGAAGGTGAATAAGAAATTTTTCAAGCTTCTCTCGGTCGTCCTTGTCCTCTTTGCAGCCGTCTATGCTGCCTACCTGCTCTTCGGCGGCCGCGCCGATACTTCAAGCCCGTCCACGCTCCAGCCGGCTGCGGGCTCACGGATGTTCATGAGCATGGAGGGGTTCCGGTTCACTCAGTCTGAGAACGGAAGAGTAGCGTGGCGGATGCGCGCACGGAACGCTGATCTTTACGACAGCAAAGAGGCCCAACTGAAGGACCTGGAGATCACTTTTTCCGCGCCCGATAACAAGGAGGCGTCCCTTACCGGTGAAGCCGGATTGATGGATACGGCGACCGGCAATGCCTCCATACGCGGGGTTCGCGAGGAGGTCCGCATCGTGACCAGCGAGGGATACCTGCTCACGACGAACTCGCTTTTCTGGAAGGCGGGCCCGCGGCTCGTGAGCACCGCTGATCCCTTCAAGCTGCTGGGCACAGAGATCTATCTCGAGGGAAAGGGTTTGTCGGCAAATCTGGATATGCGAACGATCGTGGTGAACAGTAATGTCAAGGCCGTACTTCAGGAATAGTCTTCTCATGCTGTTTTCCCTGCTCCTGATGGCTGCGGCGCCTCAAGCGGCCAGGCAGGGAAAGGGCAAACGCGAACCGATCGTGATCACGGCCAGCCGCATGGAAGCTGACAAACTCGGGGACAAGGTCACGTTCAAGGGGGATGTGACGCTTAAAAAAGAGGCGATGACCCTTTATTCGGATTCGATGACCGTGTTCTATGATGCGCGGTCCAAGGGAGTCAACGAAATAGAGGCGCTGGGCAACGTGGTGGTCCGCAAAGAGGGCAGGGTGGCACTTTCCAACAAGGCCTTCTATTACAGCCGGGAGGAAAAAATCGTCTTGACCGGGGATGCGCGCATCATCGAGAACGAGAACCAGCTGGGCGGCGAACGCATCACCTTGTTCATGCGCGACGACCGGAGCATCGTTGAAGGCGGCAAGGTCCTGTTCTACCAGGACGGCCAGAAGCCCGAAGGCAGAAAGAGAAAATAGAAAATTTATCATGACCCAGGCGCTTGAGGCAAAAAAACTGGAAAAGAGCTATCGGGGCAGGAAGATCGTCCGGGGGGTCAGCGTTCAGGTGAAGTACGGCGAGGTGGTGGGCTTGCTCGGCCCGAACGGCGCAGGCAAGACGACCACGTTCTATATGGTCGTAGGCCTGATCAAGCCGGACCAGGGCAGGGTAGTCCTGGACGGGACGGACATTACGAAACTGCCCATGTATCAGCGTGCCCGGAACGGGATCGGGTATCTGCCGCAGGAGCCCTCGGTCTTTCGGAAACTGAGCGTGGCCGAGAATCTGATGGCCATTCTCGAGACCATGAGTATCTCCGCGATCGAGCGCCGGGAGCGGAAAGACAGCCTCCTGAAAGAGCTGGGCATCGCGCATCTTGCGGACAGCAAGGCATACACGCTGTCCGGTGGAGAGCGACGTCGGCTCGAGATCGCGCGGGCGCTCACCCTTTCACCGAAGTTTATTCTTCTTGACGAGCCGTTCGCCGGGATCGATCCGATTGCGGTCCAGGACATCCAGGGGATCATCTCGCTGCTGAAAAGCAAAGGGATCGGGATCCTGATCACGGATCATAACGTCAGGGAAACCCTTGCCATTACCGACCGGGCCTACATCATCAGCGAAGGAAAGATCATTGAGGCGGGAACGGCATCGGAGATCACGGCCAGCCCCCGGGTCCGGGAATTTTATCTGGGCGAAGCGTTCCGGCTGTAGCTATAATATAAAATAATGAGGGGCCGGTGAACAGGACCCCGGGCAGTCCAGCCGGGGCTTGCTGAACGAGACCGTATGGAAGCACGACTCGAACTAAAACTTTCACAAAAGCTCATCATGACCCCGCAGCTCCAGCAGGCGATCAAACTGCTGCAGTTGTCCCGTCTGGAACTGGTTCAGTCCGTGGCCCAGGAGCTGACAGAGAATCCCGTTCTCGAGGAGCTTTCGCCTGAATCGACGGAAGAGCCGGAGGGCGAGGGTGATTCCGCGCCGGAAGCCGCCGCTCCTGAACCGGTGGCCGAAACCGCTCCCGCGAAGGAAAACACTGAAGAGCTGAAGAACCTCGAACTCGGACCCCAGTGGGATGAGTACCTGAACGAAATGGGAGACGGCAGGGACTACGGGTACGCTGAGGCCGACGACAAGGAACTGCCCTCCTACGACCAGACGTTGACCCGCCTGCCTTCCCTGAGCGACCATCTGCTGTGGCAGCTCCATCTCTCCACGTCCGATCCCGCTCTCGTAACCGGCGGAGAATGGATCATCGGGAATCTGGACGATGACGGTTATCTGAGGGCCACGCTGGAGGAGGTGTGCCAGCAGTCCGGCGTTTCCCGGCACGATATGGAGCGCGCCCTTGCCCTGGTGCAGAGCTTTGATCCCCTCGGCATCGCGGCCCGTACACTGCAGGAGTGCCTTCTGATCCAGATACGCCATCTTGACGCGGGCGGTTCGCTCGTCGAAAAGATCATCCAGGACCATCTTCCGGACCTGGAGAAACGAAAATACGCTCAGATCGCCAAGGCGCTCAGCGTGACCACGCAGGAGGTCATGGAGGCGTCGCAGATCATAATCCATGAACTGGAGCC
>MHEA01000099.1:0-310 GCA_001805085.1 Nitrospirae bacterium GWC2_57_9
CGTCTGCCTCCCGCGAGAGGTACTGGGCTAGCGGATTGAACATGTTGAACAGTTCGACCGGACCGAGGCGGGGAAGAATGGCGAATTTGATCTCAGAGGATGCCGTTTCCGGAACAATCCCGGCCGAGAACAGGAGGAAGCAGAAGAGCAGTATCCCTGTCTTTATTGCGGCAGCCCCCTGTGGGCCCCGGGAAGCGGCCCGGCGGAAGATCTCCCCGGGCGACCTCATTTGGACGGGTAGATCTTTTCGATGATCGCGTGCAGGTCGCTGGGCTGAAAGGGCTTCTTCACGTACCCCTTGGCCCCCAGG
>MHEA01000099.1:335-3569 GCA_001805085.1 Nitrospirae bacterium GWC2_57_9
CCTTGCCCTCGGTGCTCACCATCACGATCGGGATGGTGTTGTATGCCTCGACTGCCATGACCTTTTTAATGAACTCGATGCCGTTCATCACCGGCATATTGATATCGAGCAGGATGAGGCTCACATCCGGGTTCGTGGAAAGCTTGTCCAGTCCGTCTTGTCCGTTCATTGCGTCGATGATCTCGCAGCGATACCGCATCAGCACCATCTTATACATCTGATGTATCAATGCCGAATCGTCTACGACCAGGACCTTTTTGAGCATGTTACCAACCTCCCGCCGGGCTCTTCGTTCCGAATGCGCCGATTTGGTTTTTTCCCTGCCTTGACGACATTGCTGCCCCCCTATCCCTTGACCGGCACGCCCAGGCTGCGCACATGGGCCATGAGCTGCTGGATGTCCACTGGTTTTTCATAGTAATGATCAGCCCCCCGCCCATAGGCCTCCTTCTTTATTTCGTCGGAGCCGTACGCAGTCATCACGATGACGTGGGTCGCGGGCCAGTTGCGCTTGATATAGCTCAGCAGTTCCAGCCCCTCGATCCCGAGGATGCCCGACATCCGGATGTCCGCGATAACCACGTCAAAGGCGTAGCGGGAAAGCGCCTCTTCCGCGGGTTCCAGCCTGCTTGCGGTCATGACCTCGACCCCTTCGCTCCGGAGCATATACGACAAGGTGAGAAGGATCGTGGGTTCATCGTCCACGATCAGCAGCCTTTTTGGTTCTGTCTTGACAAGCATCAAACGCTCCTGCATTATACTGTATCCGGGCCTTTTTTGCACCCCCGAACCGCGGCAGTTCCGGGTTCCTTAGGTCACCGCGTTCAAAACGACATGAGGTATGCTCTTGAGAGAAACGACGCGGTCGACGGCATTGAGTTCGATCGCCTTTTTCGGCATGCCGAAGACCACGCAGGACTCCTCGTCCTGAGCAACGGTATATGCCCCCGCCTCTTTCATCTCGAGCATCCCCTTTGCCCCGTCGTCGCCCATGCCGGTCATGATCACGCCGATGCAGTTTTTGCCGCCGTAGCGGGCGGCGGAGCGGAACAGTACGTCCACCGACGGCCGGTGGCGGGATACGAGCGGGCCGTCCTTTATCTCCACGTAATAGCGCGCTCCGCTCCGCTTGAGCAGCGTGTGACGATTGCCGGGAGCGATCAGGGCCCTGCCGCGCAGGACCGTGTCGTTGTCCTCGGCTTCCTTCACGGATATCTGGCAGATGGTGTCCAGGCGGTTTGCGAAGGCACGGGTGAAATTTTCCGGCATGTGCTGCACGATCACGATGCCCGGGGCATCGAGCGGCATGGCCTGGAGAAAGTCGGACAGGGCCTCGGTCCCCCCGGTGGACGCTCCTACCACGACCACCCTGTCGGTCGTCTTGAGCATCGCCTCAGACCCCGGTCTTGGTTTGGCAAGGATCGCGTCGGCCGTCAACTTGGGCGGAAGCTCCCGGTCGACGGGGGGAAGTTTCCGGATCTTTATCTTCGCCTGGGCCGCGGCCTTGACGGAGTCGCAGATCCGGATCCTCGACTCCTCAAGGAACTGTTTTGCGCCGAGCTTGGGCTTGGTGACGATGTCGAGCGCTCCGTACTCCAGAGCCTTGATCGCGGTTTCCGATCCGGCATCGGTGAGACTCGAACAGATCACCACGGGCAGCGGGTGCTGGGTCATGATCTTGTGCAGAAAGGTGAGGCCGTCCATACGCGGCATTTCGATGTCGAGCGTGATCACGTCGGGAACTTCCTTCGCGATCTTCTCGGCTGCAATGTAGGGATCCGAGGCGGTCGCCATGATCTGGATGTCGTGATCCGACGACAGAACTTCTTCGAGCGTCTGCCGGACTACGGCGGAGTCATCGACTATGAGGACCCGAATTTTATTGCTCATGGATGATTAACCTTTCCGCTTGCATCCTTCCCGCCGGCGAGGGGGGCTGCCGCCGAGGACAGGCGCTTCAGCAGCACTTCGCCGGTATGGGTGTAGAAGAGGACCTTCCTTCCCCCCAGACCGCCCACATCCTGTTTTACGATCCTGAGCCCCTCCCGGTTCAAGAGCTTTTCCGCCGTGGTGATGTTCTGGCGGCCGACCGACACCAGCCCCGGCTTCTCGATCCTGCGCGTGAACATGTCGGCGCCGCCGAAGCACTTTACCTCGATGTCCCGCCGCCGGGAACCGGCCTTGTCGAAGAGCCGGATCAATTGACGGATCGAGCACTCCACGTATCGGAACCCATCGGAACACCTGCTCGGGCAGGAGCGCTTATCCTCGCATTCCGGCAGCAGCCCATGACAGATGCCCGCGATACCCAGACGCCGGTCGTGCATGGTGACCGAAAGGCAGGAGCCGAGGACGGTAATGACGAGCGCCGGCCTGTCCGTATAGTGCATCTCCCCCGCCTTCAGATAGACGACGGGAAGTTCCTCCACGGTTGTGCTCACAGTACCTTCCTGTAGATCGTTGATGAGATGCGAACGAGCGGCAGATCGAAGCCGTGAACCGTTTCCGAGTGCCCGAGGAACAGATGTCCACCGGTTTTCAGGCATCCGCACAGCCGGTTCAGCAGCTTATGCTGGGTCGCCCGTTCAAAATAAATAATCACGTTCCTGCAAAACACGGCATCGACCAGTTCCGGGACCGAAAGATGCTCCTCCATGAGGTTCACCCTCTGAAACGAGACCTGGGAACGCAGTTCGGGGACGACGCGCACCAGTCCCTTTTCCCGCTCTTTGCTCCGCAGAAAGTACTTCTGCTTCAGGACGATCGGGACGCCCTCGACAACATGCTGGTCGTAGATGCCCAGGCGGGCTTTCTCGAGCACCCGGGTCGAAATGTCCGTCGCCATGATTGCGTAGTGGAAATCGGGGTGCTGCGAAGCGAACTCGCCCAGCACGATGGCGAGCGTGTAGGGCTCCTCGCCCGATGAGCATCCCGCGCTCCAGACCGAGAATTTCTTCTTTCCCGGCCCGGCATTCTCTTCGAGGAACTCCGGCAGAGCGGTTTCGGCCAGGTACTGGAAATGGATGGGCTCGCGGAAGAAGTCCGTCTTGTTGGTCGTGACGGCATCGATCATATGCACGAGCTCTCCGGACCCTGCCTCGGACCCGAGCACATGATCGCAGTAATCGCTGAACGTGGCCATTCCCAGCGCGCGAAGCCGTTTCTGCAGCCTCGACTCGAGCATCACCTTCTTGGCCGGCGGCATTACTGCGATCATGTGCTCGGGTCCGAGGC
>MHEA01000099.1:3629-4449 GCA_001805085.1 Nitrospirae bacterium GWC2_57_9
CGGTCTTGCTGCCGGTAGCCCGAAGGCGGCCATGACGCCTGCGCGGTCTCTGCGGGGTCTCCCGCTTGGGCAGCGAGCAGCGCAGGGCAGTTCCCCGATGCCGGGTTGCACAACTCCTTCAGCTCCCCGATGCTCGGCAGATAGGTCCCCCTGCGCGCTGCACAGGAATGCAAGCTGCTTCCGATCAGGAAAAGGCAAGCCATGGGGCACTCCTCGCGGTTCCTGCCGCGCCTGCTGCCGTTCTCCGGCTGATGCGGCGGGACCGGCTGCTTTTAAAATTTTTCGAACTCGTGATCCTGGCGGTCGCCGCTCCCCTTTGCCTCGTGCCCCATATTCAGCTTCACCCCGGCACCGGGCTGTGTCCGGCCGGGTACTGCCCTGGGTTTCGCGGTCCTCTCCGCAGGAGTGACCCTGTCCGAAGCCGGTAGATGCGCCCGCGCGGAAGCGTGCGAGCGCGGGGTTTCCGTTTGTGCGACCCTGAAGAACGCGATCGTGCTCTGGAGCTGCTCTGCCTGGGATGACAGCTCTTCCGCCGTGGAAGACATCTCCTCGGCAGCGCCGGCGTTCTGCTGGATCACCTGGTTCAGCTGCTGGATCGCGCCGTTGATCTGGTCCGCACCCGAGGTCTGCTCCTTGGAAGCCGCGCTGATCTCCTGCACCAGCTCGGCGGTCTTCTGGATGTCCGGAACGAGCTTTGTGAGAAGCATGCCTGCCTGTTCCGCGATCTCGACGCTCGAGGTCGACAGGTGCATGATCTCACCGGCGGCCGACTGGCTCCGCTCGGCCAGTTTTCTGACCTCTGCCGCCACCACGGCAAACC
>MHEA01000099.1:4508-6195 GCA_001805085.1 Nitrospirae bacterium GWC2_57_9
GTCTGACGCGCGATCTCCTCGATGATCGAGATCCGGGAAGCGATGTCCTTCATCGCGCTTACGGTCTTGAAAACGGCCTCGCCGCTCTGCGACGCGTCCTCCGCCGACTTGAGCGCTATCCTCTCGGTCTGCTGCGCGTTGTCAGCGTTCTGCTTTATGGTGGCATTCATCTCTTCCACGGACGAGGAAGCTTCTTCCGCGGAGGCGGCCTGTTCGGTCGTTCCCTGGGACATCTGCTCCGCGCCGGCAGAAAGCTGCTGGCTGCCCGAGGCCACATTGTCCGAAACGGTCTTCACGCCGACGACTACGGTGCTGAACTTTTCCACCATGGATTTCATGGCAGCCATGAGCTTTCCCGTCTCGTCAGCGCTTGCGACCCTCACCTCGACCGTCAGATCTCCCTGTGCCAGCCGGGTTGCCGCCTCAACCCCTTCATTCAGCGGCCGGGTTATGCTGCTCGCAATGAGGAATGCGAGGAACAGGGAGGCAACTGCGGCGACAAGGAACGTTCCGATCTGAATGGTTCTATTCTTCTGCAGACCGGCGATCTCGTTTTCCTTGGTCCTCGCAAAAGTTGCCTGATGTTCTTTTTCCAGTTCGAGGATCAGCCCTTTTACTTCCCTCCATTTCGGCGTTTCCTGCCGGACCAGAAGCTCCGCCGCCTCGCCCTGTGTGCCTGCTCCCGCAAGTTGCTGTAC
Organism: Nitrospirae bacterium GWC2_57_9; assembly: GCA_001805085.1. Classification (GTDB taxonomy): domain Bacteria; phylum Nitrospirota; class UBA9217; order UBA9217; family UBA9217; genus MHEA01. The sequence continues at coordinate 5,207 of MHEA01000099.1, forward strand.
CTGGGTTTTTAATTGATGATCTTCGTCCCAGAGATCCTTGAGTTTTTTCAACCGGTCCCTCATCGCTTCAGGAGCGAATTTACTCGCTTTCTCATATTCGAGCATGAAATTATCATGGGCGTTCCGATAGTTTTCCCTGGCTTTTTCGTCGCCGGCGTTCAGCAGGACATTTCTCGTCGCCTGACCGGTCTGAAGCCCTTCTGCATACATTGCATTCAGGCTGATCAGCAGCGCAAGATCGTCTTCAACCATTTTAACCATGGTTTTTTCCGACCCCATGCTCTGGAGCACCGAGAGGACCACCACTGCGCTCATGATCCCGATTATGAGCCCGATGAGCAGATTCAGCTTTCCTTTGATCTGCATCTTCTTAAGCATATGAACCCCTCCTGACGAATTAAACTGAAGCCGGTGCGCCCGTGAGTAAAGAGACAGCGGCGAATCAAAAATTGGGGGTGATTACTTCAAAACCGCATTCTCCGGTGCGTGGAGAATGCGGGTGCCTTCGTGAACCCGTGAAATTCGACACTTCCCGGACCTGCGATTGTGACCGTGGAAGACGACTTCTTCAGGCGGAAGCTCATATGCTCCATTTGCTTCCCTGATCCCCGCTGTCCGTTACTGAAGGCCGGATCGGCACGGTATGGACCAAGGTGCTTCCAGTGCCCTTTCCCCGGTTCTTGCTGTTCCATTGCCAGTGCGGAGCGCTGAGCCAGTGCCGCACCTTGAAGAACGAAGAACAAAGTCGCGCGCCGCGAAACAGACCCGGTTAACCGGGGGAGCAGCTCACCCGATCCTGCTCCCCCTTTTTTCGCGGATCCTTATTGTTGCCCCTTGCTCACGCCTGCGCCTCGGCCTGGGTCGATTGGACCAGTGCCAGCTCGTCGGTGGAGAAGATCTTGTCGATATCCAGGATGATGATGAACTTGTTGTCCCGCTTGCCCATGCCCTTGATGAACTCGGTGTTCAGCCGGGTCCCGATCTTGGGC
>MHEA01000099.1:6218-7281 GCA_001805085.1 Nitrospirae bacterium GWC2_57_9
ACCGTCGTCTCGTTGTCCACCGTCACTTCCACGATGATGATGCAGGTATTGACTGTCTGTTCGGTCTTCGGCAGGCCGAACTTCAGCCGGAGGTCCACCACCGGAACCACGCTGCCCCGGAGGTTGATCACGCCGCGCATGAACTCGGGTGTGCGGGGAACTTTCGTAATCGAAGTGAAATCGAGCACTTCCCGGACCTTGCCGATGTCGAGGGCGAAGACCTCTTCATCAAGCTTGAAGGTCAGATACTGCGTTGTTTCCACGATACCTGCTGCCATAGGAACCTCCTCATATAATTTGGATGTGGATCAGCTTTATTGATGGCCTGTTCTTTAACTCCGCATCCCGGATTCGTCATCCCACATTGCATCAGAACTTCTCGAACTCGTGGTCCCGGTGGTCGCCGTTCCCCTTGGCTTCGTGCCCCATGTTCAGGTTCACCCCCGAAGGATGCAGGGCCGCGGCGTGTACCGCCCTGGGCTTGGGAGCCATATGGGCGATGCTTACCTTGTGCGAAGCGGGAAGATGCCGGGCAGCAGGCGCGGCGAGTCTGCGGATAGAGCCGGCCTCGGCGACCCGGAAGAACGCGATCGAGCTCTGAAGCTGCTCGGCCTGCGACGACAGCTCTTCCGCCGTGGAAGACATCTCCTCGGCAGCGCCGGCGTTCTGCTGGATCACCTGGTTCAACTGCTGGATGGCACCGTTGATCTGGTCCGCGCCTGAGGTCTGCTCCTTGGATGCGGCGCTGATCTCCTGCACCAGCTCGGCCGTCTTCTGGATGTCCGGCACCAGTTTCGCAAGCATCTGGCCTGCCTTCTCCGCCACTTCCACGCTCGAAGTCGATAGCTGGCTGATCTCGCCCGCCGCGCTCTGGCTCCGTTCCGCCAGTTTTCTGACCTCCGCCGCCACGACCGCAAAGCCTTTCCCGTGCTCGCCCGCCCGCGCCGCCTCGATGGCCGCGTTCAGCGCCAGCAGGTTGGTCTGGCGTGCGATCTCCTCGATGATCGAGATCTTGCCGGCAATGTCCTTCATGGCGCTCACCGTCTCGGACACGGCCTTGCCG
>MHEA01000099.1:7361-8086 GCA_001805085.1 Nitrospirae bacterium GWC2_57_9
CCGCGGAGGCCGCCTGCTCCGTGGTGCCCTGGGACATCTGCTCGGACCCGGCCGACAGCTGCTGGCTTCCGGAGGCCACGTTGTCCGACGCTGCTTTTACGTCGGCAACAACTTCCCGCAGCTTCCCCACCATGGTTTGCAGCGATTTCCCAAGAGAATCCTTGTCTGAAAGCAGTTGGACATCGCCGTTCAGATCTCCTGACGCGATCTGTTCGGCTGTTTTGACGAGACTTCGGAAATTATCCACCATGGTTTTCATCGCGGTCATGACGCTGCCGGCGTGTTTGACCGCCGCGATCTCCATGCTCACATCGCCCTGCGACATGTTCTGCGCGATATCGCGGACGTATGCAGGTTCTCCGCCCAGTTGTTTCATCAACCCCTGGATAATGATCACTGCGAGGATGATTCCCGCTGCCAGGGCGATGGTGCCGACGAGTATCAGGGTGCGCGCTACGCTCTTTTCAGCTTCCTGCACGCCCCGGATGTTCTCCTTTGCCTCGTCGACCTGGGTCTGCTGGAACTTCATGACCATTTCGGCCATAACCTCGGCTCTTTTGTCAAAAGACTCCATGATCTTATTGCCGGCCTCTGTCCCCGAGGAGATGTAAACATTTGCCATCTGCTTCCCCTCTTCATAGTACCGGTTGAACGTGGCATCCAGATCCTCGATCGCCTTTACCCCTTGCGCATCGTTCTCTCTCTGAAACATCTCCCGGAACCGG
>MHEA01000099.1:8096-12982 GCA_001805085.1 Nitrospirae bacterium GWC2_57_9
CCCGGAACTTCCTTGCCGCTTCCGCGGCTTCCTCGAAAGGTTCCCGTTGCTTGGTTGCGGCAGCATCGGTCAGAAACTGCTGTACCTGAATCACCTCTTTTTCCATATCCTCGGCAAGAAGCGCGAAGGGAATGCTCTCATCCGCCACTTGCGTGACTTTAACATCAACAACGTTGAGTGCCTGCATAATAAACAGGCCGGCGATAAGCATCAGTGCCAAAACCGCGCCAAAACCGAGACCAAGCCTCATTCCGATACCCAAATTCTGAAATTTCATTGCCTTCTCCTTCTTGTCGGTCGCAATTTCGTTGCCGACCATTCCTTGAGAACCGCCATTCGAGAGCGGTTGTCCTCTAAATATATTTCGCAAAACAGGGCTTTCCCGGGATCTTCATCGGACAAAATCTATCGTTTCCTGTTTTGATCATCGAGGATCAGAGCCACGATGCCGCCCGGAGTGTGGCCCCAAAATTTCTTCTCCCCCGTGATAATATCCGCCCGACGACTTGAGCACTTGCTCAGAATCTGAGTGCCATTCCGGCAAGGACCGTCTGGTCCATTTCCGGATCGTTCAGCCCTGCTTTATATCCGAGATCGATGTCCAGGCCTTCGGACATCGCATAAATGAACCCAACGAGGGCAAAGGAAGGGTCCTTTTCCGCCGCAGGGTCCGCGTTTTTCTCCATCCCCATATTGGCAACGAGCCTTACAGCCCCGGACGCCTTCCATTCTGACGCAAGGGATGCATGCCACAGGTTTTCTTCTTCCTCAAAATTGTTATTATTTCTGAGATAGCCCAGGTTCACGTGGAACGTCCAGCGTTCGAGTTCCTGTGTCCCGATCAGAAAGGCCGACACCCCATACTTCCCGGTTCCCAGCCCCTTTTTTTCGTCTCCGGTCGGGAAACTCACTCCCGGCTTGAATGCAAAGCTCGTTCCTTTGCCTTCCCAGAACTGCCACTTCAGCTCCGCGGAAAGATCATTGGCTCCGTTCTGCCTCGTTGTGGCGCCGTCCACTGTATCCCGCACGCTGGTATAGGGCAGGGTCAGAACGAGGTCCAGGGAGTCCATGACTCCGTAGGAAACGACGCTCTCCAGCGCAAGGGCTCTTTCTTTTACTTCAATGCCCTCCCCGGTTTCCCTGTCCCAGGCGTATTCACCGTTGAGTTCGATCTGTGTTTTGCCCTTTCCCTGGATCCCGGTGTCATCCGTGATGAGTGGATGGGCCGCCTGTGCGTTTACGGATGAAAGAATCATGCCGAGAAAAAACGCCAGCGCCAACTCAGGCCGAACGTTTTTTTTCATTCCGGCTTTTTTTCCTGATGTGCAGATCAATTGCGGCCCCTCCTTTCATTGTTGAAATCTAACTTCTGTTCGCCTTCATCGTATTCATCGGTCTTTTTTCAAGATGGCTCACCTCCCCTGGTCATCTGCGCTTCCTGTTGTTCGACCATGCGGACCAGTTTTGGGATATCGAGGATAAGAGCCACCGTGCCGTCCCCCAGGATGGTGGCCCCGGAAATTCCTTCTACGCCGTGATAGTATTTGCCCAGCGACTTGAGCACGGTCTGGTGCTCGCCGACCACGGTATCGACGACCAGCCCCACCCTGCGTCCGTCCACGTTCACGATGACGATCTGCTCGAAGGCCGGACTGTCCCCGCTCACGAGGAAGTATTCGCGCAGCCGGATGTAGGGCACGATCTGGCCGCGCACGTTCGCGAGGCGCCTGTTGCTTGCCTTCAAGGCCTCCTCCCGCGAGAGCTCGATGCACTCCTGCACCAGCGAGAGCGGGAAGATGAAGTGCTCGCCGCAGATCCGGGTGAGGAAGCCGTCGATGATGGCGAGGGTGAGCGGAAGCTTGAGCATGATGCTCGTGCCCCGGCCCGGGACGCTGCTGATCTCGATGGTTCCCCGGAGCGCGTCGATGGCCCGCTTGACCACATCCATGCCCACGCCCCGGCCCGATACGCCGGTCACGTTCCTCGCCGTGGAAAAGCCGGGGGCGAGGATCAGCTCCATCAGCTCGGACTCGCCGAGCTCAGCCTCGGGCTGAATCAGCCCTTTCTCGATCGCCTTCGCCCGGATCGCTGCGGCATCCAGTCCTGCCCCGTCGTCCTGCACCCGAATCAGTACATGCGCGCCGGAATGGAGCGCCGAGAGCGTAATCGTGCCCCGCTTCGGCTTGCCTGCCGCCATCCGCACCTCGGGCAGCTCGATGCCGTGGTCCACGCTGTTCCTGATGATATGCACGAGCGGGTCGCTCAGCCGCTCGATGACGGTCTTGTCGAGTTCGGTTTCGGCGCCCTCGGCCACAAGCTCGATCTCCTTGCCCAGCTCGGCGGAAAGATCGCGCACTACGCGCCTGAACTTGCTGAAGGTGGTGCCGATGGGAAGCATGCGGATGCTCATGGCATTGTCGCGGAGCGAAGCGGTCAGCCGCTCGACCTCCTCCGCGATGTTCACAAGCGCGGGCATGCCGGTATTCAGGGCGGTCTGGGACAGCCGCGCCTGTACCGTGACCAATTCGCCCACGAGGTTCACCAGGCTGTCCAGCCTGCTCGTCGCGACGCGGATGCTCGACGACCCCTGGTCCACGTGCCCCTGCCGCTGCTCCCGCATTTCCCGCACGTGCTGCTGCTCCACCAGGGCCGACTCCACTTTCGAGGGCGGAACGATGCCTGTCTCGACCAGCATCTCGCCTACGCGCTTCTTTCCGTTCAGCACCTTCTTCAGGTCCTGCGGCGAGAGGTCGCCCCGCTCCAGCAGGATCTCCCCGAGCTTCTTGTACGCCTTCTCATCCTCCAGGTACCCGCCCTCGGCGATGACGTCGATCTTGACCTCGGCGCTGTCCTTGACGAAGATGAACACATCCTGGATAGCGTTCAGACCGCGCGAGGTGGAAAGGATGACGTCCCAATAGGTATGGCAGGCCTGGGGATCGAAATCCTCCAGGTAGGGAATGGCTTCGGTCTGCGCCACGACATTGCACTTTCCCAGCTCGCGCAGCTCGTTCAGCAGGTTCACCGGGTTGGTGCCCTGAGAAAAAATACCCGGGACCGGCCGGAACCGGATGCGGTACGTCATGGTCCGGCCAGGTTCTTCTTTTTTGGCAGACGCTTTCGGCTGCGAGGAGAAGCCCGGTTTTGCCGGCGCGGCAGCGCTTCCAGGCAGCAATTTCCGGAAGGAGGCGAGGATCTCCCCGGTCCTGTCCGGGTCGACCGTGCCTCCCCGGTAATAGGAATTGAACATGGCTTCGATCTGGTCTTTGGCCGTGAGCGTAAGGGTTATGATCTCCTTCGAGGCGGTCATCTTGCCGGACCTGACCTTGTCGAATATCGATTCCAGCTCATGGGTGAAGGCCGAGACCTCATGGAACTCGCAGGCACCGCCGGAGCCCTTGATCGTGTGCATCGCCCGGAAGGCCCGGCCGATCTGTTGATTGTCCGCGGGGTCCTTCTCGAGCTCCAGAAGCGCGCTTTCCAGCTCGGAGAGCAGTTCGTATGCCTCCTCGCGGAAGGTTGCCCGAAGTTCCCGTACTATATTTTCGGTCGAATCGTCGAAGGTCTCACGGTTATCCGACATTGCCCGCCCCCTTCCCCACCCACAGGCAGCTCTTGTCGCAATCCAGCTTGCACCCGGTCGAGCGTGTAAAGCCGGCCGCGGTCATCATGTCTTTGAATAGCTGCGGCGGGTCGCCGGCAAAGTAAATGCGTTTTTTCAATCGTGCTGCGCTGCGGTGAGCCGAGCAGAGCAGTTGGAGACAGGAGAGGTCCACGTCCTGCATGCCGTCGAGGGCAATAGAGATGTCGTCCGTATCGATCAGGGCCTTGATAAGGGCCCTTCTGAGGTCTTCCGCGTGGGGCAGCGTGACCTCTCCGTCCAGCGTTACCAGTCCCCTGTTGCCCGATTGCGTGAAACTCGTTCCCATTCTGTCACCTCGCATCCGCGATCCAAGACTGATCCCTCGTCCAGTTCAGGCGAAGGGTGCTACCGTACGAATTTCCTTACTACGGTGAGAAGCTGCTGCGGGGAGAACGGCTTTACGATCCACCCGCTCGCTCCGGCCCGTTTGCCCTCCTGCTTCTTGGCCTCCTGTGACTCCGTCGTCAGCATGAGGATCGGGGAGAACCGGTAGTCGTCCATACTGCGCAGCTTCCTGATCAGCTCGATGCCGTCCATATCCGGCATATTGAGATCGGTGATCACCATATCGATCTTCGATCCGCTGAGCTTCTGGAGGGCATCGCTGCCGTTCTCGGCTGACAGCACTTCATGTCCCGCTTCAGTCAGGGTGAACGAGACCAGCTGTCGAATGGAAGCGGAGTCATCCACTACCAGGAACTTCTTTACCATGAGGTGGCCTCCTCTCCCGCGGGTTTCCCTGTGGGGAGCATGTGCGACCGGAGACGTTAAAACTGCATTGAAGACAACGATCATTGAATATGCAGTTTTCATTCCTCAATACAAAGTAATAAAAAACAACAGGTTAGAGTTATATATATTGGCTAACTGTCCGGGAATAAGACATTCGGGGTGCCAAAAAGCTGCACATCCTTCATCTTGCTTTATGTTCTTAAAGGTGTTAATGTCGTCCTTTGACGAGGACTTGAGATCGGATATGCAGAAGACATCCCGCAATATCAAGATGCTGAGCCAGGAAGAGCTGGCTGATGAACTGGTGCGGCTAGGCATGAAGAAGTATCGTGCCGCTCAGGTGCATGATTGGATATATCGCAAAGGCGCAGGGACCTTTGAAGAAATGACGAACATCTCCAAGCCGGAGCGGCAAGTGCTGTCCGAACATTTTTCCATTCCTGTCCCGGCGCTTGTCAGGAAAGAGCAATCGGCGGACGGAACGGGAAAGTACCTGTTCCAGCTTCACGAT
>MHEA01000100.1:0-1577 GCA_001805085.1 Nitrospirae bacterium GWC2_57_9
CGCACAATAAAAAAACCGTTGTCGAAAACGACAACGGTCAATGAGAAACATTCGGTATAGCTGCTTCAGCAGGTGCTGCAGGACGAACCGCAAGAGCTCGGCTGCATTCCGGACAGGATAAAGCCCTGTCCTTCGCTGAAATCGATGTTTGTGTTCGTCAGCATCGTGTTCGCGCGTTCCTCGATGAACACCTTCAACCCGCTCACCTCAAGGGTCGTGTCGCCCCGCAGGGCTTCCTTGGCTATGTCCATAGCCAGAGAGGGGCTTCAGCCGCCGGGAACGGCAAAAATGCGAACCCCGTCTCCAGCCTTGCCCTGTTTCTCCACCGTTTCCTTGAACTTCTTGACCGCACTTTCAGTCAAACTTACCATCACTTCCTCCTGCCGTTCTTCCTTTAATCGGGGTCAAAGAGGTGACCCGCTCTTTCGAAGGCCTATATTACCAATATATTCGAGGCATTGCAACTGTTTTTTCAGGAAGCAAAAAAAAATAAATTGATTAAAATCAAACAGTTGATTTATTCTCGCACTGTATCTCTCTGAGAAAAAACTCGATCTTCGTTCTTATTTCGTCCCGGGCGCGACGGAACTCCCTCATGATCCTGTCTTCCGACCCGCTCGTGCCGACCGGGTCCTTTACCGGCCAATGCAGTACCTTTACCCGGGGCGGAGCCCAGGGACATGCCTCAGCAGCGTTATCGCAAAGCGTGACGACCAGGTCCATGGACCTGAGTAGACGTTCATCCACCTCTTTCGAGGCCTGTCCGGAGATGTCGATACCCGCTTCTTTCATGACCGCGATCGCCCGCGGATGAACACCTGCGGCCATGATCCCCGCACTGTATGGCTCCAGCCGGCCTCGCCCGAACTCCCGGGCAAATCCTTCCGCCATCTGAGAGCGGCATGAATTACCGGTGCAGAGAAACATGATCTTGATCACAGGGTCAGCGATGAGAAGCATCCTCCATCTTCCTGAGACCTTCGGTCATGAATACCTGTCCCTGCTCATCGACCACAATGGCTTCAGCGCCCGCCTTTTTCACAAGCTTGATCCCCTGGTCGGCTCCCAGGATGAACGGTGCCTTGGCAAGAGGGTCGATAACCTCGCCCCTGTCGCCCACCAGTGTAGCGGAAATAACGCCTGTGGAAGGCATCCCGGTCCTCGGGTCTATGATGTGATGATAACGCTTTTTTTCCCAGATGACGAATCGTTCATAATCTCCGGACGTGGCCACATACTTATCGCTCAGGTCAAGCACGGACATGGTCTTATCCCGGTCGCGCGGGTGCTGCACGCCGATCTTCCACGGCTTGCCGTCCTCCCGGTGCCCTATTGCCCAGATATCCCCTGCCAGCGCGATAAGGGCATTGTCGATACCGCGTTTTTTGAACAGGTCTCGCACCCGGTCGGCAATGTACCCTTTCATGCCGCCCAGGTCCATGATCATACCCGGTTTTTTCAGGAACAGCGTCGAAGCTTTCCGGTCGATGATGATGTTCCGGTAATTCACCAGATTTTTAACGTTCGCGATCTCCCGGGCGGTCGGCACATTCCCGTCCTTGAGCCGCATCTGCCAG
>MHEA01000100.1:1601-3929 GCA_001805085.1 Nitrospirae bacterium GWC2_57_9
ATATCGAAGTCTCCGCCGGTGATCTCGGATGCGCGGGCTGCGGCCTCTACAGCATCGATCAGCTCGGGAGAAACCGAGACGGGATGCTTTCCCGCGGCCATATTCACCTTCGTAACCTCGCTGTCCTCCTTATAAAGGGACATCATCCGGTCGAATCGTCTGACCTCTTCCATGCCCGCATCGATGGCTGATCCGCCGTCCGATGCCGTCCGCGCAACCACGGTAATCGTAACGTTCGTACCCATGATCGATTCGGTCTTCTGGAAGGTTTTGTACCGGGAGCAGGCCGTCAGGGCCAGCGACAATACAAGGAGGAACAGGTAACAGCGTTTCATGAAAAAACCTCGGGAAAGGGGATCAATTACGGAAGCGGACCGGAACAAAAAGAGATTCTTATCCCTTGCCCATTTTTTTCTTGAGCAGCATGCCGCGGGCAGAGGTACGAACGGCTTCGGGAACGTTCTTGCTCTTTTCCAGGATACCCAGGTCCCGCTCAGTCATGCGAGGCATGAAGCCCAGCGAGATAGAAACCGGCGTTTTGGGATTGAACACGAGGCCCGAGGCGATCGTATTCTTCCTGGTCCATTCGGCGTTGGTGCCGATCTTGCGTATGACGTCCTCGCTCATGTTCTGCGATTTCGCATACGCTTCGACTTCGCCGATCGTGAGGCGGGGATTGGAAAGCACGCCGAGGGAGATCGTCTTGCTCGACTCGCGGATCAGGATGCTTCTCGCCTCCTTGCCGCCGGTCAGGGATAGCTTGATCTTCTGGGACGGCGTCATCTTCAGGACAATCTGGGTGATGTTCATTTTCTTCTTGCCGCCCGCTGCTTGTTCTTCCGTGCGGCCCTCTGCGACTACCAGGTCGACCACCCGGGTGCCGCTGATGAAGCTTTTGATCTCGTCTGAGGCGGTGAGGGCGATGAAGGCCAGCGTGGTCTCCGACAGATTGGGGCAGCGGACCAGGTCCCGGAGTATATCTTCATTGTCGTAATAAACGTGGGCGATCTGCTCCAGGAGCGCATCGGGGGTCTTGACGTCGAGAATTATGCTTCGCAGCGCCAAGGGGGAACAATGGGCGATGTCGAGAGCCAGCTGTTTTTTCCTCGAGTACCGGCCCAGTATGATGCTCCACTTCGATTGGGGTTCCATCAGACGCCTTTCTTGGCTTGGAAGGAAGAACTCGCGGAGATGACGAAATTATACTTGCCTGGCCTGTTCTTGTCAAGCAAGCGGGGGGACGCAAAGGCGGGCTATTTTATTCCATACTTTTCCATGCGGTAAATGAGCGTGGGCCTGGTTATTCCGAGATATTCCGCGGCACGTGTCTGGTTGCCTTTCTGTTTCTCCAGGGCCTTGACGATCAGGCTCTTCTCCAGTTCCTCGAGCGAGATCCCGTCCTCGGGAAGGTTCAGGATTATGCTTTCGACGTTCATTTTTTCCTTTTTGAGCTTGTCCGGGAGGTCCTGAGCCGTTATCGTTTCTCCCCGTTTCAGCACAGTCGCCCGCTGGATCACGTTCTCCAGTTCCCGCACGTTCCCGGGCCATCCATACGAGGAAAGGGCCGTTGCGGCGTCCGGGGCGATCCGGACCGCGGTGTCCGGATTGAACTTCTTCAAAAAATGATCGGCCAGCACCGCGACGTCCTCGCGTCGTTCGCGCAAGGGGGGAAGATGCAGCGTGATCACACTGAGGCGGTAGTACAGGTCTTCGCGGAAGGCGCCTTCCTTGACAGCCAGTTCGACATCCTTGTTCGTGGCCGCGATGATGCGGACATCCACGGACAGCGGATGGCGGCCTCCGACACGGTCCACCTGCCGTTCCTGGAGCGCCCGCAGGATCTTGGCCTGCAGATCGATGCGGAGGTCGCCGATCTCGTCGAGGAACAGCGTGCCTCCGGCGGCCAGCTCGAATTTTCCCTCCCGGTCCCTGACCGCGCCGGTGAAGGCGCCTTTTACATGCCCGAACAGTTCGCTCTCGATAAGGTTCTCGGGAATGGCCGCGCAATTCACGGCAACGAAGGGCCCCTCCGCGCGAGAGCTGTTGAAGTGGATCCCTCGCGCCAGCAGCTCTTTGCCGGTACCGCTTTCTCCGGTGATGAGCACGCTCGCTTCGCTTGCGGCCACCCGGCCGGCCATGTCCAGCAGTTCCCGGAGCTTCTCGCTCGTACCGACGATGCTGTCGAAGCGATAGCGGTCGTTCACGACCGTACGAAGCTCCTGGTTCTCTTTTTCCAGGCGACGCATCCGAAGCGCCGTGTCGAGGGTGATCCGAAGTTCGTCGCGATTGAACGGTTTTGTTATGTAGTCGAAGGCTCCTTTCTTCATT
>MHEA01000100.1:3956-5839 GCA_001805085.1 Nitrospirae bacterium GWC2_57_9
TAGGCCGTGATGACTATGACGGGGACGCGGTTGTCCTGATCGCGGATCTTCTCGAGGACCTGCATCCCGTTCATGCCGGGCATGGTGATATCCGTGATCACCGCATCAAAGCCGTCCTTTTCGAACAGGCTCAGGCCCTCTTCTCCGCTGGAAACGGCATTCACGCGGTGCCCCGCCTCGGTCAGGGTGAATTCCATCACCCGGCGCAGGCTGTCGTCATCATCTATGAGCAGGATCGAGGATTTTTTCATGGTTTAGAGAGAATACTGCGGAGAGCAGGATCATGATGCTCTCCGGCGCTGTGCTGCCAAATTCAGGAAACGGGTATCGTGACCGTAAAGGTCGCGCCTTTGCCCCGCTTGCTCGCCACATCGATCGTTCCCCGGTGGTTCTGGATGATCCGATAGGTGATCGCCAGCCCGAGGCCGGTGCCGTTCTTTTTGGTCGTGAAAAAGGGGCTGAAAAGCTTTTTCCGGTCCTCTTCCGAGATTCCGACGCCGGTGTCCGCGATCTTCACTTCAACCGCCCCGTTCCTCAGGCCGCTCTCGACGGTAAGCACGCCTCCCCGGGGCATGGCCTGGATGGCGTTCAGGACCAGGTTCAGGAACGCCTGTTTCAGAAGACCGGCATCAAGACTCCGCTTGCCGACCGCGGGATCCAGTTTCTTTTCGACTGTCACGCCTGCCTTGCGCGCCTCCTGCGCGGTCAGGGTAAGCACCGAATCGATCGAATCGTTCAGGTCCACGAACTGGAACTCGGGGTTCTTCGGCCTCGCAAATCCCAGGAATTCCTGCACGATATGGTTCAGCCGGTCCGTTTCCTTGAGCAGGATCTGGATGAACTCGTACTTTGCCTCATCGGGCGCATAATCGTCCTTGATGATCTCGACAGCGCCCTTGATGGAGCCCAGCGGGTTCCGGATCTCATGGGCCATGCCGGCCGACAGTTCTCCCAGGGCGGAAAGACGGTCGGCTCTCCGCAGCTGCTCCTCGGTCTGGAACAGCACGTCCGTCTGTTCCTTCAGTTTGCGGTGCGACTCGTCCAGCCTGCTGATCGCCTCTTCATACCGGAGCCGCTGATTGCGCTCCATCTGGCTCAGCACTCCCGTCACCCCGCCGATGAACAGAAAGAGAAAGAGCTCCACATAATTGTAAATGTCGAGAAACGGATCGCGCCAGTGAAGGAACAGGTGGGGCGAGAACAGGACGCTCGAGGCGATCGATACCGAGATGCCGCCTTTGATCCCGTACCAGTAGGCCGCGACCATGATCGGCAGGATATAGAGGTGTCCGAGCAGGCCGTGAAGGATCCCGGCCTGTGCGCCCCCCACGAGATAATGGGACAACGTAATCAGCGCGAGCAGGCCGGCGAGGACCAGGATCCTGGTCCTCTTAATGGGTCTGTTAAAAAGTTTCACCAGAGTCACCGATGACCGGTCTCCGCTTCATTCGTCGTCCCTCGGTTCTGCACGTGCCTCAACTGCCGGCCGGTCGCCTACCGGGCGTCCAGGTTGAATGTAGCGGACGCTGCCGGCTGGCCCGGTCTCGCTGTTGAAACCTCTGCTTTCCAGCCGCCTTCCATGGGAATGTTTGCGGAGAGGACGTACTTGTCGCCTTTCAGAACCGCCTGGGTGTTGAAATCCATGGGAGCCATTCCGGGCATGGGCGGCATATAGTAGCGCACATTCACGACCGCGTCCGTCACGGGTTTCCCGGAAGCATCGGCAAGCTTCACATTCAGGACATTGTCCCCTTTCACGAGGGGATAACGGTCGACCGAAAGGGTCACTTTAAGGTCTCCTGCCATGGTCTGTCTCTCGTATCCCTTGGAACAACCGGTGAGTACAAGAGCCGCAGAAAGAACCAGCCAGAATACGTAAGACA
>MHEA01000101.1:0-946 GCA_001805085.1 Nitrospirae bacterium GWC2_57_9
ATCCTCCGTTCCAGCGAAACGAACATCTTCTGCATGGGAACGCCGGCGGCCGTGAGCATATCGCAGACCGATTTGAACATGACAGGCGGCCCGCAAACGATGGCATTGGTATGCTTCACAAAGGAGCGGTCCCGTTCATCCGCCATCTGCTCGAGGACCCTGGTTATCATACCCACCGGGCCTTTCCAGGCCTCATCGGGTCTCTCCACGATGATCGTCAGGCTCATGTCTTCCTTTCGCCACAAATCATACTGATAGGTGAACAGGAGCTGAGAAGGATGCTTTGCACCGTAGATGATATCCACATTCTTGAAAAGACCGCGGTTCTGCTGTACATAACCGATGGGAGCCCGGAGCGGAGCGAGCCCCAGTCCGCCGGCGATCAGCAGGATGTGCTGCCCGTGCATCTCCTCCATGGGAAAACTCGTGCCGAAGGGGCCTCGAATGCCTACCCGCATCCCGCGTCCGGCCCTTGCCAGGAAATTCGTGAGATTGCCGGCCTTGCGTATGCAGAGCTCGACATCGCCCCCGCTGCCGGGCGGAGAGGATATCCCGAAGGGCGCTTCACCGATGCCGGGAACTTCGAGCATCAGGAACTGGCCTGCCTTGAACGAGAAGCCGCGCCGTTCGGCAGGGTCGAGGATCCTGAGACGATAAAGCTTCTCGGTCTCGGTCATCTGGTGTACGCCGGCGATCTCGGCCTTGTAGGAGTATTCGAACATGCCGAGATCGTGTCTCCGGAAATGGCCGTGCTTGTCCGGCGAAGCTATCTCCAAAAATTTAAGCGGACTGTCCACTCAGGATTCCTTTCTCCGGACGCTGGCGATCACGTCGGGCACGGTGATGCCCGGGAGGCAGGCCTCACCGCAGCGGCCGCAGCCGACGCAGAGCGATTCCTCGAATGCCTCAACGAACCCCCGGTGTTTGTGATAATAACGGTACTTTA
>MHEA01000101.1:983-5801 GCA_001805085.1 Nitrospirae bacterium GWC2_57_9
CGCAACCTCGGCAAAATCGATCACGTTGCAGGAATAGAGTATCCTGGTCTTTGAGGCGCGCTTCAGGTCCAGGCCGACCGTTTCCTCAACCCCATAACAGTAGCAGGTGGGACAGACGCCGGCGCAGGTACCGCAGCCCAGGCAGCGTTCTCCCCATTCATGCCAGACCGGCGACTGGAACTCCATGTCCAGGATTTTGGTCAGGTCCGTCGTGTCCACCCGGGCTAGGAAGGAGCTGTTCTTTCGCGATGCAACCTGCATGTACTGCTGATGGTCTGTCTCTTCGGGAGCACGGGTCTTCACCTGCTGGAGCAGGCTGTAACCCGCTGCCGAAAGGACCTCGACAAAATATCGACCGCCGAGATCGGTGAGGAAAAGGTCAAAACCGTGAAGCACGGTGTCGGCTCCCATGGAGCGGCAAAAACAGAAAGGCTGGGGGGTGCAGTCCATGCCGATAATGAACGTGTTCTTGCGCTTGGCGGCATAATAGGGCATCGGGTAAGTGCTTCCCAGCAGCACCTTGTCGAGCTTGTTCAATGCATTGATATCACAGGGGTGGAGCCCGAACAGGATTAATGGGCGGTCGATGTGATAGCTGACCTGTTTCTCCCAGTCGTCATCCTTGATATGATAGGCAGCCAGTTCTTCCCGGTAAGGCAGGAAATACCGCTTTGCAGGCAGTTTGGTCGTAGTGTAGCTGAGCCGGAGGGCGTTGAAATCGGAGACCGGTTCATAGGAATAGAGCGGCTTCCCGTTGCGATCGGTACCGCTCTGGACAGGACCGATGACCGGGGTATCAGCAGCGATCAGGGTAAAGAAGTTCTTGAGCTCATCGTGGTCTATAACTTTGAAGATCATCCCTGAGCCTCCGTTGATCTCTGCAAGGGGAGAGGTCACCTAGATTATAGCACAGGCAAGGCGGCAGGATTTCTGGTGGCCGGAATCCGTCCCGTCCATCCGGGGCATGGCCCTTACCTTTCCATTATCCGATCGGGAAATGCGAACAGAAAAATTGCTCGAAAAAACCCGTTTTTCAGTATATACTTTTTTTATGTCATCAGAAGACAACCGAATAAACGAACTTCCCGAGCCTACCGAACGGGAGCTTCCTCTTGATACACGATTGCTTTCAGAAGCGGTCATAGAACTGAACATTTCGCGGAAGAACGTAGGTATCTATCCTCCTGGCCATATTCAGATCACCCGAAGTATAGAGAGGGCCTTTGAGCTGCTTCTGCGGTTGTTCGAGATCAGCCCGGAGATGACGCTCGGGGTTGCCAAAGACACCTTGCTTGTGGGCCAGGATTACCTGGACAAAAAGAACCCGGTCTATCGCGATTTTGCCCTCTCCATAAGCCAGAAGGGGATAACCGCCGTTACTTTCAAACGAGGGTTGACCAGGGAGGAGCTTGTTCGGTTTCACCGGATACTGTCCATGAGGCCTGAAGAGATCGGGAGCAGCGGCGGCATCGGGGAGATCGTAGCTGACTCCTTTCTGGATCACATCAAGATCCTGGCCGTGGACTACGGCAGTTTTCATGCAACCGACGAAAAGGAGATATACAAGCCGCAAACAAACTCTGCTGAAGATGCAGGCTCCAATATCTGGCAGGATTTCGTTACCCACTTGTCGGCCGGCACACTTGCAGGCGCAGGACAGGACGGCGTATCGATCAAGGATGCAGAGACGGTCGATCCTTCCGAGCTTGCCCGCCTTCTGAATCAACGCAAACTCGATCCGGTGTCGGCCGTAGAAAGTTATGACCGCATTATTTCCACCCATATCCGGTACGCCGCTGAAAAGAAACAACTGACCCATGACCAGTCAAAGACACTGGAGAGCCTGAATTCACTGCTCAAAGACCTTCATCCTGACCTTCGGAAGCAGTTTCTTTCCGTTGCGTTCCAGCGCGTATCTTCGAGCCGTTCAGAAGATGCAGAGGCTATTGTCGGCGGATTTACCGATGATATGGTGATCGAGATGATCGGACAGGCCAATTCCGAAGGACGGGAAATATCTCCGACACTTGCCGGTCTCATCGGTAAACTCGCGGGCACGCGGGTCGAGAAGACTGCAGAGGCGATATCTGCTCAGGAGCGCAATCTGAAGCAGGCTCCAGAAATACTGCCTGAGCATATGCAGAAGCTCTTTGAGCGTGAACAGTATGAAAGCTACGTTTCTGCCGATTACGAGGCAATGCTGAAGCAGATGACGGAAAGGTCCGTGACCGCGCGAGATGACTTTCCGCTTCAGGACCATCTGAAGTCGCTCGATGACGCCCATCTGGATTTCCAAATCGGTCGTGCACTGATAGCGTTCCTGGAAGAGAACCTGGAGGAGGATGATTACAGGGAATTTGCCCGAAAACTCAGCGCAATAGTTCCGGGATTCCTCGTGACAGGGAACTTCGAACTCCTCTGGGACATTTCAGAGACTCTCCGCCGGCATGTGACGGACAAGCCGGTCAAGGGCATCAGAGATGCTGCCGAGGAGGCCCGCAGGATATTCACGGAACCTTCCTTTATTGAGAAGGCTCTTCAAGCCTTCGAGATCTGGATGCGGGACAAGGGGCAGGAGGCCGCTGGCCTGATCCAGGCTCTGGGCCCGGATACCATCCCGGGCCTCTTCGATATCTACAGCAGGGATCAGTCGCTGGGCGGGAAACGCGTACTTTTCAATCTGCTGTGTCTCTTCGGTGAACCAGCCTTATGCGAAGCCCAGAAGAGATTGAAGGATCCCCGGACATATTATGTTGTTAATCTACTGATGTTCATCCGAAGGGCCGGAACGCGGGCTTCGATCCCGCATGTCCGTCCGCTGCTTCGTCACCGGGACCTCCCGGTAAAAATGGAGGCGCTGAGTACTCTGCTGAAGTTCAAGGAGCCGGAAGCCGTAAAGGTCCTGCTCGAAGCTATCCGTTCCGAAGATGTTGATATCTCTTCAAAGGCTGTTTCTCTGGCCGGACTGTACCGCGTTGCCGACGCAACGGAAGATATCCTCACCCGCCTGAAGCGGGTCATCTTATTTGAAGCGGATTACGGCGTGAACGCAGAGATCATCAGGGCCCTCGGCGAGATCGGAGACGCCCGTGCGATTCCTGATCTTGAACGACTTGCACGTGCCAACTGGTCACTCTATCCTCAACGTCTTGTCGCCCTGAAGGAATCACTGTTCGAATCACTGGAGCGATATCCTCGCGATAAGATCCAGGTTCTCATAAGGATCGGGGAGCGGTTGAACAGCGATAAGATCCGGAAGGCATGCAGAAAATTATCGGAGAAGGGGTCATGATGAGGCGCCAGATTCGGAGGACTGCATGACAGAGCGTGATCTCCAGGATGCGCTGTCGAGGGTCATCTCGCTGCTCACGGCAGCAGTGACAAATACCAGCCTCTATTCTCGTTCTCATCCGCAGGTGGCGCAGTACGTCCACAAAGCTTATGCAGTTCTCGAGCCTTTGATGGAATGTCACCAAGAGATCACGCTCCTTCTGATTGGCAACGATCTCCTTGCCGACGGCAAACCGTTCATTGCGGGCGGGGCTGCATCTTCTGTCGCCGGATTTATCCGTATTTTAAAGAAAAAGGGGGTCGAACGTCTCACCTTTGTCGCCGGACTCCCGATATCCGAACTTGAAGCTCTCATAGGAGACCTTGCTTCTTCCGAGTCCATTTCCGTTCGTTCAACCCCTTTCATCAAGCTCGGAAAGGTGGAGCTTAGAATTAAAAAAGCAGACAAACAGGGAGAGGTTGTGGGAGAAACAGGCACCGCAGCCTCTGGCAACAATTCTGCACATACTGTGGCGGAAGTTCCACCGGAAGCCCTCCACGAACTGCTCGCACTTACCTCAGCAGAGATCGACGAACTCAAAATGCTGTACCTGAGGGCCAAGAACCACAAAAAAATTGATGTACGCGGAGTTGATGAGATGGTGAAAGGCTTCATCAGGGGATTCAGAAGAGAGATCAATCCCCTGGGGCTGCTGGCCTCACTGAAGTCCGTCCATGAATATACGTTCACCCACGTTACGAACGTATGCATCCTGACCATGAGCCAGGCTGAAACGCTGGGCTTTACCGGAGAGCAGCTCCACCAGATCGGCGTTGCATCGCTGCTCCACGATGTGGGTAAAATTTTCATTCCCGACGAGATACTGAATAAGCCTGGTAAGCTTACGTCGGAGGAACGCAGCGTCATCGAAACCCACACCGTCAAGGGGGCGCGGTACCTCATGGGTATTGACGGCATCCCTAAACTTGCGGTTTTATCCGCGCTCGAACATCATTTAAAATACGACGGGAGCGGATACCCATCCATAAAGGGGGGATGGCAACCGAACATAGCGAGTCAGCTGATAAGCATTGCTGATGTGTTCGATGCCATGAGAAGCAGACGTTCCTATCAGGCGGAGATGCCGATCGGGCAGATCACCGAAGTTCTCAGAAAAGGCAGCGGAAGTTCATTTAATCCGCAACTCGTGGACCATTTTTTAAGACTGATACGATATCAGGCGAAATGAAGCTCGGATTATAAGTGCAATCCCGCGCCTTGGCATCCCCCGGCTCCCGCCGGGGGTGGAAAGCGCTTCCTCGCGACCGTGAAGAATGAGGCGTCGCGAGTAAGCAGTTCCGGAGGTCGCGATGTTGAGGGGAGCCTCCGGCTCCTGCCGGAGGGGGCTCCACAATCCGGAAGCAGAATATATTATATTTTTTCTCATAGTCCTTCATCATGGGCAGAGGCGGAAAAGGTTCGGTCCGGTGCGAATCAGAAAGAACTTTGCCTAACGGGTGGTTTTCCCCGCTTCGGGAAGGGCGGCC
>MHEA01000102.1:0-982 GCA_001805085.1 Nitrospirae bacterium GWC2_57_9
GGGGACGCAGACTTGGGGCGGATATCGTCGAAACCGTGCGCAAAGCGGTGCCCCTCGACATAGTGGGGATGAACTCAAGGCCTCGCTGCAGTTCGCCGGTGTACCCGATCCCCGGCGGCACCGTGACCCCGTGATCGATGACCCTGGTAGGCGACCTGCCGCTGTCCCACATCAGCCGGTTGAACGGGGTGACATGCACCAGCAGGACATCGGGATCATCCACGATATGCCTCGTGTTCGTGGGGTGCTCCTGCGGGGGGTCATGCTCCAGGTAAATGCGGGGAAGCCTTCGCTGGTCCGCCGTCAGGAGATCGTATTGATCCTTCAGGAAATGGTTCGGTCTCTGATAGAGAACGCAGTCCAGGTCAAGAGAGGCGATCCGCTCGACGGGCACGTTCACCACGGTGTTCGGCCAGGGGAACCCGTTAAAACAACCTGTGTAATCTGCACCGCGAGCGGGATCAAAAGGGACGTACAGCTCATGCGGCACATGGCTCAGATAGAACAGGTAGTTGCCATGGACCTGCCAGGTGAGCACTTTTAACTTCTTCATGAAGGTTCTCGCTGACCGGCTCCGTTCTTTTCCCGCCGAGGTCTCAAGGTCATTTCTGGTTTCGATCCGATGATAAAAAAATACTCGCTTCCCGGGACCAGAAGCGATGCATTAAGTTTTGAGCGGTTCTCGGCATCCGTTCCCTGTGAACGATATTAAAATTGTATCGCGAGAATATGCCTTGTCAAATTGCGGCAATTTTCGAGGACGAGCCCGGCGCCGGCAGATACTTTTTCCCTCACAAAGCTTCTTTGGTATCGTGAACAGTCGAAGGACTAACGTATTCGCTTGAACCTGTGAAAAGGGATGCAGCCTTTTCCCTGCATTGAAACCCGTTGCCGGTTTGCCGGCGCGTTTCTGCATCCCCTTCGGAAGTTCCCGCATTCTGCATTGACCTTGACTTTCACGGCCCAAATGCTTATCTTTATC
>MHEA01000102.1:1046-3550 GCA_001805085.1 Nitrospirae bacterium GWC2_57_9
CCAGGAACAACATATATTCCGGCTATCGTCGAGGCCCGCATCCGCTGCCTGCTTCTTTCAATACCGCTTATCTGCCTGCTGCTTATCCTTTCCCTGAGCGCGCCCGTCATTTCTGCAGCCGGCGCAGAGTCTCTTCCGGGATCGAATCCCGCTCCTGTTGCCGTGCCGGACGGGGAAGGCAACGGGGCACTATCAAGTGAGCAGTATGGCGACGGGCCGGTTCCGGCTGTGCCTGACAGCAGGACGACGGGGACGGCAGCCGGGTCCATCCCGGGCAGCGACGCCCCTCGCCCTGAAGGCACTGTTCCCTCCGAGGAGCAAGTTGATTCAACGCCGGGAACGGAGGCCGTTCCCACGATCGTTGACGTGCTGCACGCGAGCATCTCGCGGGGGATACAGGGGTCGGCGACCTGGATGGACTCCTTTTTCGGGGACCGGAGGCATGACATCGAATCCAACCGGTCCTTTATCCGTTTCCGCTATAATGTGTTCGTGGAAAAGGACAGCCGCATGTTCAGGAAGCCGGACCTGCAGGTAAGGGTAGTCCTTCCCCAGATGCGGGAGCGAACTCATATCATTCTTGCCGGGAGTCCCAGGCAGGGCTCGGAATTTTCCGCGGTTGAATCGAGGTCCGACACCGATGGTCTGAATGGCCCGGAGGAGCGAAATGCGAGCGCGGCGGTCCAGCAGACCTTTTTTGAGAGTGCCCGGCAGAACTTCAGCATACGGGCGGGGCTCAAACTGCATGATAACAAGCCGGTGATGGTCCTCGGCCCGCAGTACCGCATCCTGTTCCCGGTGGACCGCTGGAGCCTCCGCTTCATCGAGGAGGCGATCCATACAAGCGACTCCGGCTGGGAAGCGAGAAGCACCGTGGACCTGGAGCGTGAGCTTCCCCGCAACCTTTTTTTCCGGGCTTCCCATGAGTGGATCTGGAGAAAACAGGTGGACGGGTACGTATATGCCTTCCTGTTCATGGTAGGACAGCCGATAAGCCCGCGGAAGGCGCTGGAGTACGAATGGGTAAACGTTTTCGCGACCAAGCCGGCGAATACGCTGAATGAGGTGGCGCTCAGGGCCAGGTACCGCCAGCGTATCTGGCGTGACTGGTTTTTCTTCGAGGTAACGCCGCAGTACCGGTTCCCGCGCGACCGGTCCTTCAAGGCGACCCCGGGCGTGCTGTTCAGGTTCGATCTTATTTTCGGCAATTACCCTCTCCTGTAGGGACCGACTGCATGCACTCCCGTTCGGTCCGGCCGCCTGAGCGCGGTCCGGAGCGTCTTGGCCGGGACAGGAGAGAAGGCCTCATGGCGCCTGAACTTTTGTGATCTCGATTGCATATACGCGCGGTTTCCCAAGTCCGATGCCGTTGACGGTTCGCGCAGCTGCAGGACCTTCGTGGCGCTGCAGTGCAGGCTGAAAAAAAGCTGGTGCATAAGAACCTGCCCTGTCCCGAGAAAAAGACGAGGAAAGGGCAGCCGTCCTCCCGCGATCATTTCTGAAAAGAGCCGGTTCTTCCGCTATAATAAAAACAGCGGACAGATCATGATACCGAAGAAGGAGGTGCGGTCATGACGGCGGACATAGTCATAGTGGGCGGCGGCTTCGGCGGACTGGAAGCGGCCTTTGCGCTCAAAGCCCTTTTGCGGCCCTCCTGCCGGATCACCCTCGTGGACCGGAGCCAATATCATTCCTTCATTCCCTCCATTCACCTGATCCTGTCGGGCAAGGTCACGGCTGACGCGATCCGCATACCGCTCAACGTCGTGCTGGGAGCTTCCGGCATCCGGTTCATTCAGGACGAAGCAATGTCCATCGATGCCGCGGCCAGGCAGTTAATCATGGGCGCCGGAACAATAGGCTATGATCCGCTGCTGCTCAGCGCGGGAGCCATCAACAATTTTTTTGATATCCCCGGCAGCCAACAGTTCTCCTTCCGCTTCAGGACTCCCGAGGACGCCGAACATATCAGATCCAGACTGCTGCAGCTGCTCCGGGACGGCGGGACGCCCTGCTCAATCGTCGTGGCAGGCGCAGGCACGGAAGGCGTGGAACTGATAGGGGAAGTGCTGGACCTCATCAGCCAGGAAGGGCATGAAGAAGATCTGGCCGCGGGAAGGATCACGATCGAACTGATCGAGGGAAAAAGCAGGCTGCTTCCCAGTCTGCCGCCGGAGGCACAGGATCTGGTGGAGGAGTATCTGGTGAGGAAAGGGGTGAGGCTGTCGGCGGGTGACCGCATAACCGAGGTCAGGCAGGACAGCGTTCTGCTCGACTCCGGGGTGAGCCGGCCTGCATCGATCCTGGTCTGGTCGGCCGGCATTCAGCCGTCCAATCTGATCCGCGGCCTGCCCTTTGTAAAAGATCCCTGGGGCTGGCTCAAAGTATCGGACCTGCTGCAGGTGTCTGACGATCCTGATGTCTTCGGGATCGGCGATGCCGTCAGCATCTATACCGGCGACGGGCCCCTGGCCTTGCAGCGGCTTGCCTATCATGCCCAGGAC
>MHEA01000102.1:3564-5675 GCA_001805085.1 Nitrospirae bacterium GWC2_57_9
GGCGTTGAACATCGCAGCCGCAATCAACGGCAGCCGCCCTGTCCAGTATACACCGAAGAGCAGACCGCAGCTCATCTCGCTCGGCAAGGACATGGGCATATTGACGACGCAGGAACGGGTCTCCTCGGGGGCCTGGGTGGTCTCGCTCAAAAAAGCCATAGAGCGGAAACATCTCCTGACCTATCTTACGAAGCCGGTCTCC
Source organism: Nitrospirae bacterium GWC2_57_9 (assembly GCA_001805085.1). GTDB lineage: Bacteria > Nitrospirota > UBA9217 > UBA9217 > UBA9217 > MHEA01. Next base: position 3,767 of record MHEA01000102.1, read on the forward strand.
TCCGCGGTCTGGTCCCGGGTCCCGGGAGCCGGCATGCTCCAGCGCCTGCGCACAAAACTTCCCCTCTGACGTACCGCCCTTTCCCCGAAATTCTCAGCGGATCATCCCAGCCATTGGGGATGGCGGGCGGTGCCGTCGAAGTGGTCGCTGGTTTTGTAGCGTTCGTAGGCGCCGTCCTTTGCAGCAGCACTCGTCTTTCTGATCAGCGCCGCCATCCGGTCGTCCGTAAGGGGGAGGAACCCTCGCGCGGTGCGCAAGGCCTGCTCCAGGATCGGCAGGGAATCGCACCCGGTGATCACGACGCTCGTGGGAAGGCTCATGGCATACCGGAGACACTCGGCCGCCGTCACCGTACCGCTCTTCAAGATGAATTTGTCCCCCAGCGGTTTCATTCCCAGAACTCCGATACCGTGCTTCAGCAGCACCGGCAGGACCTTCTTCTCAAAACTGTCATAATGCGCATCCATTACGTTCAGCGGCATCTGGACGGCATCGAACGTGAAGTCATGAGCGAAGGCGACGTCGAGCATCTTCAAATGGATGTCCGGGCTTTTGTGGCCGGTAAACCCGATATAGCGCACTTTCCCTGCCCGCCTCGCCTCGAGCACGGCGTCGAATGCACCGTTCGGGGCGAAAATCCGGTCGGGATCGGAGGGCCGTATCACTTCATGAAACTGCAGCAGATCGATGGTATACGTCCGGAGCCGCTTCAGTGATTCATGGAGCTGTTCCTCCGCGGTCCTCCGGTCCCGGCCGTCGATCTTCGTCATCAGGAACGCCTTCTGCCGGTACCCGTCGCGAAGCGCCTTTCCCATCCGTATCTCGCTCTGTCCCCCATGGTAGTCCCAGCAGTTGTCCAGGAAATTGATCCCGTTGTCCAGGGCGGTCCTGATGATCCTGATGCTTTCGTTCTCGTCTTCCTGCATGCCGATGTGGGCTCCGCCCAGACCCACGATCGATACCTGTTCGCGTGTTCTGCCCAGCAGGCGCCGGGGGACCTCGTCCATGGATGCGGCATGCAGGCCTTTCGGCATTGCCGATACGACCGTGAGGGCCAGTGCCGCTCTGAGAAGTTCGCGTCGCGTCATGGTGATGCCGGGCAGGTTCTCGTGATGTTCGGTCATGATCGCCTTTCCTAAAGCATAAGTCGTATGCGGAATCTGCAGGTAACTGCATAAAGGTTATCACGGCAGAGGCTGGCTGTAAAGAAAACGGGCTGCATTGTAAACGGTGACGGGAGATAAAATTTTGAAAGGACAAAAGGGGTATTTACGAGTCTGTCAGGGATTGTATCGAAAAAGACATCTAAAAACCTGTCTCGCGCAAAGCCGCAAAGACGCAAAGAAAGGCGAAAGGGTCTCTTCTCTTTCACCGCAATACCTGCGGAAGCAGGGATCCGAGAATTTCTTCGTGGCTCTGTGGCTCCGTGTGAGACAAGCAGTTTGTTTTAGTAGTAATGCTTTCCTTTGCGTCTTTGCGGCTTTGCGCGAGATATATATTTTTCGGATTTGCTTTTCTCCGTGTCTCCGTGTCTCCGTTCCTCTGTGGTGAAATTTTATTTTTCCATTACCGTTGCATCTGCAATCGCCTGTTTTCCGTCCCTCAGGTAGTTGATAGAGATGCGATCACCCGGGTTGAGGGATTTGAGCGCATCGGAGAATTCCTTCAGACTGCCGACAGGCCTGCCGTTCATGCCAGTGATGATATCGCCTTCCTTTAGACCGGCTGCCGCGGCCGGCGAACCTTCTGCCGTACCGGACAGTCTGACGCCTTTCCCAAAATAGGCAAAGTTAGGGACCGTGCCGAGACTCACTTTGCGCTCGGTCTTCGGACCCGTTGCCGGTTTCCCTGCCGTGAGCGTGGTTGTCAAAGCCTCTTCCCGGCCTGCGAGATACTCGATTGCCTCGGC
>MHEA01000102.1:5706-10128 GCA_001805085.1 Nitrospirae bacterium GWC2_57_9
GACGGCCGGTGGTAATCGAGGTGGGGGCCGGAAAAGAGCTGCACCGCCGGGACGCCCGCCTCCTGAAAGCTCTTCTGATCGCTCGAATCAAGATCTTCGGAGACCATCTCGATCTCCACGCCCGTTACAAAGCCGGCGCCCCGGAAGATATGGACCCATTCCCGGGCGGAGTGGCCTCCGAGGACGAGCAGTTTTCTTTTGTCCAGCCTGCCGACGGTATCGAGATTCACCATGGCGATGGACTTGGATGCAGGAAATTTTTTTTCTTCCCTGACAAAATGACCGGACCCGAGCTTTCCTTCTTCTTCGCCGGTGAACGCGACGAAGACGAGGCTGCGCGCCGGTTCCGGTCTCTCCCTGAACACGCGCGCCAGCTCCAGCAGCACGGCCACGCCGCTTGCATTGTCATCCGCTCCGGGATGGACCTTGCCTTTATCTGCGCTCCTGCCGGAGGCGCCCGTTCCCAAATGATCGTAATGGGCTCCCACCACTATGCTCTGGCCGGTGAACTCCGGCTTCTTCCCGGGGATTACCCCGATCACGTTCTTCATCTCCGCCTTCCGTATCCTGTCCTCCCAGACCTGGATATAGGACCCCTCATCGCCGCCCGGAAGCAGTCCCGCCTGCTTGAACATCCCCGCGATGTACTCTGCCGCCTGATCGATCTCCGGGGTCCCGATCTCCCGTCCCCTGAGCCTTTCGCTGGAAAGGAATTTTACGGTCTCCAGCATCCGCTCGGCGGAATAGACCGCGGGGAGCGCGGCCAGGGCTTCCCGGGGGGCAAGCCGCCCCATGGCCACGGGCGTCCGCTTTCCGTTTTTGTCGGGCAGGAAAGCGGTGAGAGGCGAATCGGTCACCGGCCATCTGCCTTTGGCACTGTTCGAGGGCTCGTCGCCCTCGAAGACAAGATAGCTGTACTTGTGATAATGGGGCAGCTTCCGGGCGAGGCCGGGCAGGGCCTGGGGACGATCGGCCGCGATGAACAGGAGCCCGGCGTCCCGGTTCAGGGAACTCCGTGCCGTGAACACGAAGGCATGGTTCTCCTTTTGGATCTCCGAGCGTTCCATCCTGACGCTCTCTCTGCTGAAGGCCACATCGTATTGTTTCAAGAGGGGCAGCATCTCCGCGAAAAACCGGTTCTCCCATCCCAGTACGGCAATGGCGGAATCAACAGGCAGTTTCTTGATCTCGTTGTCCAGCTTCACCTCGACCTCGTCGGGGCCCGCGCCCGAGAGCGAGGCCGCAAAGGTCCGGAAGGCATCGAGCATATCTTTTCCCGCGGCTGCGGGAAGCAGAACGAGCATTTTTTTCGCACCCAGCGCCTGCGTGATCGCAGGCGGGATCTCATCGCGGTCCAGCCTGCGGAACAGGTCGAACTCGGGATCGATATCGATCCGGAGCGGCCGGCCGGGGGCTGCCAGGGAAAGGTCCTGTTTCTTGCCGGTCACGGCGATGACGGCTTGCACCGCTTTATCCGAGCCTTCGACCGTCACGGCGACAGGGACATGCAGGCGATAAGGATCACCGGTCTGGACCTGTTCCAGGACCGCTTTTACGACATACCCCTCTCCCTGTCTCCCCGTCTCCGCGTCACGCAGCTTGATTTCCGGCGCTCCCGTCCGTTTCACCCACTGATCGAACTCGGGCCGCAGGTCCCTTCCGGAGGCCTTTTCCAGGCTTTCCCGCAGGTCGTCAAAGGTGGCGAACCGGAACTGTTCGTCCCGATAGAAACCGCGGATCCCGGCAATGAACGTTTTGTCACCCAGCGCGCGCCGGAGCATATGGAAGAGCATCAGGGACTTTCCGTACCCGACCGCTTCCGTGGAAGGGCTGTGGCGCGAGGTGAAACCCCTCAGGGGAAAATCGCGGCCGCTCACCACATAATCAGCATATTTCTGGAGCGTGTTCAGGCGATATTCGGGGCCCCCGTCCTGCTGCTCTTTCAGCAGATGGTCCGCGAGGTAGGCGGTCAGCCCCTCCGACCAGTTGCCCTCCTCATACACGGGATAGACGCTGTTGCCCCACCAGGAATGCAGGATCTCGTGAGGAAAGGAGGTGTTGATGATGAAGGGCAGGCGGATGACCGTGGGGCCGAGCAGCGTGAAGGACGGCATGCCGAAGCCGGTCTCCCAGAAGTTCTCGACCAGGGCGAATTTTTTGTACGGGTAGGGGCCGATCAGCTTCTCGTACATCGCGATGTAGCGGATCGTGGCATCGAGGGACTTGTTTGCCAGCCCTTCGTCGGGTCTTCTGAGAAAGACCTGGGCCGTGATCCTGTCCGCCGTCCGTTCATACCGCGAAAAACGGGAGGCGATGAGATAGGCCTCCTCCTGCGGTTCCGGCGAATCCCACCCGATGCTGACCCCTGCCTTCGTTTTTTTCTGTCCGGTCCTTCCGCCCTGGCTGACCGCATCCCATCCGTCCGGCGCCTGCACTGTCAGCGAGAAGGTCATCAGGCCGGCTTCGAGCAGGGGATACCATGCCGAACTGCCCGCGAGGTATACGCCGTCGTCGGCAATGCTGCCCGGCGTCTGGTCGAACCCCCGCGCCTGGCTTTTGCCCACGGCTTCCAGCGGGTGATGAATGGTCCCTCCATACTGCACCGAGAAACCGGTCGCGCCGGGCGGAAGCGTGACACGGAAGAGTTCGAGCGGAACGTTTCCCTGTCGGCGAGCGTTTTTTTTGATGCGGACACCGGGCTCCTGTACCGACGGCTTGAGCCCGGCATGCAGGGCAAAAGTGAACGTTCTCGGGAAGTCCTTCGGAACGCTGATCCGGTCCACTGCGGTCAAAACGTGCCGTCCGGGATCGAGCGTAACTGAAAGTTCATGATGAGGAAGGCCCACGGCAAGACCTTTCGAAGCCAGGGCAAGGACAAGAACCACCAGAACGAGCAGCCCCGCCAGGGCGGGAATATTTTTGTGGTGAGCAGGAGTGAAGCTCCCTGCAGCTGACTGCAGGAAGTCTCGATTCTCAAGGTGTAAATATGATTGTATTCGCTCGCTGACGGCGCAGCAAGCTGAGAGGATAGCGTTAGCTCCAGAATTCATCGGCTTTCCATTTCTTTTTAAAAAATTGAGCTGCGATGAGACTGTTTTTATTATAGCTTTCCCGAAGAGCGGTAGCAACCGGATCGAGGAACTGATTGAAGGACTGCGGAAGGCCGGCTCCAGGACCTGAAATGCGTGATCCCGAACAAGGGTGCTTTCAGGTCAGCAGGCGGCAAAGCACTTTCCGCAGTTTTTCCAGCTCATAGGGTTTGGTAAGGCAGGCGGCAAACCCATAGGCGCGATGGTCGGCAATGATGGCATCATCGGAGTAGCCGCTCGAGACGATCGCTCTGACGCCGGGGTCCATGGCAAGAAGGCGCCTGATCGTCTCTTTCCCTCCCATACCGCCCCGGATCGTGAGGTCGAGGATGACGATGTCAAAAGGAGACCCCGAGGCCCGGGCAGCCCGGAACTTCTCGATGGCCTCCTGGCCGTTCTCGGCAAACTCCACGTCATGGCCGTCGACCAGCAGCATTTCTCCGCCGATCTCGCGTATGACTTTTTCGTCGTCCATGAGCAGGATCTTCGCCTTCGCGCAAGAACGAGCCTTATCCGGGACAGCGGCCGTTTTGTTCGCGGTCAGCACCGAAGGCAGGTAAATGGAGAATCTGCTTCCCTTGCCCACCTCCGATACTACGTCGATGGCGCCGCCATGGTTCCTGATTATAGAATAGGACGTAGCCAGTCCGAGACCGCTTCCGCTTTCCCTGGTCGTGAAATAGGGGTCGAAGATCCTTGCCCGGTGCTGCTCGGGGATCCCGATTCCGTTGTCCTCGATGTCTATTTCCACATAGTTGCCTTCCGGCAGCGCAGGCGCCCGGTCCTCGTCCGGTATCCGGATATTCCGCGCCATGATCGTGACAATCCCGCCCTCCGGCATGGCCTGGTCCGCGTTCAGCACCATGTTCTGGATGACCTGAGCGATCTGGCCCTCGTCTGCCTCCACCATCCACAGGTCCGCCGGGCACTGGATCCGGTGGTCGGCCCGGGACCCGCTGAGTGTGAATTTGACCCAGTTCCGGAGCAGGGGTTCGAGGGAGAGCAGGCTCTTGACCGGTTTTCCGCCCTGGGAAAAGGTGAGGAGCTGTTTGGTCAGGCTCACGGACATATGCAGGGCCTGCTCCGCCTGCTCCAGCATGGAAAGGCACTTGTCTTTCCGGTCGATGGTAACCTTTGCCATGGAGAGGTAGCCGAACAGGGCCTGGAGCAGATTGTTGAAGTCATGGGCGATGCCGCCCGCAAGGGTACCGATGGCCTCGAGCTTCTGGGTCTTGACGCGCTCCTCCTCGAGAAGCTGTTTTTCGGTGATATCGGTTATGAAACCTTCGAGGGCGAGCAGTTCGCCGGTCGGGGCAAAGACACCCTGGCCCTG
>MHEA01000102.1:10142-10503 GCA_001805085.1 Nitrospirae bacterium GWC2_57_9
GCTCTTCGCCTCCCGCAGTCCGGATCCGGTAGTTCATGGTAAACTTCCCTTTTTGCCCGACCGCCTTCTGCACAGCCTCCCAGACCTGCTTTCGATCATCGGGATGGATCAGGTCGCCGTATGCTGTCTTCGCGCTCCCGATGAGGTCCTCCGGCTGGTATCCCGTCAGCTCGGCCACACCCTCGCTGACATAGACCATGGTCCAGGCAGGATCATTGGAGCAGCGGTATGCCATGCCGGGAAGATTGCCGAGCAGGGTCTTGAACGAACGTTCCCGTTCGGAAAGCGCGCCTTCCGCCCGGATCCGTCCGATGGCGCCGCCGATCTGGGCGGCAAGCAATTCGAGCCTGGCCATGGCTTC
>MHEA01000102.1:10574-11629 GCA_001805085.1 Nitrospirae bacterium GWC2_57_9
GGATGAGCGCAATGCCCAGGACGCCTTCGTGTGTCATGGTCTCTTCGCCCACCGACTCCGATAAGAATGACCGGGCCGGTGCCGCGAGGGCCTCGTTCCCCGCAGGGCCGTCGCAGGGGGAGCTGTTGTGGCCGGACCGGGAAACAGCTTCTGCGAATCGGGGGGACAGGTTGCGCTGGGCCTCCAGCCCGAGAAGACCATCCTCGTCCGCGAGAAATACTGCGCAGGCATCGATGCCGGTAACGGCGAGGACCGACTGCAGGGCGCTGTCGAGGGCTTCCTTCAGGTCGCCGGTGGTGTTCAGCGACAGGCTGAGGTCGCGCTGAATGCAGAGGAAATCCTGGGACCGTTTGCGCTCGGTAATGTCGAGGGCGAGGCATTGGAGGAAGTCCTCTTCGCCTGCGCGGTACGGCGTAAAACGGGCCTCCAGGAAGAAGGGTTCGCCGTTCTTTCTGAATGCCTGCCATTCAAAGATATGCGTCCCTTTTTCCAGTGCCCTTGCGCGGTTCCCAGGGACCAACTCGGCCGAGTCCCTGCCGTCCGGCTGGCGAGGGGGGGCGAAATCAAGGAGTGTCTTGCCGATGATCTCGTCGCGGCTTTCCAGCCCGAACAACTGCAGCGTTGCCGGGTTGCAGTCGATGCATTCAGGGCCGCGCATCAGGAGCACGGCCGCATCCAGGGCGTCGAAGAGCGCACGGTATCTCGTCTCGCTTTCGTTCAGCTCTTCCTGGAGGTCTTTTTTCGTCCTGTCCTCGTCCTGCAAGCTGCTTCTCCGTTCTGCGAATGGATGAAAGCACCCCTGCCTATTCCCGAGGATAGAGGCTTCGGGGATGACCGTACAGGGACCACAGAAGACTTTTTTAGAGTAGATGCATAGTTGCTGGAATTGTAACACAAAAGAGGATTTTAAGGAAAGGGGCTGGTTTATAAAGGGAGGACTATCGTGTTGTTTTGCCGCAGAAACCTCGCGGGCGTTCCCTCAGGTAAAGGCGCAGTTTTTCCTCCGCCTGCTGACGTTCCTCCGGGGTCAGGGGCGCGTAGCCGCGGCCGTATGT
>MHEA01000102.1:11655-12487 GCA_001805085.1 Nitrospirae bacterium GWC2_57_9
GAACGGAGCTGCCCGTTCGCTCCTCCACGCAGCTCCGCAGAGACTCATCTGCATTGCTGCGCTCCTCGCGGGACCCGCCCTGCCAGTATGCGATGTCATGCTGCAAACAACAATTGCACCAGAGGGAACGGTCCTTGAAGGTCCCGTCCGGGAAAAGGCTGCATCCGTCGCTCGTGAAATCGCTGATGCCCGAGGCGAACGACAGCGGTATGCAGAGCAGCAGCGAGGTGAAGAAAGTAATAAGCGGTCGTATCACAGACATCTCTACTCCACCCAGTCCGCGATGAAAATGTCCGTCTGGTGGCGTTTCTTCGGATCACGGTTGGACGCCCAGGAGATCTTCTTCCCGTCCGGCGAGAACATGGGAAAGCTGTCGAAGGTCCTGTTGTAGGTTATCCGTTCGAGGCCGGTGCCGTCCAGGTTGATCAGGTAGAGCTCGAAATTGTGGCCGAACTGCCTGATGTCCTCGTGCCAGTCGTCCTTGTTGCTCGCGAAGATGATGCGCCTGCCGTCCGGATGCCACGAAGGGGCGAAGTTGGTGGCGCCGTTGTGCAGGAGCATTCGCTTGTTGGCGCCATCGGCATCCATCACCCAGAGGTCGAGGGGGACGGCCAGGATATAGTTCTTCTCCATGCAGTCCCGCCACATGGCCTTTTCCGCGTTCGTCTCCGGGTACCAGGCGCGCCAGACGATCTTCTTGCCGTCCGGCGAGAACCAGGGTCCTCCGTTGTAGCCGGTCCGGTCCGTCAGGCGCCGCATGTTCGATCCGTCGCTGTTCATGACGTAGACATCGAAGTTCCCTTCCCGCTGGGAGCCGAAGACGATCTGTTCC
>MHEA01000102.1:12496-12961 GCA_001805085.1 Nitrospirae bacterium GWC2_57_9
GAAGCGATCGGCTCTGCATCGTACTTCGGGTTGTCGGTGATGCGCTTCGGATCGCTGCCGTCGGCATTGGCAACAGTGATGTCGTAGGGATAGAGGGGCCAGACGTAGCGAGCGGTTGCGAGCAGATCCGGCCGCGGAGGGCAGGCGCCGGGGAGATGGCTGGTGGAGGAATAGATGATCTTCCGGTCTCCGGGCAGGAAGAAAGAGCAGGTGTTGGCGCCGTGATCGGGGCTGACCATGCGCTGGTCCGAACCGTCGGTGTTCATGGTCCAGATCTTGTCGCAGGCATATCCTCTCCGGTTCGACTGGAAGATCAGCTTCGTGCCGTCATGGGAGAAATAGGCCTCGCCATTGTCGCCTTCGAAGGTGAGCTGCGTTACATTTTTCATATGCCGGTCGATGAAGGCCGCAGCAGGCGGATCTGATTTTTTGTGTGTGCAGCCGGCAAAGAGAAGTGTGGAAAGA
>MHEA01000103.1:0-2649 GCA_001805085.1 Nitrospirae bacterium GWC2_57_9
CCGGATGGTGTCATCAGGGAGGCCCTGCTCGCCGTATTTTTTCGCAATAAGGTAATTCACGGTAACGGGAATGCTCCGGTCTATGTTCCTGACGGCATATTGCACGGCCACGCGCTCCCCGGCTTCGATGGCAGGCGCCAGGTCCGCAGCGATCCTCTTGTTCAGGGACGGGGCAGGATTATCGTTCCTTTCCATGGTGCAGTAGCGGGGGCCGTTCTCGGGCAGGGGGGCAAGCAGCGGGGACAGGTCGGGCGTCTTCCGTGCGGTTGCGAAAATGCCGGACGGCAGAAGCAGATCGTTCCTGCCGATGATCCCGCTCAAGGCCGGGATCCCCATTTCAGCCAGGATTTCGCGGACCTCGCGGACGACCGCCATGAAGTAGGACGTGATGCCTGAAACCGTTCCCCGGAACCGCTTGCGAAGCGCTTCGTCCTGGGTTGCAACGCCGGTGGGGCAGGTGTTCAGGTGGCACTGCCTCGCCATGACACATCCTGAGGAGACCATGGTTGCCGTGCCGAACCCGAACTCCTCTGCGCCGAGCAGCGCGGCAATGATCACGTCCCGGCCTGTCCTCAGTCCTCCGTCGACGCGCACCCGGATCCGGTTTCTGAGCCCGCTCTCAACAAGGACCCGGACTGTCTCGGCAAGCCCTGTTTCCCAGTGGCTGCCCGCGTTCTTGATCGACGTGACCGATGCCGCCCCGGTCCCCCCCTGGCACCCGCTGATCTGGACGATGTCGGCATAGGATTTTGCCACCCCCGCTGCAACCGTGCCGACGCCCGCTTCCGCGACCAGCTTGACGCAGACATGGGCGCGCGGGTTCATCTGTTTCAGATCGTGGATCAGCTGGGCCAGGTCCTCTATGGAGTAGATGTCATGGTGCGGGGGCGGGGAAATGAGCTGCATGCCCGTTTTGCAGTGCCTCAAGCCGGCAATATAGGCTGTCACTTTGTCTCCCGGCAGATGGCCGCCTTCTCCGGGTTTTGCACCCTGAGCGATCTTGATCTCCAGATCGATCGCGGAGGCCAGGTACGCAGGGGTCACACCGAATCTGCCGGACGCGATCTGCTTGATGGCGCTTCCCCTCACCGTGAAAAGCCGCTCCGGGTCTTCCCCGCCTTCGCCGCTGTTGCTCTTGATCCCCAGGCGGTTGCATGCCACGGCAATGGTCTCATGCGCCTCCGGTGAGAGGGCGCCCACGGACATGGCGCCCGAGAAAAAGCGCTTCAGGATCAGCTCGGCCGGTTCCACCTCCTCGAGCCGAAGCTGTGTTCCTTTCCGGTAATCGAGCAAATGCCGGATCGCGATCGGGTGTTCGTCGGCCCTGCGCGAGAACTCCTTATAGAGAGAATAGTCTCCGCTTTTCATGAAACTGTTCAGCGCCTGCACCACCGGCGGGGACCAGGCATGGCGTTCACCGTCCCTTCGCTGTTTGAGAGAACCGCCGTACGGGATGGCCGGGTTTGCAGTGCGGAATGCAGCGTCATGCCGGGCAAGCATTGCCTGCTCGATCTCGATCAGTCCGTCGGACCCGGCCTGGACAGGCGTCCCCCTGAAATAAGCGTGAACGAAGTTGTTCTCCAGGCAGATACTGTCGAAGAGCTGCGCTCCCTGGTAGGAACCCATGGTCGAGATGCCCATCCGGGCCATGACCTTCAACAGGCCGGTTTCGAGGCCCCTGCGGTAATTGGCCGCTGCCTGGGCCCAAGACAGCTTGACCATGCCGTTTTGGCACAGAACAGAGACCGTTTGCCAGGCCAGCCAGGGATGGACACCGGCGGCGCCGTACCCGATCAGGCAGGCAATATGGTGCACGTCGCGAGCTTCTCCCGTTTCGATCACCATGCTGGCCCGGTTCGTCAGCTGTTTCTCCCGGAGCGCTTTCGCTCCGGCCGCAACCGCAAGAAGGGAGGGAATGGCCGTGCGAAGGAGGGATATCCAACGGTCGGATAGCAGCACGATCTGTGCGCCTGATGCCACGGCGTTTACGACCTGCGACTGGAGCAGGGTCAGCGCCTCGGCCATATCGTGCTGGTCCCGATCGTAGGTAAGGTCGATCCTGGCGCAGGGAATGAGCTCCTGCAACTCGATCTCCCGGAGGGCGCCCGCGTCAAGGACCGGCGAGTCTATCGCGAGGCGCCGGGCCTGACCCTCCGTTCTGTCCAGGAAATTCCGCTTGTATCCGAGGTTCAGCCGCAGGGACATGACCATGCGTTCCCTGATCGGGTCAATGGGAGGGTTCGTAACCTGTGAGAACCGCTGCTTGAAGTAATCGAACAGAATCCGGGGATTGTCCGAAAGGCAAGGAAGAGGCGTGTCGTCGCCCATGGAAAAGATGAGCTCGCTGCCGACAGCCGCCATTTCCCGGATCTGGGTCTCGATCTCTTCCCGGGTGAACCCGAAAGCGATCTGAACGCGGGTCAGATCATCCGGCGAAGAAATGGCAACGGTCCTGTCCGGGATGCGCACGAGATGCTTCTCGAGCCACTCCCGGTAGGGCTTCTGTCCGGCCAGGTCCTTCACGATCTCCCGGGTATACCGGACGCGGCCCGCCAGGTCCGCACTGATGATCTCTCCCGGCCCGAGCCTTCCTTTCTCCGTGATGGACCGGTTGCCGAGATCGATCATCCCGATCTCGGAGCCGAGGAC
>MHEA01000103.1:2694-8545 GCA_001805085.1 Nitrospirae bacterium GWC2_57_9
AGACGGTCGCGGCGGGGCCGTCCCAGGGCCGCATCAACAGGGAGTGATACTCGAAGAAGGCCTTCTCCTCGTCGTTCAGATCGAAATGCTCCCATGCGGCCGGGATGCACATCAGCAGGGCATGTTCGGGCCTGCAGCCGGAGAGGATCAGTAATTCCACGACCCGGTCCAAGGAGGCCGAGTCGCTTTCTGCGGGATCGACGAGGGGCCTCAGCAGCTCGTTCCACTCCTGGAAAACCGCATGCCCCACTTCGTGTTCGAGCGCGGTCAGCGCATTGCGGTTCCCCTGGAGCGTGTTGATCTCGCCGTTGTGGGCAAGCACGCGAAAGGGCTGCGCGAGCGGCCATTCCGGCGAAGTGTTGGTGGAGAAACGCTGATGGAAGATGCAAAACGCGGATTCGAACACAGGCAGCTTGAGGTCAGGATAGAATTCATCAAGGTGATTGGCGACGAGCATCCCTTTGTACGCGATCGTGCGGGAGGAGAGTGAGCAGACGTACACCTGCGGGGCGAACTGTGTTTCAATTGACCGGCGGGCGAGATACAGGACGATCTCCTTGCGGTCAGGCACCACGCCGGACGTGTCGAGCAGCAGCTGCCGTATCCTTGGTTCCGTCATCCGGGCGGAACGGCCCAGTGCTTCAGAATCCACCGGCACCGTCCTCCATCCCAGCACCTGCAAGCCGAAGGCATGAACGGCTTTTTCTATCCCTTCCTGGAGTTCATCACGGAGGAACAGGACCCCTACCGCAAGATCGTCGTCATTGACCGTTGGTGCGCCGCGGCTTGCCAGTTCCTGCAGAAAAAAGGAGCGCGGTATCTGGATCAGGATGCCGGCTCCGTCTCCGGTCTTGCCGTCCGATCCCATGGCGCCGCGGTGCGTCAGGTTCTTGACCGCCTCGATCCCCTGGGCAACGATCTCGCGGCTTGCGAACCCGTTCACATTGCAGACAAAGCCGACGCCGCAGGATGCCGAGGAGCTGAAATTCGCCATGAGAACCTCGTTCTTGATGCTTTAGCTTTTTTCAGAAATCGAACAGCCGCTTGTTGATATCGATGGCGGCAGCAGCACCCTGGCCCATCGCGATCGCGACCTGGTCGTTGCCGGTGTTCAGGGGCCCCACAACGAAGAGTCCGCTCAGGGAGGATTCGTAGACGTGGTTCACGATGATGCTCCCGTTGGCCGCTCGTTTCAGGTCCAGGTCCTTCAGGAACCCGTCGTTCCTGGTAAAGCCGAAGTTTGCCATGATCATTTCGCAGGGGACCCGGGTGCCGTCAACAAGTTCGATCGCTTCCATCCTCCCGGCGCCTGTGATCCGTGCCGGCGTTCCCTGGTACAGGCCGATGCCCTCTTCACGCAGCTCTTCCGCGTATCCGGCGGGCGGCTCGTAGGAGACGAGCACCAGGACCACCTGGTCCGTATATAAGCGCCGCATGGCAAAGGCAATGCGGACGGATTCGAAGGCGTCGCCCATGACCGCCAGTTTTTTGCCTCTGGTCTTGTATCCATCGCAGTCGACGCAGGTGAAGTAGGAGGTCGAGAAGAATTGATGGAGGTTCTCGATGGGCGGGAGGATATCGGCTATGCCGGTTGCCACGATCACATATTCCGCATGGTAGGCTGCCTCCCGGGTGGTGACCGTGAACCGTTGCTGCTTTCGCACGGCCGTGACCGTACTACGGTCGATACGGACATTGAAGCTTCGGGCCTGTGCCATGCCGAGTTCAATGATCTTCCTCCCCGGGATCGACGCATGGGTCAGGAGGTTCTCGATCGATTTTGCGTGAGCGGTCCTGCCGCCTCCGCGGTCGATGAGCAGCGCCTTCCTGTTATAGCGCCCAAGGTAGACGACCGCCTGCAGACCTCCCGGCCCGCCGCCGATGACGATGCAGTCGAAGACATCATCTCCCTTGGCGGTATCGTCCTTCTGATTATCGTCATCCATACTTGTTTTCCGCTCCAGCCGCCTCAAGGGCAGCCTTGACCGCGTCGTCCACGCTGATCGACTCCAGCCTTCGGTCCGCCGACCGCAAGACGCGGTGAACAGGCCGGGCGGGAGGCCCCCATTCCTCGGGGTCGGTCGAGCCGAAGAGCGTGACCGACGGTCTGTTGAGCGCATAGGCGATATGCGCCGGTCCCGAATCGTTTGTGATCAGGACCGCCAGACGCGCGATGACACCGCCCATCTCACCGAGGCATTTCCGGCCGGCAAGGTTTCGCGCAACCCCGTTCAGCGATGTGGCGATCCGTTCGCCGGCCGGTCCTTCATCCGGTCCGCCCAGCACCACGACCGTCCCGCCCAGCAGCTTCTGCAGTTCCTTTCCTGCAGACGCAAACTGCTCTTCGGGCCATAGCTTGGATGGTTCACGGGAACCGGCGTGCAGTCCGATGAACGGTCCCTTGCAGCCCCGGAGAAGCTCCTCAGCGGCTGCATGATCGCCGGGAGTGAGTTGAAAATCGAGCTCGTGGCCGCAGGAGGCCGCACCCAGAAATTCTGCAAGCGCGAGCGCGCGGCGCGCTGCATGTATCGAGGCAGGCCAGGGCAGAGCGGCATCGAGGCGGCCGGGATCCCCTCCCTCGCGCACGAAGCCGCAGGTGAAGCGTGCTCCGAGCATGAGCGTGAAGATGTTCGAATAGGCGCCCGACCCGTGCATCTGCAGAGCAAGTCCGAACCGCTGCTGCTGCATCCGTTCGAAGAATGCCCTCGCCTTGCACGCATCGAAGAACTGTTCGGCCATGCCCGGGAACCCGGGAAAGGGCACGTAGTGATCGAGGTACGGGTTTCTGCTGACCAAGCCCGAGACAAACGGTAGCCCGATCAGTGAGAACTGCGTGTCAGGCAGCCGCCGCCTCAAGGCACGGAACGCAGGCGTGGCGCAGAGAAAATCTCCGATACGGGATGCGCAGACAATGACCGCGTTCTTCGGCCGGTCAGGAATTCGTGAAAGCAGGCCGGGTTCGAATGGAGAAGCCGCCTTTTCCATTATCCTGTTCCCGGCGGGGCTGCTGGATCCCCGGGACCGCAGAGAACTCCCGTCATAAGCTGCACCTTTTTTCGGAAATCTTCATACGTGGTGTACAGGATCGTGTTCAGCCCCATGTTGGTCGCACGCTCGATGTGCCCTTTGTTGTCGTCAATGAACAGCATCTCCCGCGGCTCGAGCTCCAGTGTCTCGCAGAGATACCCGAACGTCGAAGCGGTCCGCTTGCTCCTGCCGGTCCTCATCGAATTCAGGACCCGGTCGAAACGGCCGGACAGCGAGCCGGATGGGTCGAGTTCCTCAAGCCAGTTCGTCTGGTCGCTCAGCATGGCCAGGAAAAATCCCTTCGCTCTCAGGAGGTCCACACAGGAGACGACCGGCGGCCTGAGGAGGAACCGTTTCAGGATCTCCCCCCGGAGGTCCTTGTCGGTTCCGCGCACGCCCGTCCGTTCCCGTACGGCCTTCCAGAAGTCCTCTTCCGTGGCATGGCCTGTCAGATATCCTGTTGTGTAAATGAGCAGGTCCGCGGTAAAGGAGAAATCGTCGGGATCAAGGCCGTTCTTCCTCGCGATCTCCCTCAGCCCCTCACGGAAGCCTTCCTCTGCCAGAACCCCTCCAAAATCGAAAACGACCGATCTCAGCATCCAGCCTCCTTAGATTATCTGTTTCTATTATAGCCGCCTGCCCCGGGGAAGAGAGAGAAAAGCATTCCCTGGCTCCGGGATCTACTATTTGATTGTTTTTGATTTTTTAATTAGGTAAAATATTCCGCAGAAAGTCGCATTGCATGATCGGGGGGAATACGTGAATCAACGCATAGGAACTCGAATACTGCTCCTCTTCCTGCTTCCTGCTGCTCTTTTTCTGTGCGGGGCCGAGCAGGCGTCCCTTTCTCCCTATGCCCAGGCTGTAGCGGAAATAATCCGGTTCGACCGGAAGGTGCTTGTCCGGATGAAGACGGAGTCCGGCGGAAGCATTCACCGGATGATCGGCTATGACGAGAGCGGGTTCCAGATCATAGCCGACGGCGTTTTTGTCCCGGTTCCCGGCGACAGAACGGACAGCGTCCTCAAAGCTCTTCGCAAAAAGCTGCTGCCGCTCGGTTATATGGCCTTTGTGGTCGAGAGGAACGAGACCATCAAGACCGATAAGATCGGCGTGCTCAAGGGCAGGGACCAGTACGAGATCGTCAAGATCATGCACACGAACGGGAACGAGTATGCCATTTCCAACAAGGACGTGATCGAGCAGTTGAAAGAGTGGGAAAAGCGCGCGCCCTTCGATATCATCGGAGCCGGTAATGACCGGGTCGAGATCGAATTCACGAAACTGCCCAAAGACCTGAAGCTCTTTGCTGAAGAAGTATACGATTTCTGCCCTGATGCCGTGGACCAGGGGCCGGGAAGCGCGGCTGAACTGGCCAGGGATATAAAAAGGACAAAAAAGCTTTTTCTGTGGTGGGATTAGCGGCCTGCCCGATCGTTTACGTTCATCTGTATCAGCGGCAGGAACGACCAATTAAAAAAGCAGGCGGAAATATCCGCCTGCTTAATCTTTGTGCTGTTGTTACGAAAACTTTTCCGCTCGGTATAATGAATTAGCGGTATGGTGTTACTTTGCTTCCGGAGTTGCTGCGGGAGCTGCTGCCGGAGCTGCTGCTTCTTCCTTCTTTGCTGCGGCCTTTTTCTTCTTTGCCGACTTTTTGGCCTTCTTCTTTGCCGGGGCCTTCTCCTCCTTCTTCTCAGGAGCGGCTGCCGGGGCTGCCTGCTCCTCTGCGAAAGCAACGCCGAGGGTCAGAGCAAACGCCATTGCGGTAAACAGGGCAACGATCTTCTTCATGGTTTCACCCCCTTTCTTTTTTTAGAATGTCTAAATCTAACAAAATTAATACTTTCTGTCAAGGCTGCTCCAGCTTGCTTATCATCGTATCTGTGCCGAACAGGTAGCTCAATGTTTTGATTCTATTGCTTTTTTGGCATTCCCAACCGGGTCTTTCGCCGCAAAAAAACAATTGTAAAAAAGATAGAAACCAAGGTATTATGTAGAATGTTGTCATTTTTGATGTCTCGGGGGATGTTATGAAAAGAACGAACGGTGCTTCTCTGATCCTGTGGTTTTTGTTTCTCGGCAGTTGGCTGATGCTTGCCGGGTGCGGCGGAGGCGGAGGCAATCCCGATCAGGACGGCAATGGGCATGAGCCCCCCGCTCCCGGGGTGTTCAATCTCATTGCGCCTGCACATAATGATACTGCTTCAACAACGCCCACGCTCAGCTGGTCTGCAGCTTCCAATGCAACATCCTACCGGGTGGAACTTGCATCGGGCACAACATTCACGTCATCAGCCATCATTCACACTGCTACGGTCCCGTCCACTGTCACGAGTTACACGACGCCGGCGCTTGCTGTTGGAGGAAAATATACCTGGACGGTCTGGGCGATCAATGATATCGGCGAAAGCGCCAGCCAGTACTATGCTTTTACCGTGAATAACAGCGGCGGGCTGGTCTGGGGGAAAACAAGCCCGGGCAAGTCCTACGATGCCGAGCCCTTTGCCATGGCGATCGACTCTTCTTCCTATATGTATGTTGCCGGCTATGAACTTGATTCAGCTGATGAGGACCAGTGGCGCATTGAGAAACGGAGCCTTGCGACCGGCGAGTTGGTCAGTGGGTTCAGCAATTCCGGAGTCGTGAATTCCGATTCAGGGACTGCAACTGCACCCGTTACCGGGACCATGGAGGATGTCTGGGCTATGGCCGTGGATTTAGGTGGTTCTTTGTACCTGGCGGGTTACGATTCTGATGTTGCCGGTAATGAGCGATGGCGGATTGAAAAGAGAACCACTGGATCGGGAGCGTTGGTCGCGGC
>MHEA01000104.1:0-134 GCA_001805085.1 Nitrospirae bacterium GWC2_57_9
TGCAAAATATTTTAAAGAAGAAGTCCTCGAGGCAATGCCGGATATCGACCGGGGGAACCTTTGCGAAATGGTGGACGAATACATCTACTATCAGCAGGACGACATGACCAGGGACGAAGCGCATAGGGTCATCG
>MHEA01000104.1:142-455 GCA_001805085.1 Nitrospirae bacterium GWC2_57_9
TGCCTGTTGAAATAACAGCTGCATTAAACCTGACCTTACAGACTAGAAAAGCAGCCGGCCTGCAGACCGGCTGCTTTTCTATCTCAGCATGAACCGGGCTTAATAATCAGCTCCGGCGGTTCCGACATCACGTTCATTCGTGGTCGATGCTGTCCCGCCTGCAGCCCCCCCTGAGCTGGATGAGCCCGCCGGGGCGCCCTTGAGCTCTCGGTGAACATCGTCCTCGATCCGGCTGACTCTGTTCGCTATATCTCCCGCGTCTACGTCAAGATTGGCGGCTACCTGCGGCCATCCCGCAGCAGTTTTCCGCAGA
>MHEA01000104.1:491-4129 GCA_001805085.1 Nitrospirae bacterium GWC2_57_9
CCGGACATCTTGTCCGCAATCCCGAGAACAGCCGCGATTTCACCGTAATCGAGGTTCTGCCCGCGAAGGGCCTTGATCCTGTCATGCGAAACGTCGAACTCCTTTGCCAATTGATCCGACGCAATCCGGTCTCCCTCCGGCATGTTCGCATCATTATTGAGCAGCATGATCTCAGTGCTCAATTTCTTTTCTTTATCCGACCGGGCCGCCGTCTTCCCATCGGCCAATGACAAGGTCATCACCGTAAGAAGCGCTGCCATTGCAATGACAAAGGCTGATTTTGCCCTATCCTTTTCTGTCGTTCTCATGAGATGCACCTCCTTTCGATCTCGTCCGCTGTCTGTCGGACAGTTGTCTCTCCACGACTGATTCCCCGCGTTCGTCTTTGGTATCATGTCGGACCGCGCGTGGAGAAACTCAGTTGATAATAAAAATATACCACCGGCAGACTTACTCTACGAGCGAGAATATCAGGCAAAACCCTTCGGGAATGATGATCGCGAGGCGATTTGACACTTTTTGCCGCTCTTGCGGCTATTTGGGTGCTGGGATGAACGGGGAAAGAGGGTGGACTGAAAGGAAGGAAAATTGGTGGACGAGAAGGGGATCGAACCCTCGGCCTCCGCATTGCGAACGCGGCGCTCTCCCAGCTGAGCTACTCGCCCCTAGTATGGCTTAAGGCGGGTATAATCTAATCTAACGGGTGAAAGAAATCAAGAAAAAAGTGAGGGGCAGCGGCCGAAAGAACGATCGACCGGGGAGAGGAGGATCTTATTTCCCCCTCCGAGTCCCTGTACTTCCCGCCGGTATTCCGACGCTGCAACATATTGACAAACTTTTCCGTCTCAGCTATAGTGTGCAGGCTTAACGCTCCCTGTTTCAGACGTCCTGGTGCGCCCCGGGGAGCCTGAGGAAAAGACATTCTTGAAAGGAGAAGCTATCCGTGCGTGAAAGACAGAAAGAGATCAACCGCAGACGCAAACGCAAAGAGGAAACCCAGAAAGCAAAACGGAAAACCGCCATTGCCGACGCAGCTGCAAAGAAAGGGAAATAGTCCCCGTGCGTTTCAGACCGCTCTTTTCCATACCTCTCGCCGCACTGCTCCTGTTCAGCTTCGCCGCGGGGTTCCTCTCGTCCGGCTGCGCGCCCTCGCTGCCTCCGGAGCCGGAGTGGGAAAAAGAGGCCCGTGTCCTTCTGGACCAGGCCGAGGGGTTCTACGCCAAGAAGCAGAATGACCATGCGGTAAAAGCGGCGGAGACCTTTTTCGCCCGCTATCCAAAGAGCCGGCACGCGGACCGGGCATTGCACCTGCTCGGGAATGTCCGGCTGTCGCAGCGCGATTACCGCCAGGCCCTCAGTTATTACAAGGAAATCATCGAGAAGTACCCTTCCTCGCCTTTTATTGCGGACGCGAAGTACAAGTTGGGAAGATGCTACTTCGAGCTGAAGGAATTCGACCTTGCCGTTGCGAACCTCGAGGACCGGAGCAGGATCTCCGATCCCGTTCAGCTGAGAACTGTATCGGAAATGCTCGCCCACGCCTATACCGTAAAGAAGAGCTATCTTCCCGCGGTAAGGGAATACGCCTATCTCGTGGAGCATTCCCAGAACGCGAAGCAGCAGGCCGGGTATCGCGACCGGGTGCGGGAACTCGTTGATAAATTCCTGACCGAGGACGAGCTGAAGACTCTGGCTTCCGGCCCGGTCTACCCCGCCGACCTCGCTCTGCTGCGGCTTGCCGCCCTGCTCATGGAACAGCGCAATTACCGCGAGGCTATAGAGGTAAGCAGGGATTTTCTCGCGCGCTTCCCTTCCCATCCCGAGAAGGCCCGCGGCGAGATGCTGGTGAACGAAGCGACGAGCAGGCTCACGGCGCCCCGTTATTTCGTGGGCATGCTCATTCCCCGCTCCGGACAACTGGCCTTCTTCGGAGACCGGATACTCAAGGGAGTTCAGCTTGCGGTCCATGCCTACAACCTTCACTTCCCCGACAGCCGGGTGGAACTGATCATAAAAGATACGGAAGGATCTCCCCAAAAGGCGACCGCCGCCTTGAACGAGCTTGCTTCCCAGGGTATCCTTGCGGGGATCGGCCCGATAACCACCCGCGAAGAAGAAGCTATCTCTCCGCTGCTCGAGACCGTCCACATCCCGTTCATCAAACCGGCCGCGTCACGATCGGGTTTTCCCGGAAAACCGGGCTGGATCTTTCGGAACGCGCTGACCATCGACAGCCAGGCCCGTGCCGCGGCCCAGTACGCGCTGGACCTGAAACTCCACAAAATCGTCATGATATATCCCGATGAGCCTTACGGAAAGGACCTGGCAAACCTGTTCTCCAAGGAATTGCAGCGAAAGGCCGATATCCTCGCCAGCGTCGCTTACCCGCCCGACACCAAGGACTTCGGCCCCTGGATCCGGAAGATCATGGAAATTGACCTGCGGTCCCGGAAGATACAGATCCCGGAAGACGAGGCGGAACGGAAAAAGCTGTTTGCCGATTACTCTCCCGGTTTTGAAGGCCTCTATCTTCCCGGCTATGCCGAGCGGGTAGGCCTGCTCATACCCCAGCTTGCTTTTTACAATATCACCGGCCTCGCCATGATCGGTTCGGACAACTGGCATTCCCCGGACCTGATCGATCGCGCCGGGCGTCATGCCGAAGGCGCCGTCTTCACGGACGGCTTCTTCGCTGAGAGCACGGCTCCTGCCGTGACTGCCTTCGTCGAGGTCTACCGTTCCGCCTACCAGGAAGAGCCTGACATTCTCGCCGCCCAGGCCTATGATTCGGCCATGATGATCTTCTCGCTCTTGAAGGAGCGTAAGGAAACGCCGCAGGCCATGTGGGAAGGTCTGCTGGCAATCAGGGACTATCCTGGCATCACCGGCTTCACCACGTTTGCCGGTTCAACAGAGGCCCAGAAAAAGCTCTTCCTGATCAAGATCGAGGACGGCAGTTTCAAGCTGGTAAACTCGGAAAAATAAGGCCTGATGAGTTAACCACGGGCGGCTTCGCCGCTCACTGTTTGAACCCGAACTCCTCCTCAGCACACCCGCTTATAGAAACCGCATCTCAGCAATATTTCGGAACTTCGACTTCTCGAAGGGGCTAGAAGTTGTCAGCCCTGTGTCCGCGAAGCGGACCCGTGGTTATACCCCTCTTTCCCCTGTTTTTTCTTGACAACACCACGCATTTTCCCTTAGTATCGAATTCCATTTTTCTACTCCTTTTTTCGGAGAATTCCGCATGTTCAAGAAGGTTTTGATAGCCAACCGCGGTGAGATCGCGCTCCGGATCATCCGTGCCTGCAACGAACTGGGCATCCGGACCGTGGCCATCCATTCCGAGGCCGACGCCACCACCCTCTACGTCAAGAAAGCGGACGAGGCGGCGATGATCGGGCCCGGTCCGCTCGCCGGTTACTTGAACATTTACGGGATCACCGACCTGGCAAAGCAGATGGGCGCCGACGCGATCCATCCCGGCTACGGTTTCCTCTCGGAGAACGCCGAATTCGCCCAGGCCTGCGCCGACGCGGGCATTTCCTTCATCGGGCCCAACCCCCGCGCCATTAGGGATATGGGACTGAAGATCGAGGCCCGCCAGAAGATGGCCGAAGCCGGCGTTCCCGTGATCC
>MHEA01000104.1:4167-6564 GCA_001805085.1 Nitrospirae bacterium GWC2_57_9
GCAGCCGCGGAAAAGATCGGGTATCCCGTCATCCTGAAAGCCTCGGCCGGCGGCGGAGGCCGCGGTCTGCGCGTCTGCTGGAACGCGAACAACGTCCGCAGGATGCTGCCGCTGGCCATCGGCGAAGCAACAAAGGCCTTCGGCAACGATGCCGTTTTCATCGAGAAATATATCGAAGAACCGCATCATATCGAGTTCCAGGTCGTGGCGGACAAGCACGGAAGCGTTATCCATCTCGGCGAACGGGACTGCTCGCTCCAGAGGCGTCACCAGAAGCTGGTCGAGATCGCGCCATCGCTCATCCTGGACGAAAAGCTCCGGAAAACCATGGGCGAAACAGCCGTCAAGGTGGCCCAATCCGTGGGCTACGACAATGTGGGCACCGTCGAGTTCCTGGTGGACAAGAACAAGAACTATTACTTCCTGGAAATGAACACCCGCATCCAGGTGGAGCATACGATCACCGAGGAGGTAACGGGGATCGACCTGGTGCAGACGATGATCCGGATCGCGGCCGGCGAGAAACTGCCGATCAAACAGGAGGACGTGGTGCTGCGAGGCTACGCGATCCAGTGCAGGATCAACGCCGAGGACCCGCTGAACAATTTCCTGCCCGCCACCGGCAAGATATCCGCCTATTATTCCCCGGGAGGGTTCGGCGTCCGTCTTGACGGCAACGTTTACCGCGGTTACACGATCCCTCCGCACTATGATTCCATGCTGGCGAAGCTGATCGTGCGCGGCAACACCTGGGACGAGACCGTACGCAGGATGCACCGTTCGCTCAGCGAGTACGTGATCCGGGGGGTCAAGACCACAATCCCCTATTATAAAAAGGTCATGGAAGACCCGAAGTTCATATCCGGAAATTTCACCACGAGCTACGTGGAAGAGCAGGCGGAAAAGCTGCTGTACCGGCATGAAAAGGACCCCAACGACACGGCCATCGCCATCGCTGCAGCGATCATCGCGCATTCGAAGGTCTAGAAACAGAAACAAAATAAGTTTTCGCGCAAAGACGCCAAGCCGCAAAGAAAGAATTATAAGCAGCAGCTTTTGCCTCAAAACTTTGCGTCTTTGCGGCTTTGCGCGAGACAGCTTTTCGGTTCAGAATTTTTTTTAAATTAGCGGAGTTAAGATGCCCAACAGTAAAAAAGCACCATCGAAAAAGGTCCAGGTCATGGACACCACCCTGCGCGACGCGCACCAGAGTCTGCTCGCGACCCGGATGAGGACCGAGGACCTGCTTCCCATAGCCGAGGTGATGGACGGCATCGGTTTCTGGTCCGTCGAGGTCTGGGGAGGAGCGACCTTCGACACCTGCCTGCGGTTCCTTCGGGAAGATCCCTGGGAACGGCTGCGCACGCTCAAGAAGGCCTTCAAGAAGACGCCGCTCCAGATGCTGCTCCGCGGCCAGAATGTGGTCGGTTACCGGCATTACGCCGACGACGTGGTCGAAAAGTTCGTGGAAAGGGCCGTCGAGAACGGCATGAACGTCTTCCGCATCTTCGATGCGCTGAACGATTTCCGGAACATCAAGTCCTCGGTCAAGGCCACGATCAAGTACGGCGGCAAGGTGGAAGGCTGTCTCTGCTACACGCTGGGTCATATCTATAATAATGAAGTGTTCGTGGACATGGCAAAGAAGCTCGAGGACATGGGTTCGGACACGATCTGCATCAAGGACATGGCCGGCCTGCTGGCTCCCGTGGACGCCTATGATCTTGTGCTCAAGCTCAAGAAGGCAACAGGCCTTCCTATCCATCTCCATACGCACGATACGAGCGCCATGTCGGTGGCGACCACGCTCAAGGCCATCGAGGCAGGCATCGATATCGTGGACTGCGCGGCATCATCCATGGCCGGCGGCACGAGCCAGCCTCCGCTGGAGACGATCATCCATATCCTGCGCGGAAATCCCCGCGATACCGGACTGGACCTGAAGCTCGTGGGCCAGGTCACGGAGCATTTCAAGACAGTGCGAAAAAAGTACAATGCCTTCGAGAGCGAGTACACCGGCATCGATCCGAATGCCATCATCTACCAGGTTCCCGGCGGCATGATCTCGAACCTCGCCTCACAACTCAAGGAGCAGAACGCGCTGCACCGGATGGAAGAAGTGATGTCCGAGGTGCCCCGCGTTCGTGAGGACTTCGGCTTCCCGCCCCTCGTCACCCCATCCAGTCAGATCGTGGGCACTCAGGCGACGCTGAACATCCTGACCGGCGAACGCTACAAGGTCGTGACCAGCGAGGTAAAGAACTATCTGAAGGGCCTTTACGGCAAGCCGCCGGCAGCAGTGAACGAAGAGATCAGAAAGAAGATCCTCGGCGATGAACCGGTCGTGGAGGTGCGGCCCGCGGACCTGCTCGAACCGGAACTCGGGAAGGCCCGGCA
>MHEA01000105.1:0-6734 GCA_001805085.1 Nitrospirae bacterium GWC2_57_9
TGCTCAGCCGGACAAAGCCCCTGGTGGCAATTTCGCGGTCGATACTCACGGCGACATAAAGGAAATCATCGCCTAAGGTGTCGCTGAACCGCCTGGATGTTCCGACTCCCTGCAACGAAGCCTGTTGGATTTCCTGACGGTGGCCGTGATTGTCCATGGCCCTTGAGTCATGGTCCGAGTCCCCTAAAACGGTTCCGTCAAGCCCAATGAGCGTTACGCGGGACCCGGTATCCTGCTTGATCTGCCTGCATATGCTGTCGAGACTGGAGATGGGGCGAAAGGAGACGGTCTTTCCGATGAGTCTGCCCTGGATTGCAAGATTATCGCGCAGCTCCTGCAGGTAACTTTCCCTGACCGTTTCGGTGATATACAGCTCGATGAAAACGATTGCAGCTACCATGATCAGCGCATATATAATGAATATGCGTTTGAAGATATCTCTTTTAACGGGATTATTCGACATAATATCCCACACCTCTCCTGGTTTTTACAAATACGGGCTCCGCCGGATCGTCCTCAATCGCCGTCCTTAGACGCCGGATGTGAACGTCGACGGTCCTCGGCTCGACAAAGGCCTCATCTTTCCAAACAGCATCGAGGAGCTGGTCGCGGCTGAATACCCTGCCTCGTCTTTCAGCCAGGAACAGGAGGAGCTTGAATTCGGTTGCACTCAAATGTACCGGCTTGTTTCTCTTTGTGGCCGTATAGGTCTCCGCATAGATCGTGAGATCCCCGACTTGTATCGTCTTCTCCGTAACCTCTCCCCTGGCGGTCCTGCGCAGGAGGGCACGAACGCGAGCAACAAGCTCGCTTGGGCTGAATGGCTTTGTCATATAATCATCAGCGCCCGTCTCAAGTCCCTTTATCTTGTCCGACATGTCGGTTTTCGCCGTAAGCATGATAATCGGCAGGGACTCGGTTTTCGGATTGCTTCTGACCATCCGGCAGACCTCAACTCCCTGGACACCGGGGAGCATTAAGTCGAGGATAAGCAGGTCGAACGTGCCTTTGCGTATTTTTTCCAGCCCGTCCTCTCCGTTGGCGGCCGTTGATACCTTGAATCCTTCCTTCCTGAGGTTGTAGGATACCAGCTCAACGAGATCGGGTTCGTCGTCGATGACAAGGATGCTTATCGTTTTCATATCGATTCCTCTTTAGTGATCACAGAAGAATAGTATCATATTGGACCTGATAAGTAAAACGGGTATGGCTGTTCCCGATGGGGACGGCAGGCAATATTTATAATATTTATATTGAAACTTGCGGCGATTTCACCGATAATGTGCCCGCGGTTCGGTCGTCTGATCACTTGAGGTAGTTTTCGGGGGTATGCATGGTCGGGAGGCAACTGAGGCCGTTGAACATTATCATTCTTTTTATACTATCAGTGCTGGTATCCAGCCTGTTGGTCGGGTCTTTTCTGTTCGAGGAGCTCGATCAGGCATATCTGAACAGCTCTGTCATTATTTTGACTGTATGGTCGGTTGCCGTTGCGGCAGCCGGGATGGCGGCAGGCTCGATGCTGCAGAAGCGGCGTCAGCCGGAGCTGGGATCAGGGACGAAACAGCAGTTACGCGGCAGAACATCAGCGGCTGAAGCCGGCAGAAGAGATGCCGGGAGCTCTTCTTTGGGGATCGCGCCGGAAGCACCGGGCAGCCCGATGAAGGTCGTAACGATCACGGCGGAGCCCGCCGGCGAAGAAGAGGCTGATGGAGATGAAGCGGCCGATCAGGCGGAGCAGGAAGCAATCGAATCCGGTGACAACACTGACCGCATCAAGAAGATCGTCCAGGGCCTGGAGGAACTGAAGGCGGCCCAACAGCTGGGGCAGGCGCTCCGGAAGCAGCCCCTCGACCTCCATCAGCATCTGGCCGGCATCGTTGAAAAAACTCGGGGAGGCATTGGACAGAAGACGATCGCCTTCGAGCTGGCCTGCGACGGCTTGCCGAAGGTTTCAGCGGACGCCGATCATCTGTCGCGCATTCTGGAACATCTGCTGGAAAACGCGGTCAAGGCCGTGAAAGGGAGCGGCACGGTATCCGTTACCGCCGCTGTTGCAGCCGAGCATCTCGTTCTTTCTGTCCTTGATACGGGACGGGGCATCAAACGCAAGGACCTGCCCCATATTTTCGAGCGTTTTTACCGGGCATCGGGAAGCGGCATCGGCATGGGGCTTGCCATTGTGAAGGAACTGGTTGACGTCTGCGGCGGCACAATAGAGGTCGAAACCAAGGCAGGGACCGGTTCCGGTTTTATTGTCCGTCTCCCTCTCTGAACTTTTCCCGGCTTTCGTCGATGCTTAGCTGATCCCCGCCTTTGTTTTTCCCCTCTGCTATTATTGTCCCAGGAGGACATGCCATGAAAAAGACATCATTCAGCGTGGATAGGAACTTGTGCGTCGATTGTTCGCTTGCTCTCAGACGCTTTATCGGCGGCCTGGAGGGAGTTGATTCCATAGATGTGGAGCAGGGGAAGGTCGTGGTCTCTTTTGACGAATCCCGGATCGATCAGGAAAAGCTGTCCTCGATCGCCCGGGACAGCATCAGGAAACTGGGCTATGACGTTGAGGAGTGAACGGCATTCCCGCAGAATCTACTGAAAAAGCTGCTATAATGTAATCAGCCAATTCGAGGAGGCCCACCATGAGAACCAAATTTGTCCTGTTTATGACAATACTTCTGCTAGCAGCGGCATTTGTAAACGCTCAGGACCAGGGTCAGCCGGCTCCTCCTGCAGCAGGCTCCGATCAGCAGGCGGCTCCGGCGCCCGGGGACAAGCACGATCATCCCGCGGCCAAGGAAAAACGCTTTGTGGCCACGACCGGTTCCGACGGTATACAGCATGTCGAGATCACCGGCGGTGAGTACTATTTCGATCCGAACTATATTGTGGTCAAAGTCAATGTGCCCGTCGAACTGAGCGCAAAAAAGGCTCCCGGATATGTTCCCCATGACATAATCGTGAAAGCGCCGGAGGCGGGCATAGATTTTGAGGTGGCCCTCAAGAAAGAGCCGCAGGTCATCAAGTTCACGCCGACCAGGGTCGGGAAATATGAGATGCTCTGCGGGAAAAAGCTTCTTTTCTTCAAGAGCCACAAGGACCGGGGTATGGACGGAGTGATCGAGGTAGTGCCATAAGCTCGAGGAGGACAGCAGAAATAGGGGGGGGTGACCTGCTCCAGCCTCATTCCCGCATTCTGCTGAATTCTGGAGTGAGGGCATTTCACGCAGTTTGCTGTGGTTCTTGCCCCCAAGCGTTTTCGAATGGAACCCCGTGCAGGGGGCATACGAATGCCTATACGAACCTCTATGCGCTGCAGGGATCTTCATCGAGCCCCTTCATGCAGGTTGCAGGAGGAGTGGAAGCGGATCAGGACAATGTTCCAGCCTTCGAGTCCTGATTCCCGGCAGGTGCTTTTTGGTCGGAGGGCTGTATGCAATTTCCGCTTATAGACAGACAACTGCTGTCCGATCTCCGGCTTGTTCACGGAGTACTCGGATTTGTCGTCTTTCTGCTGTTCCTGTTCCAGGCCCGGCTTGGGCTGCAGATCCGGAAAGCGCGCAAAGCGCACCAGCCCCTGCCTTTTCCGATCATCAAGCGCCATCGCAAGGCAGGCCCGATCTTGCTCGTGCTGGTGGTCATCACTTATTTCTTTGGTGTCGTGCTGGTGCTCCTGGACACAGGCGATCTTTTTGAACATCCTTTCCATCTCCTCGCCGGATCTCTCGTTGTTGCTGCCGGCATAACCGCCTTGATCCTG
Source organism: Nitrospirae bacterium GWC2_57_9 (assembly GCA_001805085.1). Taxonomy (GTDB): domain Bacteria; phylum Nitrospirota; class UBA9217; order UBA9217; family UBA9217; genus MHEA01. The sequence goes on from MHEA01000105.1 coordinate 3,761, forward strand.
TCACGCAAGATCAAGGGACAGGATTCCGTTTACCGGGTTCCGCATTACACGACCGGTCTCGCGTTGCTGGGTCTCTTCCTCGTGCAGGTATTTCTCGGCATAGGCGTCCTGTTTTAATTTGACTTCCCATCCCCACCTTGTTAATATATACGACCAATGTTACAGATTTTTAAGAGAAAATCGTCCCTCGGGATAGAAATAACCCCTGGTGCACTGCGCATGGCCATGGTTGCCGGCACCGGACGGGAAAAGAGACTGGTGACCGCACAGGCAGAATTGCCGGCCGGGGTCATTGCCGGTTCCTATACCTTGCCGAATATATGCGACCCTGCCCAGTTGACTGAGGCGTTCAGGCGTTGTCTCCATGGCCTGCAGGGACAGCCGGGTCGTGCTGCTTTATGCCTGCCTGACGGGATCTTCCGGGTCCAGACGCTTGAGTTCGATGAGTTGCCGGGGAAGACCACAGATCGGGAGCGGCTGATCCGGTGGAGGCTCGAAAAATCGGCCGCCTTCGACCTGGCAGACACGGTCCTGCGGTATCAAGTGCTGGCGCGCCGTGATTCCCGTTTTACCATTTTGTCCTGTATTGCCAAAAAAACAGTGATCGAGCAATATGAAGCAATGCTCAGGGAATGGGGTCTCGAGCCCTGGTCCATAGGCCTGGCATCCTTCTCGACGCTGAACTTCTATGCACCCTACATGACCGGACGGTCCGCTGTTCATGCGCTGGTTCATGTGACCGAGGAAGCCTTTGCCACGATCGTGTCCGAAAACGGCGGTGTCCGGTTCTACCGGTTCAAAGAACTGAAAAGGGTAAGTTCCCAGGAAGTACGGGCCAGGCTCATGCGCGAGGTCGAGGATTCGCTCCATTTCTACAGCCATATGGACAGGACACAGCAATCCGAGGTCGGCCATCTTTACCTGAGCGGGGAACCGGGATTGCGCGATGCACTGGCAGCGGAACTGAGGGGAGAAACATCTCTTAACGTGGAGCTTCTCACTCCCGATAACGTGCTTGGTTCAAGCGGATCACTCGCACGGGATCTGGCTGCTGCTGCGGGAGCAGGAACGTCATTATGATTTCGATCAATTTTGCGAGCAGAAATTACCGGGTCTTCGACCGGCTCCAAAAGGCGCTGGCCGCCGCTATCGTCATTCTGCTTTTTATCACCGTGGCCATTATCGGGAAGTCCGTTTCCCTTCGCATCGATATGGCAGCGGTGAGCAAGAACGTTCAAGAGGTCCAGGCGGCCGAAGAGAAGGTGCGGCCGCTGCTCGCGGAACGGGACCGGATCATCAAGGATCTGAGCGCCATGGCAGATCTTATGGAATCCCGCCGGTTCTCCTGGACCCGGCTGCTTACCAACGTTGAAGCAGTCTTTCCTGTGGGCGTTGCCCTCGATAAGGTGGATTACAACCGGGGCAGCCGTACCCTGACGCTGGACGGCGCGGCGAGATCTCCGGAATCGCTCAGGAACCTGATGGTAGGCCTGGAGCAGACGACGACGTTCACGGATGCCTATTTGAAGCATCAATCCATAGACAAGGGGAATATCTCTTTTAATGTGGTCGCAGTCTATCAGGAACATAAAACTGCCGGCATGGCTGAAGGAAAATAAGAGCCTCAGGTTGCTGTTCACGGTCTGTGGAGGCCTCCTGATTGCCGACCTGCTGCTGTATGCGTTGCTCGTGGCCCCTGCCGCCGGAGTGCTGAAGGCAGAGATGGCCCGGTACGGGGAGTTCCGAAAGAGGCATGCTGATGCGGCCCTGTTCCAGAAACAGCGGAAGGAACTGGCCGGGTTGAAAGAAGGCATCCCCAGTCAGAAGGACATGCCCCTCCTGGTAAAGGAGCTTGTACAGACCGCACGCAGGCTGAACCTGACCGTCTCGTCAATAAATTACGATATCCCCAGGAGAAGCGGCGAAGAGCTCGCATTGCTGTCTTTCACCTTTCCTGCTGAGGGCAGGTACGCGGATATAAAGCGCTTCGTCTATGAAGTCGAGACTTCCGACCGGATAGTGGGTATTCAGGAGCTGAAACTCGGAGAAGAAAAGGGAAGGGTGAAAGCCCAGATGAAGCTGATGACCTATGTCAGAGGCCAGTGAAGGACGACCAGCAATGAACATGACTCCCCTGCAACAGAAGAAACTGCTGGTCGTGCTGTTGTCGGCACTCGTGATCTTGACCGGATTCCGGGTACTGACCGCCGAGAAGCCCCGTACGGCACCGCTGACCTATACTCGCGGCGCTGTGGCCCGGTCCTCGGTGCGTGCCGGCGTTCAAACCAGAACCGGCAACAGCGACCCCTTGCATGCGTTCCTGGCACGGAGGGAAGAAAAGTATCCCGGTGTGCACAGGGACCTTTTCAGGATGGAGAACCCGGTGGCGGCAAAATCGAGACCGGCGATCAAGACCGCGCCCACCCCTACCGTCCCCGCACCGCCGCCGGTCCCCGAAAAGACCCCCGAAGAGATCGCAGCAGAAGCTTCCCGGGCCGATCTGTCCAAGTTCCGGTTCCTGGGCTACCTGACCGACAAGGAAAGTTCCCTGTTCCTGGCCAAGGACGGCGAGACCTATATTGTGCGGAGCGGCGACGCGGTGCTCAGGAATTACCGTGTGAAAGAGGCGGGCAAGGATTATGTTGTCCTGGTTGATACCTTGACCAGGGTGGAAGTCAAAATAGAGCTGTCCGGCGGAGCAGAGCCGGCCGGTCCGCCGCAGAGGCATCGCTAGTGAGAAGGAGGAAATGATGAAGCGGATGGCGGTATGGTGCATGACCGGGCTGCTGCTGACGGTCTCGGTTGCCGGTTGTGCAGGCTCCCGGGCGTTCCAGCGGGGAGAGAACTTTGCCCACCACGGCGAGTGGGACCTTGCGGTCAAGGAATATCGTGATGCGAACAAGAGAGACCCCCAAAGCATTGAATATCGTTCCGCGCTGCTCCGGGCGGAAGAGACCGCGGCAAACCAGCACTA
>MHEA01000105.1:6825-7087 GCA_001805085.1 Nitrospirae bacterium GWC2_57_9
GCGATCCAGGGAGCCCTCAAGTCTGTCTTGAACATGAAGCAAGCGGAAGAACATTACCGCACGGCCCTCACGTTCCAGGAACTGAACCGGATGAACGACGCGATCAACGAATTAAACCTGGCCGTGGAACTCGATCCCGAGAACGCCAAGTACTACGATACGCTCGGCAAGCTTCAGAAGAAGAAGGCCGAAGCGGAACCTGATGAAGCGCTTACCCTCGCTTCGGACAAGCCTATCACGCTGAACTTCAAGAACACCAATA
>MHEA01000106.1:0-4990 GCA_001805085.1 Nitrospirae bacterium GWC2_57_9
CATCGGCAAAACGCTTGTCATATTCGGTATTAATGTTCCAGTACAGCGCCCCCCGCAGCCGCCTGACCCGCTCGCCGAATCTGGGCGCGACTTCTTCGCCATGCGGGGTCACCAGCTTCTCCAGATGCGCCAGCCGTTCGCTCATGATATGCTCGTCGGCAGTGACCAGTAGATCGGGGCGCGGCGCCGCCAGCATGGTCCTCAGCTGTTGTTCGATTCGGTCTCGCCGCTCCAACCCCAACCGCATCTGAGAGTCGAGCCGCCTGAATTCCCGATCGATCGCGGGCAAGAGTGGCTCGTAATGCGCCCGGCGCTGGCGGATGATATCTTCAAAGGCGACCAGGTCCCCTGACCAGGCTTCCAGTTTTTTGCGCAGCTGCTCGAGGTCGAGATAATTTTTCAGTGATTCCTGGAAATCATGGGAGGCCATCAGGTCGAGCAGGTAGAATGTCTCGGGCGTTTCCGGCAGCTTGCGCAGCCTGACAACCCAGTTGGTATCCTGCTTCAGCTCCTCCCGCACCAGGCCCTTGAGAAATTTGCCTTCGCGGATACTGGTGATCGAGGCGTTGAGTTTGTCGATCTCCCTGCCGAACGCCTCCAGGGCCGTTTCATACTTCAGCGCCGCGGTGCTGTAGACACCGAGCTTGCTGTAGGCATAGGGGACGGCGAGCAGGGCTTCCTGGACCGCGGAGTCCGTGACGTCCCGTTCGGCCAGAATGCTCCACGGCACCAGGGCATTTTCGAACCGTTCCCGGGAGGCGTCGGCCCAGCCCGAACTGAGCAGAGCCCGGTTGGAAAACGGCCCGCTGAGGCGCATCCTGTCGAGCACTTCCTTGGCGGCCTCGAAATTATTTTCACTCAACAGCTTTTCCCCGAGGACAAGGTTGGCTTTGTCCTTGATCGCCAGCGTGGCCGGATCGTCGCTTTCGATCCGGCCGGTACGGTCCAGATACTCCCGGCCATTCTGCTCGTTGCCGTTCCTCAGCAGTGCTATCCCCAGATTGTAAGGACTGAATCCTTCCAGACTTTTCTCACCCTGCAGGTCTTTCAGAAGGCGGACGGCCTCGGCATTGCGACCGAGGGCCATAGCGATATTCGCGCGCAAAAAAGCCAGATCGGGGAGAATGTTTGCGGGAAGGTTGCCGCGGATGCGTTCGACGATTTGCGATGCCTTTTCCGCCTGGTCTTTCTGGAAGTACATCCGGGCCAGGCGGAAAATGGCGTCGTTGCGCAGGTCGTCCTCGACATCGCCCTCGATCACCGCCTTCATGGCGCGCCCGGCGCGCTGATGCATCCGGTAGTTCAGCTCGAGATCACCCACGGCCCGGCCGGTGTGGCTGAAAATCGAGTCAAGCGCTGATGCGTCGAGCTCACGGGATTGAACCTGTCGGGCATCGAGCCGGGCAATTGCCTCGAACCACTCGCCCTGGTAGGCGTAATAAAGGGCGTCGCCGTAATAATAGAGGTCCTTCAGGTCTTCCGATGTGGCTATGCCGGCCGCGAGTGCAGGCGCTGCAAGCAGCAGGGAAGCCAGCAATACAAACGATCTGAACATGCGCTACCAATCCCTGAGTGTGATAATTTGAGCACCGGAATCAACCAGGCGAACTTCCAGCATCTTGGGTCCCACATCCTTGCTGAACTTGAAGGTTTCTGTCCTGCGGAGACCGGATCCGGCCGCGGTTTTTCCGTTCAGGAGTACCCGCAGGTCGTGCCCGCCGGATTTGATATTGCCGGCATAGATGCGCTGCATTCCACCCTTCTGCAATGCTTCGAATTCTTTCAAAGAATAGAGGTGCTGCGCGACCGGTTTCCCGTCCAACTGAATCTCCATTGAATCGAGGCGAAATTTCGCGGCGTTGTCCAACGACACAAAGACCGCAACCTGGGTATCGGATGGATACAGCAGCTTCTCTTCGAGCAGACTCATTTGCGCCGCGATACTGAGAACATCGCTCTTGATTTCCTGGACCTGCTCATCCAGGCTCTTGATCTGTTCCCTGGAGACTTCCTCCGCATAGGCAGGGAAGCTCAGCATCAACATCGCAAGGGATAGAATTAATCCTCTTAAAAGGATGAACATGATTGCCTCCTGGTACGACCGTGTTGCATAGTAAACTTAAAAAAGCCGCCAAAGAAAAGTCGTATTCTCTGGCGGCTCAACGAGCTTATAAAACAGCAGATGACCTTAAATAAGAGGAACGGTTCATAATGGGGTACTGTTTTATTCAGCTTCGTAGCTCTGCGTCCCCCCGGGGTATGCTCCGGGCAAAGTAAGTATTCATGGTAACCCATAGGTAAAACAAAAAAAGCCGCCAGAAAAATCGTATTCTTTGGCGGCTCGACTAGCATATAAACAGCAGAACCGGTGGTAATGGTTACTGGTTTATTTAGCTTCGTGGCTCTGCGCCCCCCGGTTTCCCGGGGTTTGCTCTGAGCAAAGTAGTAAGGATTTTAGGAGTTAAGTATCAAAATGTAACATTTGAAAAAGCGATTGTCAAGCTTGTAAACAGGTCGCACTGTACTTACCAAAACATTCGGTTTATTAAGAGAAACATTTGCAAGGAAGGCAACGGCCGTATGGGGATAGCAGACCGTTTAGTTCGGCACCAAAAGCAAAAGCCCCTTCAAGGGGCTTTTGCACTTCGCTGGATTGTGCTGGACTAAGAATTGGTGGAGGCGGTGGGATTCGAACCCACGTCCGAAAACCTTCAGCCAGAAGCTCATACATGCTTTTCCCCTCGTTTAGTTTCTCACCTCTTCCGGCGCCTCGGGGAAAGCTCCGGAATCGGCCAGCCCGGTATTTCTTATCTTACCGCCCCGGACGGAACGGAAAGACCAGCCCGAATTGTGACATCCCTTCGACCGCTCGGGCGGCAGCCGGGAGACGCGCGACCTAGTTAATTAGGCTGCGTATGCCAGTTCGTTATTGGCAGTTGTGTTTTGCCATGTGTTTAACGAGACCCCATGGCACCTCGGCATGCAACTCCTGACCTCCGTGTCCCCGTCGAAACCTGTCGCCCCCTTTTTACTACAAATTCGAAATCGAAGCTCGAAATCCTAGACCCTCTTTCGATCATTTGAATTTCGATATTCGGATTTCCTAAGATTGTATATTACTCTATTTCCCCGCCTTATTCAACAGCCAAAAGCCTATCACCCGAATTCTTAACAAAACCAGTTTACCGCGATGGCGCGAAGGTCGCCAGGAAAACGAGAATCCAACCTTTTCATCAGCTTTAAACCCAGACGTCAGTCCTTGCCTTCCCTCGCGTCCTAGCGGTGAGATAATTTCTTTGCTCTACCTGGAACCCTATTCAACATTTCTTCCACCTGGCCGTTGCTGATGCCTTCGATCCTGACGATCTTGTTCTTTGAAGTATGGCCGGAAACGATCTCAACCTGCGACCTGGTTACGCTAAAGGTATCAGCCAGGAACCGGATCAGAGCTTCGTTGGCCGCGCCGTCCACGGGAGGCGCTGTAAGCCTGATCTTGAGCCCGCCGTCCTCCATCACGCTGATCTCGTTCTTCGACGCCCGGGGCTGGATGCGGACCGAAAGGGTGCAGGTGTCGGCTGTTTTACTCTTTTGCCTGTTCACCCTGCTGCTCCTGGCCGCTTTCCTCGAAGCTGATCATCTCCTGGTGCATCTCGATCACCTTTTTCACATCCTGCAGGAAGTGGTGCTTGCGCCTCTTCAGCTCGTGGAGCTCCGCCTCCAGCTTTACCTTCTCCTCCTGCGTGCTGCCAAGGATCTTCTGGCTTCGGATCTCCGTGTCCTTGACGATGACCGCCGCTTCCCGGCGGGCGTTCTCTTTCATGTCCTCGGCCAGCTTCTGGGTCATGATCACGGTGTTCTTGACCGTTTCCTCTCTTTCGTTGAGCTCATGCAACCGCTGATCGTAGGTCTGGCGGAACTCCCTGAGCTCGGTCACTTCGCGCAGGAGTTCTTCCATCTCCTCCCGCACCAGGTCAAGGAAGTTGTCCACTTCGGTGCGTTGGTACCCGCGGAACGAAGTGTGGAACCGTTTCTGCTGTATGTCGAGCGGTGTGATATTCATGTGGTCGCCTCCCCGGCCCGCGGCCCCGGGCAATCTACCCCATGCCCTGGCCGATGCGATAGAGTGTGTTGATCAGCGCATATTGCAGAAAGATGATGACGAGTATGGCGATGAGCGGCGAAAAATCGATGCCGATCTTGTACGCGGGCACCAGTTTTCGTATGGGCGCGAGCACCGGTTCCGTCATCTTCGTCAGGATCTGGACGATCGGGTTATAGGGGTCCGGGTTCACCCAGGAGATGAGCGCCCGGATGATGATGACCCACATATAGATGTTCAGCACGACGTCGAGTACTTTTGCGATCCCCAGAATGACATTGCCAAGCACGAACATGATTCCTCCCTGTTTAAATCGACAGAAATGCGACAAAAGACGACTAGATTCGACTAAAATCGACCACAAAGCCGGCCAAGCGAAGAGTCACTGTCGTTTCTTGTCGGTCCTTGTCGGTTTTCGTCGCTTTTTCCATTCACTTTCCCAGTTCCTTGCTTCTCGCCGTTGCCGCTTCCACGGCGTTCATCAGCGTGGCCCGGAGCTTTCCTTTTTCGAGTGCATGCAGCCCCTCGATCGTCGTGCCGCCCGGGGACGTCACCATATCGCGCAATTTGGCGGGATGCTCCTTGGTCTCGAGCACCATTTTTGCCGCTCCGTATACGGTCTGGGCGGCGAGCTCGAGCGCAAGGGGCCTCGGCAGCCCCGCCTTCACGCCCGCGTCGGACAGGGCATCGATGATCACGAACACGTACGCGGGGCCGCTGCCCGAAAGCCCGGTCACGGCGTCCATCAGTTTTTCCTCGATTACGACGGACCTGCCGACCGCTCCGAGCAGCTGCTGCGCCGTTTCCATGTCTTCCGGTGTCGCCGTTGATCCGCCGGCAACACCTGCGGCGCCGGCAAGAACCAAAGCGGGCGTGTTGGGCATGACCCTC
>MHEA01000106.1:5058-5628 GCA_001805085.1 Nitrospirae bacterium GWC2_57_9
CACCAGCTTTTTCTCGTCCGCAACAGGCGCGATCTTTGACAGAACCACGTCAATTACCTGGGGCTTCACCGAGAGAAATACGATGTCCGCCCGGTCTGCCGCCTCTTTTGTGCTCTTGTCGATTATGATACCATAAGTCTTCCTGAGATGCTCCAGCCGGTCAGCCGAGACGTCGTTCACGATCACCTGCTCCGCTTTGACCGTACCCGACACGATCATGCCCTTGATCAACGCCTCCGCCATGTTCCCGCCGCCGAGGAATGCTATTTTATTCTGCATGGTCATGCCGCCTCCTGTTTGCTTTTCACTCCGCACTCCGAACTGTTACAATCTCTCCCCGAATATCGCCGTACCGACCCGCACCATGGTGGCGCCTTCTTCGATAGCGACCTCGAAATCGCCGCTCATGCCCATGGAAAGTTCCTGCATCGACATGCCGGGAATGCTCTCTTTCGCAATGCTTTTCGGGAGCTCACGAAGCTTCCTGAAATAGGGCCGCACCTTTTCGGGATCGTCCAGGAACGGCGGGATGGTCATCAGCCCCTTGATCGAAATATGCTTCAGCTTCGC
>MHEA01000107.1:466-630 GCA_001805085.1 Nitrospirae bacterium GWC2_57_9
TCCGGTGCAGCCTGCGGGAGACGACGTCTGCACGGTCCTGGTCTGCGTGTTGTTTGACTGGCAAGCGCCCCAGGCCGAATAGGTGAAGGAGTTGCAGGTCGTGACCGGAGGCACATAGGTGCAGGTCCGGGACAGGTACGGCGTTCCCGTGCAGCCTGCAGGCG
>MHEA01000107.1:713-4060 GCA_001805085.1 Nitrospirae bacterium GWC2_57_9
GTCCCTGAAGAACCGCCGGGCAGGTTCCCGGGGTAGAACGTTCCTCCGTCGATGTTGCTCACGGAAGCCTTGAAGATCACGCCGCCCGTCTGCTTGTTCGTGACCAGGATATTGCCCTTGTCGATCGAGATCTTGACATCGGAGAACAATGCATCCAGCCGTTCCCTGTCCCTGTGCTCACGGTCGGAATCATCGTCGTCGCGATCGGAATCGTAGTCGTCATTGACCGGGTCCCCGGTGACCCCGTACTGCACGAACAAGGGGGCAAGCTTTGCCTTCAGGGCCTTTATGACGGACTTGTGATTGTATCTGATCCGTTCCATCCGGTTCCGGCTTTCGTGCATTTCGTCGTCATCGGACAGTTCGGCTGCGGCTGCAACCGTTGCATGCGAGAAGGGGTTGATGTTCGCCCTGCCGGCGCCTTCCGCAAAAGAGTACATCGTCACGGTGCCCGTTGTTCCCGATGCAGGGGCTTCGGCGCTCAGGATGAAAGGGGCCTTGAGCCTGCTGATCTCGAAGGAATACTTGCCGTCCTCGTCCGACCGGGTTGTCTGCTTTGCAGCGGGAGTGGAGGAATCCTGCAGCGTCACCGATCCCGATACCGGCTCCGATGCAGACACAACGCCGGACAGCGTGTGCGAAGAATCGGCGGTACCCGATGAACCGCCTCCGCAGCCGGAAAGCGCGATACCGGCTGATGCTGCTAAAACCAGGACCATATTCAGGAATCTTTTGTTCATGTTCGAACCTCCTCAAATCAAATAATCGATTTCTGCGTATACCAACGTGCTTCTTTTTTTCAAGTAACTATGACTTGTGACAATAGAGGTTTTGGAATAGCGAAGACCTCCGGCTCAAGGGAAGGCTACCTCCTTTCCCGGCACTGGAGGCTATCGGAAATAAAAAAGCCGGGCGCCGGAAATAAGATATTTCGGCAACCCGGCTGTCTCAAAGAGATCCTGAAGGTTTTCCGCCCCATCCTCGCGAATGGTTGAGTATTATCGGCTATCTGTTTTTTTGTTGCTGGTACTTTAGTTCTTCTTGCTTCTGCGGTATGTGATTTGGATTACATGAGAGGAAGATTGGAGAGGACGCAAATTGGGCCGCAGTTATCGATTACTTTACCTGCGCAGTTTCATTCGGTTAAGGTATCAGTCTTTACTGTTCCAGCACCCATCAGGTTAAGGGCAGCGGCCGTTGCAGTGGTGACTCCATGACCCTTTCCCCGCGTCGGTCCTAGTATTTGTACCGCACCCCGAGCATGAAACCGAACATATATCCCCGGTTGTTCACCGTCACATCCTCGATGACACCCGTCTTTTTGTTGGCTGCTACGGCATTGAAGGCGGGAAGCGCTCCCGTGGCGCCGCCCTGGGCGATCAAGGTCGTTCGCTCGCTGATCCTGTGGTTCAGGCCCATCTCGAACCGGGGGACGATGAAATACGCGCTGTCCTTGTCCTCGGATAACAGCGTCAGGTGCGAGTGGCTGAAGTCCGTCTCGTAATAAACCCTTCCGGCAACCGCTCCCAGCGCCAGGTAAAGCTGGATCTTGTCGCGCACGACCGGTTTGAAGCGAAGGCCAAGCGCGGCAGCAGGATAGTAAAAGGAAAATCTGACGTCGTTGGAGCTGGAGTAGTAATAATCATCCCCATCGGTCTCTTCGGACTGCGTATACTCCAGTCCTGCGAAGGCATCGAGCCTTGCCAGGAGAGCATGCACCGCCCTTACGCGCACCTGGAAGAAATCGGCTGACGAGTCCTCACTCGATGCGGTCCCGCCGCCCACGAGCGCTTCCACGTTTGCGGCATCGGCCCTGGCAGCGGCCAGGAGCAGGAACAGTATGAGAAAAATTCTTGCAGGGATCATGGCTCGCTCCTCAGTGATAGAGCACCGCTGTTCGCGTGGTTGTATTCGTCGAGGGGTTGTACCGGATGCCCGTATTGTAGCAGGCGCCGTTGAGGTCCCGGCCGCCCCACAGGATCAGCTCGGTCCCGGTCCAGGCGGCGGTGGATGCGGACCGCGAGAAGTACGGGCCGGAATCGTTCCAGGTCTGGGACGACGGGTTGTAGCGGCCCTGGAACGAGCTTGACAGCACGATCAGCTCGGTCCCGGTCCAGGCACCCCTGAGGGTGTCTCCCCATGTCTCGTAGTAGGGCCACGACGAATTGTGGAGCAGGGGCGACCACGTATCCGTGGCAGGGTCGTACCTGCCGCCGTTCATGAGCAGCAGCCCGTTGCTCGGCTGATCGAAGCCCCCGAACAGGAGCATCTCCGTCCCGGTCCATACGGCGATATGGCCCTGACGGGCCGTGGGCGCACCGAGCGTGGAGACCGGTGTCCAGGTGTCGGCAGCGGGATCGTAGCGGCCGCCGTTGTTGTAATAGGTAACGCCGCCCGAAGCGTTGTACGTGATCCCGCCCCAGACGATCATCTCTTTTCCCGTCCAGACAGCGGAATACCCCATTCGCTCGGCAGGAGCGTTCGTCGCGGACAGCGAGGTCCAGACGTCGGACACCGGGTCGTAGCGGCCGCCGTCGTTGTAGACCTGGCTTCCCGTCGCATTCGTCCCGCCCCAGACGATCATGACCGCGGTCCCGGACGGGGCCGAAACGGGATTCGCCCGGAGCGCTGTGTGCAGTCCGCGAGGAGACGGTGCGTTGGTCGTGCTGACCGATGACCAGAGGCCTGTCGCGGGATCATACCGGGTCCCGGTATTGATCGCTGTTGCCGATCCGATCGGACTCGTCGTGATGCCGCCCCAGACGATCATCTCCGTTCCTGTCCAGATCGCGCTGTGCCCGGCCCTGGTCGTGGCCTCTTCCCGGATCAGGGTCCAGGAATCGGACCCGGGCTCGTATGCAAAAACGGCGTTCGGCGTGGAGTAGTCGGCAGCGTACAAGCCTCCAGGCTGGGACGAGACAACGCCCTTGGCGACCCCTCCATACAGGATCAGCTCGGTCCCGGTCCAAACGGCCGTATGGTTGCTCCTGGCCGGAAGAAGGTTGGCCGCGCTCAGATCGATGTCATTCGAGGTCTGGCCGGCATCCCTGCATGCGCCAAGGGAAAGAAGGAGAAAACATGCAAGGGAAATTCGGATGAGCGTGCTCATAAGCGACTCCTGCAAAAGACGACTCATAAGTCCGGATTCCGGAACTTGATAATCTTGCGTTATAATTCGACGGAATTACTGCCTTCCCTTCAACCCCGGCGCTGTTCTTCTCCCACGCGGGCAGCACTGCCCCTCAATTCTGAAAATCTGCCAAAGTGACGGCCACCGACTAGAAGCGACCAAAGCCGACGTGAACCGACGTAGAGTCGAATGAAAGGGCGACGAGAACCTTAAACGA
>MHEA01000107.1:4073-4377 GCA_001805085.1 Nitrospirae bacterium GWC2_57_9
CCGATGAAAAGACGAACATCTTGGAACCAGGCGCGCAGGGGGACCTGGTCAAATTCTTATTCCCCTATTAGGACCAGGAGTATAACCAGGAGCCTTTTTTGATTAATCTTTCCTCGCGCCCTTCGCGTCTCCGCGGTAAAGGGTTTTTATTTTTGCTCAAAAAACCTGACTCAAATTCAAACTGTTCGAGAATCCATAATTATAGCGACAAACTATTGACTTTATACATCCTGAATTTTATTATGTTCACCTGTTCCGGGATACCAATATTCAAGGACTCTTTCCCCGGGCTGCTTCTGCCTGA
>MHEA01000107.1:4418-4623 GCA_001805085.1 Nitrospirae bacterium GWC2_57_9
GATTACCGACTAAAATCGAGGTGAAGGCGACACGGCGACAGTATTGAACATCGACGGGCGGCTACCAAATCGTAGCGTATATTTCCGGTTTTGAGCCGCACCCTTCAGGGTGCGTTTTGGAGCATCCACAGCGCCTTCCGCGTCCCGCCCCCCATCTTGATGTTCCAAAATGGGACTTCAAATTCCTCACGACTACTATTTTCTC
>MHEA01000107.1:4641-5406 GCA_001805085.1 Nitrospirae bacterium GWC2_57_9
GCTGCGTGGACTCCTTCAGGTGATAGGCCCCGGACAGAAGGGCCCTGTTTCTATGCCTGCTTCGGCAAATGCTTCTTGCAGCTGAACTCATAGCCCCGATGCCCGTCTTTGAACTTGATCTGCCGGTACGTGACCGGTTTCTCGAGACAGCGCGCCTTTGCGCAAACGCCGCCGGCCAGTTCCACGGCTTCCTTGGGCGGTTCATTGTGGCAGATGACATTGACGTAGAACGATCGACCTTTCGACTTCACCTTTTGCACGCACGTCCAGGGCCCTCTCGTTGTTACGATGTTTTCCTTTTCTTCGCTCATTGTCCTCTCCCCCTTTTTAAATATCTGCCCTCTCAATTGATGTTCTCATACATCCTCTTGTAGATGCCGTCGCAAACGCACTTTGGCCGGAATTTGAAGACCACTTCATCGCAGGACAGCATCTCCGGTCCTTCCTCCTGGTCCCAGACCAGCTCGCCCCGCTCGGTATAGACGAACGGTATATGCCCGAGCCTTCCCTCGCCGTATGCCTTCCACAGCTCGTCCGTCATGCAGAAGGTTTCGACCAAATGCTTCCGGACGGGATCTTCATCATAGAAGTCCAATGAGCGAGCGTGGATCTTCGTGAGTGCGAGATAGAGCCCCTTGGCAGGGACAGTGAAGGATTTGCAGTTGTCGCAGATGAAATCCACGCCCTCGCGGAAGACCCATTCCATATGCACCTTCCGCGCTTCTTCGAGCAGGTCCAGGTAATACAGGCGGGGCAGCCGCAGTC
>MHEA01000107.1:5454-6520 GCA_001805085.1 Nitrospirae bacterium GWC2_57_9
ATCGGTAAATTCCAGGACCAGAACGTTCATGGTATACCTGCTGCAGGGTGACAACAGCCGTTTGATGGTCGGGGGGCCTCAGAGGTAAGGAAGAATGAAACAAGACGGGCGCGCGAAATACTGAAGTACAATAGTATAGAAACAGGGAAAAATCAAGTGAATCAATTAGGAATTAAGAATGAGGAATGGTTAATTCAGTGGCTTCATTGACGGATGAATCAGCAGACTTTCATTTTTAATTCATAATCCTCAATTCTTAATTGCCTCTAGTGTGGTACGCTTTTCATAAGCATGTCTTCCCGGCTTTCGCACGGGACAAGAACGAACAGCAAGGAGCGGTTTATGAAACCCATTGCACCTCTGATGATCGAACACAGGACCATAGAACGAATGCTGAGCGTATTTGCACGGGAGCGTCAGCGCATCTTCAAGACCGGACAGGTTGATTACGGCGCGATCAGGATCAGCGTGGATTTCTTTAGAACCTACATCGATGAATACCACCACCGCAAGGAGGAGGATATCCTCTTCAAGACCCTTGATGCAAAAGCCTTGTCCGGGGAAGACCGAAAGGTCATGGGGGAACTGCGGGATGAGCACAGCCGCGCGAGAAGCGTAATCGAGAAGCTGGAAAAGATCGTCAGATACCGGGAACAGGCGCATGTGACGGTGGAGGAGATCGTGCGCTATATGGAATTGCTGCTCAAATGGTACCCTGCCCATGTTGAAAAAGAGGACAGGCGTTTCTTCCTCCAGTCCATGAAGTATCTGAGCGACCAAGAACAGGCAGCCATGCTGGAAGAATTGCGCGAGTTCGACCGGAACTTTACGCAGGAGCGGTACGGCGAACTTATCAGCGACCTGGAAAAGTATCTCCGGCTGAAGGAGCGGGGTGCAGCGGCGTGATGCTTTGAACCGACGAGAATCCGTCTGAAACCGACTAGGACCGACGAGACCCGACGAAATGAGAGGCAGACTAAGACCGACAAGAACCGACGTGACCCCGACGAAATGCGAGGCAGACTAAGACCGACAAGTACCGACGTGACCCGACGAGAAGCGACAC
>MHEA01000107.1:6534-8538 GCA_001805085.1 Nitrospirae bacterium GWC2_57_9
CGAGAAGCGACACAAGCTACAACCGACAAGTACCGACGTAACCCGACGAAATGCGAGGCAGACTAAGATCGACAAGAACCGACGTGACCCGACGAGAAGCGACATAGGCTACAAGGCGATAAACCACCGGCCAGAATTCGAGAACTCGTCGAATTTCGTCGCTCCTAGTCGCTCCTAGTCGCTTTTCGGTCGGACTCTCTCGCCCCTCGTCGCTTTTCAGTCGGTTCTCGTCAGCCTTTTACTGTCGCCTCTCAGTCGGACTTTCTCGCCTCTCGTCGACTTTCGTCGCCTTTAGTCGAATCTAGTCGGCCTCTCCCCGTCGTCCTTACCTTCCTATTGCTTTCTGCAGCGGCTTGAGCAGGGCAAAGAACGCCAGTCCCGCCGCGAAGGACAGACCGAACATGAGCAGGAAGAACTGCTCCTTCGGCATCTTCTCCCAGAACGTCCCGAGATAGCCCGACAGGTAGTTGCCGAAAAAGCTCGAGAGGAACCAGACGCCCATCATCATCGAGACGATACGGGCGGGGGCGATCTTGGTAACGAGCGAGAGGCCGATCGGGGAAAGATGGATTTCACCGAGCGTGAGCACGAAGGTGCAGGCGGTCAGCCACAAGAGACTCGCCTTCGGATTCACTGCCAGTTCCCGGGCCGGCGGGATCAGGATCAGGAAAGCCATGGAAAGCAGGAGGCAGCCTATGCCCATCTTGGCGATGCTCGAAGGTTCTTTGCCGCGGCGGTCCTGCCATCCCCAGAAGATATTGAGCAGCGGAACGAACAGGAAGATCATGAGGGGATTGAAGGATTGGAACCACGAGGCAGGCATCTCCCAGCCCAGGATCACCCGGTCCGTGTTCGCATCGGCCCAGAGCGCCATGGTGTTGCCCTGCTGCTCGTACACGCTCCAGAAAACGATGGTAAGGCACATCATGGCGAAGATGGCGCCGATCTTGAGCCAGTCCTGGCGCGTCATGGGTTCTACGGGCTTCGGCTGCCCCGCCCCCTGCTTCTGCATGATCAGGTCCGGGGCAAGATGCTTCTGGCCTGAAAGATACACGAGCAGCCCGATCACCATGCCCACACCGGCCGCGCCAAAACCCCAGTGGAACCCGATCCTCTCGCCCAGGGTGCCGCAGACGAGGGGCGAAAAGAAGGCGCCGAGATTGATGCCCATATAGAACAGGCTGAACGCGCGGTCGCGGCGGTGGTCGCCGGGAGCGTAGAGCGCGCCTACCTGGGTCGAGATATTCGGCTTGAAAGCGCCGTTTCCGAGGATCAGAAACAGGAGGGCCGGGTAAAACAGGCTTTCAAAGGCCATCAGGAAATGGCCGATGGCCATGAGCACCGCCCCCAGGATCACCGTCCGGCGCTGGCCCAGGAGCCGGTCGGCCAGCATGCCGCCGAAGAGCGGGGTGAAGTAGACGAACCCGGTATAGAGCCCGTAGATCTCGGACGACCGCTCCTGCGTGAACTGCAGGTGCTTGATCATGTAGTAGACCAGGAGGGACCGCATCCCGTAGTAGGAGAAGCGCTCCCACATTTCGGTAAAGAACAGGACGTAGAGGCCGGGGGGATGGTTTCGGATCATGGTGTAGGATTGATCAGGCTTTGATCTCGCAGAGAGACACGGATTTGGCTGATGGTCTTATCCTATAATATGCGAAGGGCGGATAAATATCA
The DNA here is from genome assembly GCA_001805085.1 of Nitrospirae bacterium GWC2_57_9. GTDB lineage: Bacteria > Nitrospirota > UBA9217 > UBA9217 > UBA9217 > MHEA01. The sequence goes on from MHEA01000107.1 coordinate 8,212, forward strand.
ACTCTGCTGGTCTCACACGAAGCCACGAAGTCACGAAGAAAGCTAAATCAGGAACTGGCTTTATGTCTTTGCCTTTCCCAAAGCGCCCTGCATATACATGCGATGACCCTGCGACGGGCGATGCAGAAAAAAATGCAACATCACTGTCGTAACAACTGGGTACAAGAACCGCCGAGTGCGCAGTTTACAGTTTATACCCGATCTTCCTCAAAAACTCCTTCCGCAGCGTCTTGTCGGGTTGCTTCTCGACACCCTTGGGCGATGAACCGTCGATCACACCCAGGATCCCCTTTCCCTGCGTTGTGGACGCCACTACCACCTCGAGCG
>MHEA01000107.1:8553-8653 GCA_001805085.1 Nitrospirae bacterium GWC2_57_9
AGAAGATCCGGCAGACCTCGGGGCAGTTCTTGATGGGATTCAGCACATTGACGGGAAAGGCGTTCTTGAGGTAGATGCAGAAGACGTGGCCCGCAGCGAT
>MHEA01000108.1 GCA_001805085.1 Nitrospirae bacterium GWC2_57_9
TTCCTTGATCCCCTGCCCGCTTTTGGCAGACGTGAGCACCACGGAATGGGACAGGCTCAGTTCGGACGGCATCTCCCGCTTTGCTCGTTCCGATTCCTGTCTGTTCAGCTTATCGGCCTTCGTCAATGCATAAATGGCGGGGATATTGTACTGTTTCAGCCATTCGATCAAGCGGATATCGCGCTCGTCGGGAACTCTCCTGCTGTCCAAAAGCACAACGACACCAGCCAGCCGAGGGGAGTCTTTGAAGTACCCCTCGATCATGGGGGCCCAGGCATCGGTAACCGCCTGCGGTACTTTTGCATAGCCGTAGCCCGGCAGATCGACAAAATAGAGGCTTTCATTTATAACGAAAAAATTGATGAGCTGGGTTTTTCCCGGGGTGGCGCTCGTCTTGACGAGGTTCTTCCTGTGGAGCAGGGCGTTAATGACGGACGATTTGCCGACATTCGAACGGCCGGCAAAGGCGATCTGGGGTTTGCGGTCCCTGGGGAACTGTTCCGGTCTGACCGCACTGATAACGAATTCAGCGGAAACTACTTTCATAAGTCCTTTTTTGATGAACAGGAAAACGAGGAAATGCGAAACAAAAGAACTAGTCTCAGGGGAGAAAAAGAACCAGACCACGTTCCCGTGGTCTGGTTCCGGTGCTTACGGCTTATGGTTCTAAGCTATCTTTTCGTAGATCAAGAGCGGTTCCGCTCCTTCGTTGATCACTTCCTGATTGATGATGCACTCCCGGATGCCGGGCTGGGACGGGATATCGTACATCACGTTCAGCATGACGTCTTCCAGGATGGCCCGGAGGCCGCGTGCCCCGGTCTTTCGGTTGATGGCCTTCTTGGCCACGGCAACCAGTGCGTCGTCGTTGAATCGGAGCTTGCATCCTTCCAGGGCGAGCAGCTTCTGATACTGCTTGATCAACGCGTTCTTCGGGCGGGTCAGAATATCGATCAGTGCATGTTCATCGAGCTCCTCCAGGGTAGCCACCACCGGCATACGCCCGATGAATTCGGGGATGAGGCCGTACTTCAGGAGGTCTCCCGGCTGAAGGTTGGCAAGGATCTCGCTCAGTTTCCGTTCGCTCTTGCTCTGGATATCGGCGCCGAATCCCATGGCCTTCTGGCCGACACGCTGTTCAATGATGTTATCGAGTCCGACAAAGGCTCCGCCGCAGATGAACAGGATGTTCTTGGTATCCACCTGAATGAACTCCTGGTGCGGATGCTTCCGGCCGCCCTGAGGAGGCACGCTGGCAACAGTGCCTTCGATAAGCTTGAGGAGGGCCTGCTGCACCCCTTCGCCGGAAACGTCGCGTGTTATGGACGGATTTTCGGACTTTCTGCTGATCTTATCGATCTCGTCGATATAGACGATGCCGCGTTGGGCCCGTTCGACATCATAGTTGGCGCTTTGGAGCAGCTTCAGAATGATGTTCTCTACGTCCTCGCCGACGTATCCTGCTTCGGTCAGCGTCGTGGCGTCGGCGATCGTGAAGGGAACGTCGAGGATGCGGGCCAGCGTCTGGGCAAGCAGCGTTTTGCCGACTCCGGTCGGGCCGATCAGCAGGATATTGCTCTTCTGGAGCTCCACCTCGTCGCCGATCTCCTGCTGGACCCCGATGCGTTTGTAATGATTATGCACGGCAACGGACAGGATCTTTTTTGCCCGTTCCTGGCCTACGACATACTCGTCCAGGGTGCGCTTGATCTCTGCCGGCTTGGGCAGCCGGGGCGCGCGGGCTTCCTTTGTCTCTTCCCACTCCTCGGCAATGATCTCGTTGCAGAGATCAACACATTCGTTGCAGATGAAAACCGAAGGGCCGGCAATCAGTTTCTTGACCTCTTCCTGGCCTTTTCCGCAGAAAGAGCACTTGAGCGGTGCGGCGTGTTCTTTTTTCTCTTTGTCGGTCATACAGTTACTTCTCCTTTACAGCACCACGAGGCGCCTTTTTCGCTATCACCTCGTCTACAAGCCCGTACTGTTTTGCATCTTCGCCCGACATGAAGAAATCGCGGTCCGTGTCCGTATGGATCTTTTCAAGCGGCTGGCCGGTATGGTTGGCCATGATCTTGTTCAGGGTATCCTTCATCTTCAGGATCTCGCGGGCATGGATCTCGATGTCCGTAGCCTGGCCCTGGAAACCGCCGAGAGGCTGATGGATCATGATGCGGGCATTGGGAAGCGAGAAGCGTTTCCCCTTTGCTCCGGCGCAGAGCAGCAGCGCACCCATGCTTGCCGCCTGCCCGATGCAGATGGTCGAGACCGGTGATTTGATGTAGTTCATGGTATCGTAGATGGCGAGACCGGCCGTTACAATGCCGCCCGGGGAATTGATATAGAGATAGATGTCCTTATCCGGATCATCCGCCTCGAGGAACAGCAGCTGGGCGATCACGGTATTCGCGACGATATCATCGATCGGCGTGCCGAGAAAAATGATACGGTCCTTCAAAAGCCGCGAGTAGATGTCATACGCCCGCTCGCCGCGGCTCGTTTGTTCTATTACCATCGGGATCAACGACATAAAATGTTTCTCCTTAACTGAGCTGAATAGTAGCTTTTCCTGAAACAAGCGCAGCAACAGGAGACTTGCCTCAGAAACTTGCTAATTATAACTCTTCTTTGCCTTGGAAAGCAATAGACCAAGGGTCTTTTCATGGACCAGCGATGAACGCAGATTATCCAGTCCGCCGTCGAGGGATTCATAGTATTTTTTAACAGCGTCCACGGTCTGCCCTGCCGACTTGGCCATCACGGCGATCGCCCCGTTCACTTCCTGGTCGCTCACCTGGATGTTTTCCTTTTCCGCAATGACATCGAGCAGCAGAAGTCCTTTGACCCTCTTTTCCGCAAGCGCCCTGTTTTCCTGAAGGAATTTGGTGACGTCAAAGGATTTTACATCCATCCCCCGCCGCGCCAGCCTTGTCGCCTGCTGCCGCGCCATGGACTGGAGTTCGCGCTCCACCATTCCCGTCGGCACGTCGAAGGAATGGGCCTCGACCAGCTTGTTCAGGATCTCCTCCCGCTGCGACGACGTGAGTTCATCGCGCTTCCTCGCGGCAAGGTCCTTCTTGATACCGTCCTTCAGCTCCTGCACGGACTTGTTGCCGCCCAGGTCCCTGGCGAATTCGTCGTTCACCTCGGGAAGCACCTTCTTTTTTATCTCTTTCAGAGTGACTTTGAATTCCGCGTCCTTGCCTGCAAGTTCCTTGTTGCTGTAGTCCGCAGGGAAGTTTACCTTGATCTCGCGGGTCTCGCCCTGGTTCATCCCGACCAGCTGCTCTTCGAACCCCGGTATGAGGCTGTTAGTACCCAGGGCAAGCATATGGTCGGCCGCCTTGGCGCCTTCGATCGACTTCCCCTCCCGGAAGCCTTCGAAATCGATGATGGCTGTGTCGGTCTTTTCCAGCGATCTGCCCTGGACCACTTCAAGCTGCGCGTACATGTCCCGAAGCTGGTCAACGGTCTGGTTCACTTCCTCCTCGCTCACCTCGGTGCTTTGGTCCTTGACCTCGATGCCGTCATACTGCCCGAGTTCTATCTGGGGCCGCACTTCCACGACAGCGGTGAAGTTCAGGGGAGAGTTCTTATCAAAGGGGGAAATGTTCGTGATGCTCGGCATGTCAATGGCGCTCAATTTATGATCTTCGAGAGCTTTCAGGTATGAAACGGAGATCAGCTTGTTCATGACCTCCGACTCGATCTCGGCGGCATAATGCCGTTCCACAATGGCCTTCGGAGCCTTGCCCGGTCGAAAACCGGGTATCTTGGCCTTCTTGGCGATGTCGGCAACCGCCTTTACCATCTCCTGTGCGATGGCATCAGGGGGGACCTGAATATGGATTTTTTTCTTTACGGGGCTGATGTCTTCTACGACGGCTTTCATTACGATACCACCTTTTATTGGGATATGGTGTTATGGATTGAAGAATCAAAAGAGGAAGCGGATCCGGGAAAAGATTCCTGGTCCGCCTTATTTATGGTGCGAGAGGGGGGACTTGAACCCCCACGGTCGCCCACCAGATCCTAAGTCTGGCGCGTCTGCCAGTTCCGCCACTCTCGCCGCACGAACAAAGAGAGCAGTGAACGTAGAAGCAGCTACCGTGAAACGCTGCCTGCTGCTCACTGCTCCCTGAGTTTTTTATGGTGAGCCGTGAAGGAGTCGAACCTTCGACCCGCTGATTAAGAGTCAGCTGCTCTACCAACTGAGCTAACGGCCCGTGATACTTGAGAGAATGCTTCAAAAGCGGGATAATTATACTTATCTTTGAAGCAGGATGCAACAAAAAACTACAGATTCCGCGAAAAAAACACGGTTTTTTTTATGGTGCGCGCCGAAGTCGTCGAACCGCGATCCGTCGCCCGTAAAGGGCTCCCCAGCGGGGGCTCGCCCCCCTCTGGTCTCTCCCCCAAACCTCAGGGGAATCCTTCCCCTGAAACCCCTGGGTCGTGGCTTCTCCTACTACCGCCACACATCGTTTTATTCTCTTCGTTTTTTGGTGCGCCCGGCGGGAGTCGAACCCACGACCTTCGGCTTCGGAGGCCGACACTCTATCCAGCTGAGCTACGGGCGCATAAACTGACGGTTGCAATACGGTTTAGGCGGTACTGCATTTTAGAACTGTAATTTAAATAAATTGAATGTTCTGTTCTTGGTGCGCCCGGCAGGAGTCGAACCTGCGACCTGCGGATTCGAAGTCCGACGCTCTATCCAGCTGAGCTACGGGCGCGTTTTAAGCGTTAAAACTGACAGAGACGGCCGGCTTCGACCGTCTCTGTGCAAAAATTGGGGTGAGCGACGGGGCTTGAACCCGCGGCCACCAGGGCCACAACCTGGAGCTCTACCAACTGAGCTACGCCCACCGTGATCAATGTTACAAAAATAGAATGCCTATTTTATATTGTTAACCGTATTTTGTCAACTACCAAAAAAGCGTTGTGCGAATACTCTGCATACAACATCTAGTTCCGCATTTTTTTATTCCGCGCTCCGCATTTGAAATATGGCGCGCCTGAAGGGATTCGAACCCCTGACCCACAGCTTAGAAGGCTGTTGCTCTATCCACCTGAGCTACAGGCGCATTCAGAAAAATATTGGTCGGGGCGAGAGGATTTGAACCTCCGGCTTTCTGCTCCCAAAGCAGACGCGCTACCGGGCTGCGCCACGCCCCGAGGTGCAACCATTTTTTAACCCTGACGTGGCCTATAATACTCACACTCCCTGATGTTGTCAAGCCGGAAGCTCATAAAAAACTGGCGTTTTCGGCTGCGTATTTTTACTCCTCCTGACCCGATTCTTTCCGTGAAGCGGCCGGATGATTGAGATACAGACAGTCGCCGGTGCCTGCCCGTGGGAAGATCAAGGCATGTATCTCACCGGCTTTTTTCTTGAATTAGCCCCTTTTTTATACTATCATTACGACATGGAAGAGCGCATCGGATCCGTGATAAAATTTTTCGACAAGTCTTCAGTTGCCGCTGTCAAACTGGATTTCGGCGATCTTTCGGTCGGCGACACCATACGCCTCAAGGGCAACGGCACCGACTTCACTCA
>MHEA01000109.1:0-8235 GCA_001805085.1 Nitrospirae bacterium GWC2_57_9
GAAGGCGTGATAGCGTCCCGGATCGCGGCCCATGCCGCGGACATCGCCAAAGGCGTGAAGGGCGCGCTGGACTGGGACAAGGAAATGGCGCGCAGGCGCAAGGCCCTGGACTGGAAGGGCCAGATCGAGCTCTCCATCAATCCCGAGCGGTCGCGAAAATTGCGCGAATCGAGCATGCCCAAGGAATCCGATGTCTGCACCATGTGTGGAGAGTTCTGCTCCATGAAAGGCGTGAGCGCTTATCTCAAGAAGGAACAGAAAGACCAAAAGACAGAAGTAAGGAAAAAATGAAAAAGATCAAGATCGTACTGATCGCTCTGGCGATCCTGTCCATGGGCGGGCTTGCCGCCGCTGCAGAAACAGCAACACCGAACGTGCTCTTGAACCCGGATAAGCCCGGCCCGGGAGATATCGTGATCATCACGGTCACGGGCGTCACGGGGCCCGTCGAGGGTAAGTTCGGCGACAAGAAGCTTTACTTCATCCCTGCGAAGGATTCCTTTACGGCAGTCCTCGGCGTGGACCTTTTTACAGAACCGGGAACGTATATGCTGCACATAGCAGCGAGCGACAAAGTGTTGTCCAACTCCGTGACGGTCGTTCAAAAAAAATATCCTGTGCAGAGACTGACGCTCCCCAAGGACATGGTGGAGCTCTCCCCCGAGAATGAAGCCCGCGCGGATCGGGAACAGAAGAAGGTTGCCGCGATCTGGCCGAACGAAACAGAACGTATCTGGAACGGCAATTTCATCAATCCACGGGAAGGGGAGATATCGACCAGGTTCGGGCTGCGACGGATCATCAACGGCATCACCAAGAACCCGCACAGCGGCGTTGATGTGGCTGCTGACGAGGGACAGGAAGTATATGCGCCGAATTACGGCACCGTTACCCTGGTAGACGACCAGTTCTTTTCGGGGAACTCGGTCATCCTCGATCACGGACAGGGAATTTATACCATGTTCTTTCATCTCTCCAAGGTGCTCGTCAAGGAGGGCCAGCAGGTAAAAAAGGGCGACGTGATCGCGCATGTCGGTTCTACCGGTCGTTCCACGGGCGCCCATCTGCATTGGGGCGTGCGGGTGCAGGGCGCACGGGTAGACCCGCTGCTGCTGATCAAACTGAAATTGGAGTAAGCCGAGATAGTACGAATGCGGAATGCGGAGTGCGGAATGAAAATCAGGAAGCAACATTCTCCTGACGTGATCCGCTGCACGGTTCACGCTCTTTGCAATACTGTTCGAAAAACGTGATCAAAGTCCTCTCCATAGCAGGCTCTGACCCCTCCTCGGGCGCAGGCATTCAGCTGGACCTCAAGATGTTCCAGGCGCTGGGCGCATTCGGCATGGCTATGCCCTCGGCGCTCACTGTCCAGAACAGCCGGGGCGTCAGCAGGGTGGAACCGGTGCGTCCGGGCCTGTTCAAACAACAACTCCTGGCGCTGCTGGACGACATCAGGCCGCAGGCCGTCAAGACCGGAATGCTTCTGTCCGGGCGGAATATTGAAGCAATAGCCCGTGCCGCGGCAACATTCAAACTCACCAAACTGGTCGTTGATCCGGTCCTCCGCTCCAGTTCCGGAAAGAGCCTGCTCCAGCCGGGTGCGATGACGGTTCTGAAGAAGCACCTTTTTCCGCGCGCTCTGCTCATTACACCCAATCTGCCTGAAGCCGAAATGCTCACGGGATCGATCATAAAAACTGAAGGGGATATGGACTTTGCGGCCGGCAAACTGCTCGATATGGGCCCGTCGTACGTTCTGATCAAGGGAGGACATTGGCAGGGGGCGGCCGCAGACACGCTTTACGGCGGCAAAAAGGTGGTCAGTTTTTCCACAGACCGGAGAAAAGGCGATTTTCACGGCACCGGTTGCCTGCTTTCAGCGTCCATAACCGTGTTGATAGCAGGCGGAAATCCTGTGGAAAAGGCTGTGGAAAAAGCAAAACAATTTGTGGATAGGATGTTGAAAACCGCGAAGCCCGTGGGGAGGAGTAGAACCAAGTACTTTCAGTTCTGATGTAACCACGGATGAACACGGTTAATGCCAGGAACAAACAACAAGTTTGTTTCGGAGAAAGTTGCTCGCCATTCTTGTAATGAATCAGGAGAGAAACTGCCAGTCAATAATTCATATCGTGCCCCGTCTGTTTAGTCGTTATTCTTTACCGTGTTCATCCGTGGTTACATATAGCTTTGCTTTAGCAAATGGAGGTTTCATGCGCAACGACGGCAGGAAAGCGGACGAGCTCCGCAGGATCAGGATCACCAGGAACTATATCAAAACAGCGGAGGGCTCGGTCCTGATCGAGATGGGTGATACGCGGGTCATCTGCACCGCTACCGTCGACAATTCCGTGCCTCCTTTTCTCAGGGGCAAAGGCACGGGATGGGTGACCGCGGAATACGCCATGTTGCCGCGTTCCTCCGGGCAGAGGATCTCCCGGGAGCGGAGCAAGGTGGGGGGCAGGACCCACGAGATCCAGCGGCTCATCGGCCGGTCCCTCCGTTCGGTCGTGGATAGGGAAGCTCTGGGCGAACGGACCGTACTGATCGATTGCGATGTGATACAGGCCGATGGCGGAACGCGGACGGCATCGATCACCGGCGCCTATATCGCGCTGATCGATGCGCTCCGTGGCATCCGCAAAGCGGGCGTGCTCAAAGCGGTCCCGGTGACGGATTACCTGGCTGCGATCAGTGTCGGGATCGTTGACGGGAAGCCCCTGCTCGACCTGTGCTATGTCGAGGATTCCACGGCAGAGGTCGACATGAACCTGGTCATGACCGGATCGGGGAAGATCGTCGAGGTGCAGGGAACCGCCGAAGGGGAACCTTTCGCGAAGACCGACCTGAGCAGACTTCTCGCTTTGGGAGAAAAGGGGATCAAATCGCTCATCAGGAAGCAGAAGGAGATACTGGCGAAACAATAAGCAGCCCGTTTTAAACCCTCATCATTCGGCATGAAATGCTCCTCGTGCCGGACAGGTGGACACCGCATATGTCATTCCTGACAATATTTTTCATATCCTTCGGCATCATTTTTCTCGCCGAACTGGGCGATAAGACCCAGCTCATGGTCTTCACCCTTGCTCTTCGCTACGGCGGAAGACCTGTGCTGCTTGGCGCTTTTTCTGCCTTTGCGCTCTTGTCAGGCACGGCGGCCCTGGTCGGGAAGGGGCTGGGCGATTTCTTTTCGCCTGAATTGATGACCCAATTGTCGGCATGGGCATTCATCCTGTTCGGACTCTTCATGGTCATAAAGAAGACCGATGAGGAAGACCGGGAAGAACGATCCTCCCCGTCAAGCGGTGCGGGATTCGCGGCAGCCCTGAGCCTGATCGCTATCTCCGAAATGGGCGACAAGACGCAGATCGGAACGCTGCTGTTGTCCGTAAAATATCAGACCTTCCTGTCCGTATTCCTGGGCAGTCTGACAGCACTCACTCTGGCAGCCGGCCTTGGTATCCTCGTGGCAGGCAGACTTCATAAGTTCATTCCGCCCAGGTACATCACGCCCGTGTCCGGCATGCTGTTTATAATCCTCGGCGTCGGCACTCTCCTTTTTTCCAGCTAGATCGCCCGTTTCCCCTTTTTTCCACCGGATTGTTTTCTCTTGACATAATTATTCTTAATGTCTAAAATTAAACACTTGTTTTAAAATTAGGGAGGTCTAATGTTCAGAGCAAAACGTATAGTGCCGGCAATCGCTTTGCTGCTTTTTTTCGGATCAGAAGCTTTGGCTCAAGTTCCGGTGGTCGGAGCGGAGGAAGTAAGGTCATGGATGGACGGAAAGCGGAAGGTGATGCTGGTGGACACGCGGCTGCCCGAAGAATATGAGGCCGGGCATATTCCCGGTGCAGTTCATATAACGGCTGAACGGATCAGGATCGAGGCGAAACGTCTTCCGAAAGACAGGTCCACGCCGATCATTTTCTATTGCAGGGGGGCCGGCTGAACGCTCAGCCGCACGGCCGCAGGTGCGGCCATGGAACTGGGGTATACTTACCTGATGATCTACCAGGCGGGCATGCCTGACTGGGTGATCAAGGGCTACCCCGTAATCAAGGGAAGGCAGCCCGGCACGTTCAAAGCCAGGTAAACGAAGGAGCCGATCAGAATGGTCACGAAAAGAGAAAAAGTAAACTACACGATTCAATCCGTATCACACGCGCTCGACATCCTGGAGTCGTTCACCAAGACGGAGGATGAACTGGGCGTTACCGAACTTTCTAAGCGGCTCGGGCTGCACAAGAACAATGTCTTTCGCCTGCTTGCCACGCTGGAGCACCGCGGCTATATCGAGCAGAACAAGACAACCGAAAATTACCGGCTCGGGGCTAAGACGCTCCAGATCGGATCCATTTTCATCGAACAGCGTGAATGCCGGCGCCAGGCCCGTCCCATCATCGAAAAGCTGATGTCCCTTTCGGGAGAGACGGCTGTCGTGGCGGTCCTCCGGGGCAACAAGGTGATCTATATGGACAGCGTCGAGACGAACAGGACGGTGCGTGCCGTATCGCGCATCGGAGCCATGCTTCCGGCGCACTGCACGGCCGTGGGCAAGGCGCACCTGGCCGTGCTTCCTTCGTCCGAGATCGAGCGGCTCTATCCCGAACCGTCGCTTCCGGCGCTGACAGAAAAAAGCATCAAAACGCGGGAACTTCTCATGGCCGATCTGAAGAGAACCGTGGAGAGAGGCTACGCTGTCGAGAATGAGGAATGCGACCTTGAAGTGGGAAGCATCGCCGTTCCCGTCAAGGATTTTTCCCGGAACATCATAGCTGCCGTAGCCATCGTGGCGCCGGTCGCTCGTCTCCTCGATGAACGCCTCGAAAAAGGGGGCCTCATTTCCCAGATACAGGATGCGGGCAGGGCTCTCTCGGCGAAGCTTGGTTATATCGCCCCCTCCGGCAAGAAATAGCCCGCGATCAGCCGGTCTCTCCGGCTGGCCGGGCTTTTCTGTTTGTTTATTGCCGCCCCTGTCTCATGCCTTACTGCCCGGATTTCTTTATCTTTATTGACACTTCCGCTCCAGCTGTGTTATTATCCGAAAAATGACAATGGATCAGAAATGGGACCGCCTCAGGGAGCTTCTTCTTCAGATGCAGTGCGCCGTCATAGCCTACTCAGGCGGCGTTGACAGTTCTCTTCTTCTGAAAGCGGCAGCCGATGTCCTGGGACCGAACATCGTCGCCGTGACGGCCGATTCAGAAACCTATCCTCCGGCCGAGTTGGACGAAGCGCAGCAATTTGCCCGTTCTCTCGGTGTCAGGCACCGTATTCTCCAGACCGCGGAACTGTCCTCCGAGGACTTCGCGGCCAATTCGCCCGAACGGTGCTATTTCTGCAAGAAAGAGCTCTACGGGAAACTGAAACAGATCGCGGATAGCGAAGGCTTTCCCTTCATCCTCGACGGTTCGAACCTGGACGATCTGAAGGATTACCGGCCCGGCAACAGGGCAGCCGGAGAATTCGGAGTCAGAAGCCCTCTGCGGGAAGCCGGTTTTACGAAGGACGATGTCAGGTCCTGCGCCCGGATGCTGAACCTGCCTGTCTGGGATAAACCGTCGCTCGCATGTCTCTCCTCCCGGATACCCTATGGCACCAGGATCACGCCTGAACTGTTAAGGACCATTCAGGCCGCTGAAGATCATCTTCGCGTGCTCGGCTTGAGGCAGGTGCGGGTCCGGCACCACGGGGACACGGCGCGCATCGAGATAGAGCAGGATGATTTCAAACAGCTGCTCGCTGAGGATAGGCACCGCAAGGTCGTGGCAGGGCTGAAGACGCTCGGATACGTTTATGTCTGCCTGGACCTGGAGGGGTATAGGACCGGCAGTATGAACGAGGGGATGAAACGAGTGCGGAGTGCGGAATGCGGAGTGCGGAGTGAGAAGGAGTAGTTGCGAGAGAGCCAGGCGCAGACTTCAACCTGCATATCAGTAACAGCAAGGAGTTATTCATGAAGGTACTTGTGGTAGGCGGCGGGGGGAGAGAACATGCTCTCGTCTGGAAGGTTTCGCAGAGCGCGAAGGTAACGAAGATATATGCCGCGCCGGGCAACGCAGGTATTGCAGAGCTTGCGGAGTGCGTGCCGGTCAAGGCCGATGACATCCCCGGGCTTCTCGCATTTGCCCGGAAAGAGGTGGTCGATCTCACGATAGTCGGTCCTGAAGGACCGCTTTCTATGGGCATTGTGGACGAATTCACGAGGGCAGGTCTTCGGATTTTCGGGCCCAGCGGCAAGGCCGCCGAGATCGAGGGAAGCAAGAGGTTCTCCAAGGACCTCATGAAGAAATATCATATACCCACGGCCGAATACGGCGTCTTTACGGACAAGGCAGCGGCCGAGGCGTATGTACGCATGAAGGGCGCGCCCATTGTCGTCAAGGCCGACGGCCTCGCAGCGGGCAAGGGCGTCGTGGTGGCCGAGACCGTGGAAGAAGCGGTCGAGGCCCTGGACCTTATCATGGTCCAGAAGGCCTACGGGGCGGCAGGGGACCGTGTAGTGATCGAAGAATGCCTCAAGGGCGAAGAAGCATCATTCATGGCATTTTCCGACGGAAAGACGGTGGTGGCCATGGCGTCCTCGCAGGACCATAAACGGGTCTTCGACGCGGATAAAGGACCGAACACCGGCGGCATGGGCGCCTATTCTCCGGCGCCGATCGTGACCAAAGAATTGGAGAAGAGGGTCATGAAAACGATCATGATACCGACCGTGCAGGCCATGGAGAAGGAGGGGCGGCTGTTCAAGGGCGTGCTGTACGCGGGTCTCATGATCGACAACGGAGATGCAAAGGTCCTGGAGTTTAATGCCCGGTTCGGCGATCCCGAGACGCAGCCGATCATGGCCCGCCTGGAAACGGACCTCATAACGATCATAGAAGCGATCCTGGACGGCACGTTGTCCGGGACCGGGATCTCCTGGAAGCCCGATTCCGCCGTCTGTGTGGTCATGGCGTCAGGAGGTTATCCGGGGAACTACGAGAAGGGCAGGGAAATCTCCGGCCTCGACAGTGCAGCGCGGCAAAAGAATGTGATGGTGTTCCATTCCGGAACCGCCCTCAGGAACGGCAGGGTTGCCACGGACGGCGGCAGGGTTCTGGGCGTCACGGGGCTCGGCCCGACGGTAGCGGCGGCCATTGATACTGCCTATGCGGGAGTACGCGGGATTTCCTTTGAAGGCGCACATTACCGGAGGGATATCGGGGCGCGTGCGCTGGAAACGGGAAACTGATCGGTCAGCATTTTTTTAAACAATGAAAAGCCTTTACCACAAAGGCCACGAAGATCACGAAGTGGTAAAACTCTTTCCCGCTCTGTTGCTGTTCTTCACGGACTTCGTGTCCTTCGTGGTTAACCGGTTCTGTATTCGGCATCGTTCAGTTCACTAGCTGTATAGTCAGCGCTGCGCTCTTCGCGCTGGCGGCAATTATATCCAACTGTGAGAAGGGAGTTCATCATGGGAAAGCCTCTGGTAGGCATCTTGATGGGGAGCGATTCCGATCTGCCCATCATGCAGGAAGCAGCCGCAATGCTGCAGGAATTCGGCATCGAGTACGAAATGACCATTGCTTCGGCGCACCGTACCCCGAAAAAAGTACTTGAGTACACCACAACCGCCGAGAAACGGGGTCTCAAAGTGCTTATCGCGGGAGCCGGATGGGCCGCGCATCTGGCCGGCGTGGTAGCGTCTCACACCACGCTCCCGGTCATCGGGGTCCCTATCGATTCATCGCCGCTCAAGGGGCTCGATTCGCTGCTGGCAACGGCGCAAATGCCCGGCGGCGTGCCGGTTGCCACGATGTCCCTCGGCAAAGGAGGCGCGAAGAACGCCGGGGTCTTTGCGGCCCAGATTTTGGCCGTGAGCGATGTGAAGATCGCGAACCGCATCAAGGTGTTCAAAGTGGAAATGGAACGGGACGTGGAGGACAAGGCCAAGCGGCTGATTGCCCTCTCGACGGCTGTGGCGAGCCAGAAAGAGGTCTTTGCCGCCGAACCCGCCGCACCTGCCAAGAAAAAACCCCGCCGCAGGCGCTGGAAGAAAAAAACGGGTAGTTCAGCACCGGGCCAGGAATCGACATCGTGAGAACAGAGCTGGAATGTCTGCCCTGCTTCTTCGGGCAGATCGCACGAACGCTGAACTATGCGGGCGTGAACGGCGAACAGGGGCGGGGCATCAGCCGGAAGGCGGAAGCGATAATCTCGCAGGCCTCGCTCTCTGAGGTGCCC
>MHEA01000109.1:8288-15135 GCA_001805085.1 Nitrospirae bacterium GWC2_57_9
CCCCTATAAACAGGTGAAGGACGCCTACAACCGTATCGCCCTGGAAATGCTGCCGGCAGTGCAAAAACGGGCAGCGGCATGGGCGGACCCGCTCGAAGGGGCGGTCCGAGCGGCGATCGCGGGCAATGTCATCGATTTCGGCATCTACGAATCCGTTGATCTTGACCGGGCCGTCCATGAGTCCTTTCATCTTTCCCTGTCAGCTGCGGATTATAGCGCCTTTGTGCGCGCTATAGAGCGTTCCCGCACCATCCTCTACCTCTGCGACAATGCCGGTGAGATCGTTTTCGACCGCGTCCTGCTCGAGGTTTTGCAGGACCGGGGGAAAATGTGCACGGTCGCAGTAAAGGGAAAGCCGGTCATTAACGACGCGACGCTTGAGGATGCAGCTGCCACGGGACTCGCCGCGTTTGCAGAGGTCATCGACAACGGAAACGACGGGATCGGCACGCTTCTTGAGGCATGTTCGCCCCCGTTCCTTGAAAAATATCGAGGAGCGGACCTTATCATCAGCAAGGGACAGGCCAACTACGAGACGCTCGTGCAATCCGGCGACGACCGGATCTTCTTTCTCTTCAAGGTCAAATGCCCGGTTGTCGCGAACGCCCTCGGCGGAAAGAACGGCGATATTGTGCTTATACAGAACCAGGGAAGCAGCAGAGCGAGCTAATGATGCTTGAATTCCTGGCCACAACCGTCGAACGCCGCGGGGGCCGGTGATGGCCGAGCTGATCAAAGTGGATAACGTCGATCCGCAGCCGGCCTTTGCCCGCTGCAGACAGATCGTCTCCCGAGGCGGCGTGGTGGTCTATCCCACGGACACTTTTTACGGACTCGGCGTCGATCCCGGTAATGCAGCCGCGGTTCAGCGGCTCTTTGAGATCAAGGGACGGGCCCTGGACCAACCCATACTGATCCTGTTGCCGGACGTCCTCGAGGTGAAGCGTTGGGCCGAGGAGGTAAGTCCCGAGGCAGAGGAATTGATGCGGAAATTCTGGCCCGGCCCGCTTACGCTCGTGTTCAAGGCAAAGAAGCACGTCTTCCCGCTCCTGACCGCGGGCAAGGGAACGATCGGTCTCCGGGTGCCGGGGAACGCTCTGACCAGGCAGTTGCTGGCGTTTCTCGGCACAGGCTTGACGGGAACCAGCGCCAATCGTACGGGAGGGGAGAGCGCGCGAAACGTTCGCGAAGCGTCGGAAGCGCTTGGCTCCCTCGTCGATCTGATCCTGGACGGAGGATGTGCCGCAGGAGGAAAACCATCAACGGTCGCTGATGTGAGCGGCGGTCGCACCCGGATCCTCCGCGAGGGCGCGATAGTTTTGTAAGTGCAGGCGCCGGCCGAACAAGACCGGTAATTTTTCGTGCAAAGGATGGCTAATGAAAAAAGTATTTGTGCTGGATACCAATGTTCTTCTCCATGACCCCCGGGCGATCTTTGCCTTCGAGGACAACGACGTGGTGATCCCGATCGTGGTGATCGAGGAGTTGGACAAGTTCAAGAAGGGGATCGACGAGATCGGCAGGAACGCCCGGCAGGTTTCCCGGATACTGGACGAGTACCGGCAAAAAGGAAAGCTGTCGCAGGGCGTAGCGCTGGAGGGCGGCGGCAACCTGAGGGTCGAACTGAACCATCAATCGCCGGAACGGCTGCCCCAAGAATTGATCGCGGTCAAGGCCGACAACCGGATCCTTGCCACGGCGCTGAATTTAAAGCACGATGATCTTCCCGTCATCCTCGTAACCAAGGACACGAACCTCCGGATCAAGGCCGATGCGGTGGGGCTGCGCGCCGAGGATTTCGAATCGGAGACCATTACCATCGATGAACTCTACTCGGGTGAGGTCGAACTGTCCGTGCAGCCCGGTGTGATCGAGGAGTTCTATGCCAAAGGCGAATTGGCTGCAAGTGATCCCAAGCCGTTCCCGAACCAGTTCGTGCTCATCAAGAACAGCGCCAATCCGTCCCAGACGGCGCTCGCCCGGTACAGCCAGCAGAAAATGGCCCTCGTGCCGGTCGTGAATACGAAACACGGCATCTGGGGCGTGGCCGCACGGAACAAACAGCAGCAGTTCGCCCTCGATCTGCTGCTGAACGACGAAATCCGCCTCGTCACCCTCGTCGGCAAGGCGGGCACCGGCAAGACCCTCCTGGCACTTGCGGCAGGCCTGGAAAAGACCATAGAGTCGAGGACCTTTCTGCGGCTCGTCGTCTCCCGTCCGGTGTTCCCCATGGGCAAGGACATCGGTTTCTTGCCCGGAGACATCGATGAGAAGCTCAAGCCCTGGATGCAGCCGATCCGCGACAACCTGGACTTCCTGGTCGGGTCTTCAGGAGGGCCGGGTCGCGTCAAAGGAAAAAAGGACCTGCAGAGCCTCTTTGACCTCGGCATGATCGAGGTGGAGCCGCTCACCTATATCCGCGGGAGGAGCATGCCGAACCAGTACCTCATCGTGGACGAAGCACAGAACCTGACCCCCCATGAGATCAAAACGATCATCACGCGCGCCGGTGAAGGGACCAAGATCGTGCTGACGGGCGACCCCTACCAGATCGACAATCCCTACATTGATTCGTCCAGCAACGGCCTTTCCTATGTGGTGGAGCGCTTCAAGGAAGAGTCCATCGCGGGACACATCACGCTCGTCAAGGGAGAGCGTTCCGATCTGGCGGAGCTCGCGGCAACACTTCTGTAGATCCGTATTAGTAAGACGGCACTTTCTACGTCCCATTGCGATCTATTATTTTGAACCGTGAGGAGCGCGAGAGCCTACGGGATCTTCCTGCTGCGCCCTCACGGTAGTCCCTTTACCTGTTCTCATCTTTCATCGTTCCTCTCATTTTTGAAGCTCCGATGCCGGCATTTTTTTTCATTCTTCTTAATGCATGCTACCGATGCCGTCGTTTGCAGCCACATCCTCCATTCACCCTTTCGCAGCTCCGGTCTTCGTCCATTTTTTTTGCATTGAACGAACAGCCCGATGTCAACCGGCTTTCGGTGAAGGGAAAGATTGCAGATAATTGCATTTTGAACAGATGCAATATGCTGGCATTTTTTCTTGCAAAGCAAAATATTAATATGCTAAATTCATTCAACGCTTGATATTCCTTTCACACAAACTCTGAACTTTGGCTCAGGGGCTACGGTACAAAGCATCGCATTATCATCCAGCGACTTGTTAGACGAAACTGAAATCCGCACGCAAGAGGTACGCATTCATCGTGCAGAGGGCTGCCTTGCGGTGAAAGCAGGAAAACAAAGCCTCAAATGTCAAAATTGTCTGAAGCCATAGCTGCAGGCGCAATTTTTATCAAGGATTATGGCTAAAAGAACAGAGACGACCAGATCAAAATCCCCCCAAACTGCAAGTGCCGCGTCCGGAAAGCAGGCGGATGAGTCTTTGCATCCCCGCAAAAAAGCCAAAAAAGGAAATTTGTCGAAGATCAATCGTGATGCCGAATCCCAGCTGGAGGAACTGATAACTCCTGTTGCCGAAGCGGAAGAGTCGCTCTGTGCGATCAGGCATGGCAATGTTGACGCGCGGCCGGCCCAAAAGCCTGACGGAGATCAGATCTCGACCCTTAAGGGCGCGGAACAGGTATACCGGGTCCTGGTCGAGGAAATGAACGAAGGCGCCGTCATGACCAACGCGGACGGGACGGTTCTGTATTGTAATCGCGCGCTGACCCTGATACTGCAAATTGCGCCGGAAAAGGTCATGGGTTCGTCGTTACGGGAATATCTGGCAAAGGAATCTATTCCCCATTTTGACAGGTTCATAAGTCAAAGCATGCGTGACCGGGCAAAGACGGAGGTAACGCTGCGAAAAGCGTCAGGATTGACCGTACCCGTGCTGTTGTCCGGCCGAATATTGTCCCCCGATATCGGTGTCTGCCGGGTCAGTATCATCGTGACCGACCTGACCGTTCAAAAACGGGCACAGGAAGTTGTTCGCCTGGGGCGCGACGAACTGGAAGCGAAGTTTGCGCGCCGCACCGAGGACCTCAGGGCGCATCAACAGGAATTGGAAGCGCAGAACGAAGAACTGCGGGCTGCTCAGGAAGAGCTCGAAGCATCGCGCTTGAAATATACCGAACTGTATGAGAGCGCCCCGGTGGGATACTTTACCCTCGGCGGCAATGGCCTGATAGGGGAAGTGAATTTTGCCGGAGCGAACCTTCTCGGGGTGAAAAAGGATTCCTTGATCAACAAGCCGTTCTCTCTGTTCATTGAATCGAATGCCGATTGCGCCGTCTTTTTGAATCATTGCAAAGAGGCTGTCGTCAAACAACTTCCGAGGTCCTGCGATATCAGATTGAAGAGAGGCAACGGCTCCTTATTTCATGCAAATCTCCAAAGCGTAGCAGTGCACGATGCCGGAGGAAAACTCGTACATATTCAGACGGCCGTGACCGATATCAGCGTGCGTAAATGGGCCGAGGATGCACTGCGGGAGAGCGAAGCGCGGTACCGGTCGCTGGTCGAGCTGTCTCCTGATGCCGTTGTCGTTCATGCGGAAGAGAAATTTGCCTATCTGAACCCGGCAGCACTCGAGCTTTATGGCGCAAGCGATGCGGGAAAGATCATCGGCAGACATGTCCTGGAACTGGTCCCTCCCGATGACCGCCTGTCGTTGCAAAGCCGGATCCGTGAAATCTCAGACCGGGGACTGAAGGCGCCGTTGAGACAGATGAAAATACTCCGTCTGGACGGACGGGCAGTCGATGTGGAATCGACAGCTGTGCCGATCACCTATCAGGGAAAACAGGCTCTGCAATTCGTTATCCGGGACATTACCGAGCGAAAAAGGACGGAATCTGCCCTCAAAGAAAGCGACGAACGGTTTCGCCTGTCCTTGAACAGTGTACCCATAACCGTGGCCACGCTCGACCGCGACTTGCGCTATACCTGGGTCTACAATACCCGACATGGTTTCAGTGTCGAACAGGCGATGGGCAAACGCGCCGACGAACTACTTCCGCCCAGGGACGCAGCCGAAGTGATCCGGCTCCAGGAACAGGTCCTGAAAAGCGGTATCGGGGCACGTTGTGAAGTAGAGGGCTTCACCAGGGGCGCGAAATGGGTCTATGATGCCGCCGCGGAACCTCTTCGGAATGAGGCAGGTGAGATCACGGGATTGACCTGGGTAGTTCTGGATATCACCGAGCGCAGACAGGCAGAGGATGCGTTGCGCCAGCATGAGGAGCTTCTGCGGGAATATGTGAGATTGCTGGAATATGCCCCGGTCCTGGTCCGTAATATCGAAGGCCGGATCATTCTCTGGAACAGCGGCATGCAGAAGATGTACGGATATTCTCCGGCAGAAGCGATCAACAGGGAATATACGAATTTGCTCAAAACCCGGTTCCCGCAGCCTCTGCCCGATATCCTGGCAACCGTGCTTGGCAAAGGCAGGTGGGAAGGGGAACTGGTCCATACGACCAAAAAAGGACGGGACATCGTCGTCAAGAGCCTTTGGATACTGCATAAGAACTCTGAAGCCAAGGCTACAGCCGTCATCGAGATAAACAGCGATATAACGGGACGCAGGCTTGCTGAAGAAGAACTGCGCAGGCTGAACGAGGAACTGGAATCACGGGTGCGCGAGCGTACCCATGACCTGGCCAGGACGATCTCCACGCTCCAAAGCGAGATCGACGACCGGATCAACGCCGAGGAGGCGCTCCGGGAGAGCCAGGCCAGTCTCGCGAAAGCCCAGTCAGTCGCTCATATCGGAAGCTGGAACCTGGATCTGCAAACCGGGAAGCTCACCTGCTCGGACGAACTGTTCCGAATCTTCGGCCTCGACCCCGCGACCCGCCCGGCGCCGGAACCCGTGGTCGAGCAGGTGTTCCACCCGGAGGACTGGAAAAAGATCCGCTCCGGGGCCCAGCAGCACATGAAAAAGCTGTCGCAAGCCCAGCCCCAGGAACTGCTGGTCAGCATTGCCGACGCCAAGCGGGTCGTATGGACCGAGGCTAAGATGGTCTGCGACGAGAAAGGCAAACCCCTGTCCGTGGTCGGAACCGTCCAGGATATTACCGATCGCAAGCACGAAGAAGAGAAACTGATCCGCCTTGTTACCGCGGTGGAAGCTGCAGCGGATGCCCTGGTGGTGACCGATCCGGTAAAAGGCATCATCCAGTACGTGAACCCGGCCTTCGAAAAGATGACAGGCTACGCCAGGGACGAGGTCGTAGGGCGCGACCTTCATTTTCTGGACAGCGGCAGGCACGATCAGGCTTTTTACCGGGAACTCCGGGAAAATCTGAGAACCAACGGGTTCTGGACGGGCCGCCTGGTACAGAAGCGAAAGGACGGCAGCCTGTACGAGGAGGAATGCACCTACTCGTGCGTGAAGAATTCGGCCGGCCAGATCATCAATTATATCTCGATAAAACGGGATGTTACCGAAAAAGCGCGGCTCGAGAGCATTGCCCAGGCGGTGGATACGATGAACAATATCGGGTACATCTTCTCGGGAGTGAGCCACGAGATCGGGAACCCGATCAGCACGATCCGAATGATCCTCGACGGCATGAATAAAAACGGTCACGCCCTTTCCGGGAAGCAGCTCAAGGAGTGTATCGACCGTTTGATTGCGCAGGTGTCGAGAGTCCAATATCTTCTGACCACACTGAAAAACTATAATATGTACGAAAGCCTGCATCCGCAGAGCCTTCACGTCCCGTCGTTCCTGGAGAGCTTCCTGGGCATGGTAAGGCAGGACTTCGACGCGAAGCGGATCGTGATCGAGAGCTTCCTGGACCATGCGGCGAGGACCGTGTGCGCCGACCCGCGGGCGCTGCAGCAGGTGTTGCTGAACGTTCTCACCAACGCCTCGGACG
>MHEA01000109.1:15142-18205 GCA_001805085.1 Nitrospirae bacterium GWC2_57_9
GGGGAGGGAAGCGCCGAGGATCAGGATCACGGTACTGGCGGCGGGGTCTATGGTCAGCATCCAGGTCCAGGACAACGGAATCGGCATCGATGAGCACAGGCAGAAGGAGCTGTTCAGGCCTTTTTACACCACCAAAGAGCACGGCACCGGGCTGGGGTTGGCGATCATCAGGAAGATGCTTTCAAAAATGCATGGGACCGTCAGCTTGTCCAGCCGTATGAACGAGGGTACAACCGTCGAGATCATGCTTCCCGCCGGACCGGATAACCTGCAAACCCGCGTATCCCGCGCGGTTAACTGATCTGTCTGCACCAACAATCTGCACGGTAGGGATGTTCCCCCTGAATTTGGGAATCGTCCCGTTTGCAGTTCGCCAGTTGCTCAGGACAGGAATGGGGCCCTTTACCCCGGTTTCAGGCCCCTTGCAGCGCCGAAACACCTTGACAGAGAATATGGCTTATGTTAGGTTATTTAACCTTTTGTATGAGTGGAGGACCCGCGTTGGAAAATCAAAAAGGTCTGGTGGAAGTTGCTTCTGAAAAGATCTGGAAATTTCTCTCCTCGGTAAAGCTCGCCGTGATCCTGCTGATCATCCTGGCCATTGTATCCGTCATCGGTACCGTGATCCAGCAGAATGAGTCTCCGGATACGTACCTTCGCGAGTATAGTCAGACGACCGTGGACATTCTCGAAATGCTCGGCTTTTTCGACATGTACCATACCTGGTGGTTCGTGCTTCTGCTGTTCCTGCTGACGGCGAACCTGACGGTCTGTACGCTCGACCGTTTCCCTTCAACATGGAGAGTCATCAATGCACCGCTCAAGCCCATTGAAGACGATGGACTGAAGGCCTTGCCCTTCAAAAGGGAGGTCACCGTTAAAGGCGCCATGAACGCGGCTGAGGAGCGGGCAGCTGCCGTCCTTTCCGCGCACCGGTATCGTTTCCAGAAGACGCAGGGAACTGGCACGGTCCAACTGGTCATGCAGAAAGGCGCCTATAGCCGTTTGGGCTATATCATCACGCATATCAGCATCCTGCTGGTCTTCATCGGCGCGCTCATCGGCGCATTTTTCGGCTTCAAAGCCTTCCTGAACCTGCCTGAAGGCGGCGCTTCCAAGTTCGTGTATCTCAGGAACGAGCCGATGTGGGACAAGATCATGGCCTCCCTCGGTGTAGCCGATAGCCCTGTGGTCTATAGCCCCGAAGGCGGACTTCCTGCCATGCCGCTTGGCTACTTTGTCCGCTGCGATACCTTCGATGTGGACTATTACATCAATGCATCGGGCATCCCCACCGGTATGCCTTCCGAGTACCACAGCACGCTCAGCGTGTTCGACCTGAACGGCCAGAAGATCCTCGACAAGCGGATACGGGTGAACGATCCGCTCACTTTTCACGGCATAACCTTTTACCAGTCCAGCTACGGCATGGTTCCGGATGGTCGGGGGAAGATCCTCCTGAATATCCGCCGCAAGAACAACCCTCAGGCGGAAGGGGAGACGATCTCCCTCGATCCCGGTCAGGCATTGTATGTCCCCTCGATTGACCGGACCATCAGGGCGCTCGGTTTTGCTCCCTACGGCATCAGGAACCCGGCCACCGGACAGGTCCAGTTCTACCATACCGAGAACCAGGAGCTTATCAACCCGACTGTCGAGATCGAGGTCTTGAAAGGAACGAAACCTCTTTTCAGGGCCTATGTGATGAAGACCGATCCTTCAGAACCGCAGATGCCCGAAGATTACCGGATCAGTTATGGAGGATATTGGGGAGCGCGGTATACCGGACTTCAGGTCACGAAGGACCCGGGCGTTTGGATTGTCTATACCGGTTTCATCCTGCTCTGTATCGGTCCGCTCATTGCCTTTTTCGGGTCTCACAAGAAGCTCTGGGTGAAGATCCAGGACCGGAAAGGCCAGGCTGTTATCACGGTGGCGGCCACCTCCAACAGGAACCGCGTCGGGTTCGAGCGGGAGTTCAACAGGATCGTCGATGAGATTGCGAAGTAATTTCAGGGAGGAATAGATTGATGGAAAGCTCCTTACTTTTTAATTTTGCTACACTGGCGTACCTCGCAGCTATGGTCCTCTACATCAGTTTCCTGGCCTTCAAAAAGGACTCGATCGGGAAGTCCGCTTCGGTGGTCACCTACCTGGGTTTCGGTGTCCAGACCGTGGCCCTGTTCCTGAGATGGTGGGAGTCCTATCAGATGGATATCGGCAGGGTACCGCTCTCGAACCTGTATGAATCCCTGGTATTTTTCACCTGGAGCACGGTTCTCATTTATATCATCGTCGAGTTGAAGTATCGGACGCGGGTGTTCGGTGCTTTCGTCATGCCCGTCGCTTTCCTGGCGCTCGCCTTCATCAACGTCTCCGGCATCAGCACGGATATAACCCCGCTGGTCCCTGCGCTCAAGAGCAACTGGTTGTTCTATCATGTGCTGGTGAGCTTCCTTGGCTATGCCGCATTCGGCATAGCATTCGCTATCAGCATGATCTTTCTGTTAATGGATACCGAGGATCGTGGTCCTTCAACGAATGCCTTTTTCGGCATGGCTGCCCTTGCCATCCTTGCCGCGCTGGGATATTTCATGGCAGGTCAGGGCATGAAAACGGCCTTCTGGCTGGGGCTGGGGGTGCTGATCCTTGCCTGGTTCATCTTCCTGATCGTGGCCGGCGCCAAGCACAAGCCCCAGGTTTTTCTCTTCTGGTCCTTCTGCGTTACCCTCGCAGTCACGCTATTGGTCGCCATGGGCATCGATTTCGTTTATCTCATCCCCATGCAGCACCTGGCGGAAGGGGAGTCCTTTAAAAAACACATGTTCGAGGCGACTTTCTTGAGTTCCTCATTGCCGGTCGTGATCCTCAGCTGGGCTGCCGTCCTCGGCCTGGTCTTCTTTATCTGGTCGCAAGGCATGCGGCTTAAGACCTTCCTGAAACAGTATATGCCTTCCATGGACCAGCTCGACGACGTCACTTACAAGATGATCGCCGTCGGCTGGCCCCTGCTGGCGGCCGGGATCATCACTGGCGCGGTCTGGGCAAACAGCGCCTGGGGTA
>MHEA01000109.1:18228-19418 GCA_001805085.1 Nitrospirae bacterium GWC2_57_9
GAGACCTGGTCGCTCATCACGTGGTTCGTCTATGCGATCTATCTCCATGCCCGCTATGTACGGGGTTGGAAAGGCAGCCAGATGGCGGTGATCTCCGCGGTTGGTTTTTTGGCCGTAATATTCACGTACCTGGGCGTAAACCTGGTCCTTTCCGGCCTCCATTCCTATGGCGGTATGTGAACTGACAACAACAGTCCTTTTTTCGAACGCCGTTCAACGAAAGTTGACCGGCGTTTTTTTTTGAGGGGTTCATCGAAATAACGTTGAAAAGCAGCTTCGGACTTCTGTCTCGCGCAAAGCCGCAAAGTCGCCAAGAAAGAATAAATCTCAAAAGGATCGGGTAGCCGTCAAGTCCAAAAATAAATAAAAAATTGATTTACGGGTTCCAGCTAACTTCTGTCGTTGTTTTTCTTTGCGCCTTGGCGGCTTTGCGCGAAATCGGTTTTTCTTCGAGAATGTCGGGTATCTGTCAGATGGACGTCAATGGAGTGAGCGCATTCTCCGCAGCTTGCTGCAGAGAGCTTCAATTACGAAAGACCTTTTTTTTGAAGTGGTTGTTCCTTCTGCCGCAGGAAACGGCGAGAAAAAAGGAATGCGGTGGAAGGCTAGGCGTGCTTACGCCGAGCGGTCGTTACCGGGTCAGCGTCACGTCCACTCGTTTGTCGATCGAGTAAATGGGAAAGATCTTGAAATCCTTCACCCAAGGCTGAATCACGAAGTAATCAGCCCGATGCCACATGAACACCCAGGGCGCATTCCCGACAATGCGGTCCTCCGCCTGCCGGTAGAGCCGGTATCGCTGCCCGTCGTTCATGGTTCGCTGGGCCGTCTCTATGATCCGGTCCAGCTCCGGATCGATGTAGCGAGTGCGGTTCCCGGACGAGCCCACGCTGGCGGAATGGAACAGAGGAAACAGGAAGTTCTCCGGATCGGGGTAGTCGGCCCACCACGAAAGCCAGAACGCGTCGGGCTCGCCCTCATTTACCGCATGTTTGAAAGCACTCCAATCCAATTGGGTGATCTTTGCCTTCAAACCTGCCTTGGCCAGGTAATCCTGGATTACTTCGACAATACCGAGTACCTCCGGTTCGTACGTGATGTAGATGTTGACGGTTGCTCCTTCGGCACCGGCCGCGCGGATCAGGGCCTTTGCCTTTGCCGGGGAGAACGGATACCCTCCCGTTGTCTGC
>MHEA01000109.1:19424-22579 GCA_001805085.1 Nitrospirae bacterium GWC2_57_9
AACTTGTTTTTCCAAAGACCGGGAGGAATCGGGCCCGAGGCAAGGATTCCCCGTTTTTCGAACACGGTGTTCAGGATGTGCCGGCGGTCAATGGCCATATTCATCGCCTTCCTCACCCGTACATCATTGAAAGGCGGACGCGTGCAGTTGAGTCCCAGGTAATAACTGTTCAGGCCGGGCTTGCCGTGTACCAGATCGCGCCATGCCGGGTCGGAGGTGTATCGTTTGTATTCCGACGAGGGGATGAGAAGCACATCCAGATGTCCGGTCTCGAACTCCATTACCGCCGTAAGGTCCTCGGGAATGATGCGGTAGAAGATACCGTTCAGCTTCGGCTTCCCCTCGAAGTAGTCTTCTCTGGCCGCAAGCGTCAGGTACTGGCCATGTTTCCATTCGGTCAAGGCATAGGGGCCGCTCCCGGCCGGATGGGTTCCGAAATCCTGCCCAAGCCTCTCGACGTCCTCCCGGGGCACGATGTAGGCGGTGGTCATGGCGAGCAGGGACAGGAAGGGACCGAAAGGCTTTTGGAGCCTGAGCACGACCGTGTGGTCGTTCACGACCCGGATGCCGGAAATGCCGGTTGCCTTCCCTTTCAAAAAGTCGTCAGCGCCTTCGATCTTGTCCAGGACCCAGGTAAGAGGCGCTTTGGTGGCGGGGGTCAGGACGCGTTCGAAAGAATAGCGGACGTCCTGCGCAGTCACCTTCCTGCCGTTGCTGAACCGGACGTCTCGTCGCAAGCGGAAGGTATAGGTGCGCTGGTCGGAGGAAATGGTCCAGGTCCGGGCGATATCCGGAACAATATCGAGATTTTCATTGAAGCGGACCAGTCCGTTGAAGAGCTTGGCGGCTATGCCGCCCCCCATGACATCGGTGATAAGGGCCGGATCGAGGGATGTGGGATTGCTGTTGAGCCGGAGATAGAGGAAACCCGGGAGCCGGCCGTCATCGGCCTTGCGGCAGCCGCCGACCAGGAGCAGTGCCGGGATGATGATCGGGGACAGCAACAGGAACAGTCCCCGGAGCAAGAGGTTATTTTTTTGATGCGTTGACGAACGCAGAGAAGAGTTTTCTGGTATTCCTGTCATTGAGCGTCTTTTCCGGATGCCATTGCACGGCGATGAGAAAGCTTTTTTTCGAACGGCCTTCCAAGGCCTCAAAAACGCCGTCCGAAGATACCGCCGAAAGCCTTAACCCCTTGCCGGGGTTCTTGATGCTCTGATGATGCGAGCTTCGGACCTTGATGGAACAGTCGCCGTTCAGGCACCCGCCAAATATTTCGCAGATCTTCGTCCCCTCGAATACATTCACGCCATGATACACTTTTTCGCCGGATTTTGCAGGTCCGTGTTTGAGCGCCTTCGGGATCTGTCCCGGGATGTCCTGGTACAGGCTTCCGCCCAAAGCGACGTTCACCAATTGGGCGCCATGGCAGATCGCAAGAACGGGTTTTTTCTCCCTGAGCACTGCCTTGAAAAGGTTTATCTCGAACCTGGTCCTTTCATCGGGAGAAAGCCGGATAGGGGCGTCCTTGCGGGGTTTCTCCTTATAGAACCGGGGATTGACATCATCGCCGCCGGTGAACAGAAAACCGTCCATTTTTTTTACGAGATCAGGGACGCAGCTTTCGATGCCGACGATCGGTACGGGGATCCCGCCCGCCTGAGCAACTGCCCGGCCGTAATCCTGGTCCAGGATATTCAGGTTCCGTGAAGGTTGAACCTCCAGGTTCATGGTTATGCCGATCAAGGGTTTCATGGACACCTCCGCGGGACTGGTTACGCGCACCACGTTCATTTATAACACAATCGCGAAGGCTTGTCAGTGTGAGATTGTAATTTGAGATTTATTGCAGTTCTCTTTTTTGACGGGGTGCGGCCATTTCGATTATCCCGACCTTCTGCTATCCCAGAAGGATCTCGAGCAGCGCCTTCTGTGCATGAAGACGGTTCTCTGCCTGGTCAAATATAACCGATTGGGGCCCGTCAATCACCTCTGCGGCTATCTCCTCGCCCCGGTGCGCGGGAAGACAATGCATCACCAGTGCGTCGTGAGCGGCCGCCTGCATCAGTTGCGGATCTACCTGGAATCCCCGGAAGGCACTGATCCGCTTGGCGTGTTCGCTCTCCTGGCCCATGCTCGCCCATACATCGGTATAGACAACATCAGCGCTCCCGGCCGCCTTGATCGGATCATTGGAAAGCTTCAGCTCCGACCCGCTTATGAGCGCAGCCTGCCGGGCTTCGCGCATGATCCCCGCGTCCGGCTCGTAGCCCGGAGGGCAGGCGAGGGCGACATGGATCCCGGTCTTGACGCAGGCCTCGATAAGGGAATGGGCCATGTTGTTCCCGTCGCCGATATAGGCAAAACGCAGCCCTTTCAGCTTTCCGCGCTTCTCTTTGATCGTAAAGAGGTCGGCCAGGGCCTGGCAGGGGTGATGAAGGTCCGTGAGCCCGTTGATGACGGGGATCGTCGCGTTCCGCGCGAGCTCTTCCACCGTTGTCTGGGCGAAGGTGCGGATCATGATGCCGTCCAGGTATCGCGAAAGCGTCCTGGCCGTATCCGCCAGGGGTTCTCCACGCCCTATCTGAAGGTCGTTGGGCGAGAGGAAGAGGGCCTGGCCCCCGAGTTGGTACATGCCCACCTCGAAGGATACGCGCGTCCTGGTTGACGATTTTTCGAAGATCATGCCGAGGGACTTGCCTTTGAGGGGCTGATGCGTCTTGCCCTGTTTCTGCATCTTCTTGAGGGATGCGGAAAGCTTCAGGATATGCTCGATGTCCTTCAAGGTCAGGTCTGATATTGCAAGCAGATCTTTTTTCATGGGTTCTCCGGAATCTGCCGCCGAGGAGACATTTCCCCGGACGGGGTCAAAAAATATAGGTCATTCGTAAAAAAGTTGAAAAACGACTGCGAAATGCTGTCTCGCGCAAAGCCGCCAAGACGCAAAGAAAGTCCAACAACGGAGTCTTTAAAAAAGCCGCAGTATCTTGATGCGAAGACATTGCACCAAGCTCTTATTTTTCATTCTATTATTACGGTTTGCCGTTTCTCGTGCAGCTTCGCTTACTTTGCGACTTTGCGTCTTTGCGCGAAAATGAATTTTTATTGAGGAATCGCTGCTCTTTGTCCATGCATGGCAATAGAATCATTTCAAC
>MHEA01000110.1:0-2682 GCA_001805085.1 Nitrospirae bacterium GWC2_57_9
GGTCTTCAACGTCATCGCCCGCTACGGCCACAGCCTGACCATCACCCCGGTGGACAACTCTTCCTCCCAGAGCCTCAAGAACTTCGGCATCGGGACCGGTTCCTACATACCCGAGAGCGCGCTTCCCGATATCCTGGAAGTCTACCAGGAGGCGATCGTGTCGGGCTGGGAAAAGATGGGGGCCTTGATCTTCCAGGAAGGGACCATCGGACCTGCCGGGGCGGCTTTCCCTCCCCCCACCTTCGCGCCGAGACTTTATGAGGAAACCACGGTCAAGAACAAGGATGTCATCGTCGGCGGCGTGGTCCTGGAGAAAGAATTGATCGCCCGGTTCTGGTGGGACATCGATGACGGGCGGTTCATGGAGAACGATGACGAAGTAATTGTCGGGAAGCTCTTCGCCACCCTTACCCAGACAAAACCCGGGGATACGCTTAATCTCGGAAGCGCCAAAATGAAGGTTACCGGAGTACTCCGGGAAACGGATTCTCCCGACGACTATATGGTCTTCACTTCCCTCAAGGCAACCCAGGGGATCTTCAACAAGCACGGCAAGATCTCGATGATCAACGTGCGCGCCATGTGCCCGAAATGTCCGGTAGGAGAAGCGGCCGTGGAGATCAACAAGAAAGTGCTCGGCGTCCGGGCCACGTCGCAGATGGAGATAGCAACGGCCCAGTCCCAGATCTTCCAGAAGACCACTGCCCTCATCGTCAGCTTCGTGGTCGCCTCGCTCATCATCAGCTGCATCGGCGTCTTCAACATCATCATGGGCTCGATCCACGGCAGAATGCGCGAAATCGGCCTGCTGAAGGCGCTGGGAGCGTCCAAGAACCAGCTCGTGCGCTTCTTCCTGTACGAGGCGGTCCTGATCGGCGTGACCGGCGGCGTCATCGGTTTTGCTCTCGGCAGCGCCCTCTCTCACATCGTGGGGCCGATCCTGTTCAAGGACATCGTGATACAGATCAGCACCCGGTACCTCGTCATCGCCATGCTGCTCGGGACCCTGGCCTCGACCGTGGCGAGCATCTACCCGGCCCTGTATGCGTCCAGGATCAGGGTGACCGAGGCCTTTAAATCGTTATAGGAGGACCAGCATGTTGAACGGGACCATTGCCGATTTGCAGCACGTATCCAAGATCTATCCCATGGGCGAACTGCCGGTGGGCGCCCTCAAAAAGGTATCCATCACGATAAAGAACGCCGAATATATCGCGATCATGGGACCCAGCGGTTCCGGCAAGTCCACGCTTCTGAACATCCTGGGCGGCGTGGACCAGCCCTCGGAAGGCTCGGTCTTTCTGGGCGGCGTAAAGATCGACAGCCTGCCGGAAAAAGCGCTTCTCTCGGCCCGCCGCAAGACCGTATCCTACATCTTCCAGGAAGCAAGGCTCCTGTCTTCCCTCACCGCGCTCGAGAATGTCACCCTGCCTCTTGCTTTTTACGCTACCAAAGCAGCGGGCTTCAAACCGAAGGACCGGGGCATGGCCCTTCTGGACAAGGTCGGTTTGGCAAAGCGGGCCGGTCATCTGCCTCACCAGCTCAGCGGAGGCGAGGCCCAGCGGGTAAGCATTGCGCGGGCCCTGATGAACGATCCTCTGCTCATCCTGGCCGACGAGCCGACGGGCAACCTGGACTCGAAGACCGGCGAAGAGATCATGGAGCTTTTTCAGAACCTGAACAACGAAGGCCTCACGATCGTGATGGTGACCCATGACCCGCAGAAGGCAAGCCACGCGAAGCGGGTCGTCAGGCTCAAGGACGGCGAGATCATCGAGGATGTCATGAACCACAAATTCAGCATCTGCGAGACGCCGTAGTGCATGGTCGATTTTTAAAAAAGCGAGCAACGCGAAACAGGCCGAAAAGCGTCTCGCGCAAAGTCGCCAAGCCGCAAAGGGAAACCTTGGAGTTCCTCATATGAAACAAAAAAAGTCTTTGTCTTTCTTTGCGACTTGGCGGCTTTGCGCGAAAATTTTCTTTGGTTTTTAAAGATTCTGATAAAGGCGGAGGAAGCTGCATGGTGAAAACGGCCGGGTGGATATTTGTCCTGTTAGCTGCCGGTTCTTTGACCATGTCCTTCGCGGAGGCCTCTGCAAACGAGCGGAACGGAATCCACATCAGGGTACTGATAGACAATATCCAATACGAAGGCAAGGATGCATACTCGCTCGTGGTTTCAACATCGAATTCCTCATCCAGAGACATCCAGGTCACGATCGTCGAGGAAGGCTTCTTCATCCAGACCGACAGCGGATGGACTCAGCTCACGGTGCGACAAAAAGAGCAAGGGGACAGAGCGTTCCTTCTTCCGGCCCTGAAAAAAAATGAACGGGCTGCGCAACTCAGCATTCCCGTCACCATACCGCAGCTGTTCAGGACCTATGAAGGCGACCTGTCCCTGATGTACCGATATACCTACACGATGCGGACCGCGGAAGGAACCGGCGCGGCGCTCCAAAGAGCGGATGAGGTCTATTGCTGGATCAAGCCCGGCACCTCTGACTGGATCCTGCGGGAGGGCATGTAACGTGGCCGATCTGAGAAGATACAAGGTTCCCCTGGTGATTTTGAGCATCATCGCGGCACTCGTCGCGGTGGACCAGTTCGTGGAACGGATGCAGAACAGGGCACTGGAGGAGAGGGCGGCGCACAAGAAAGCGAACGAGCGGCTTGCCTACT
>MHEA01000110.1:2757-4161 GCA_001805085.1 Nitrospirae bacterium GWC2_57_9
AGAATGTGCGGCCAGACGAGGAGATGTGGATCATGGTCTTCGCGGTCAAGGCTTTTGTCCAGGTAGGGACGCTCTGGCGCGAACTCTCCGTGAACGACGGGAGAACCAAGCGCGGCGACTATTCCGCCGAGCGGCTGAAGGATCCCTACACCATCACGGTGACCTTCGACCTGTCCATCACCAACTACCAGGAACTGATGGAGGGCTACGCGCACATGAAGATCGGGAGCCTTTCGTACATCTCGGCGGAAGCGGTCACCAAGGAAGACCTTGTCGAGAAGTACGAGGACGTGTTCCTCTATCTCAGCACGGAAAAAAAGAAGGGCCGGGTCAAGACCTTGCTCCATTAAAGCTCGACGAGGCAACAGCAACAACTAACGGCCAAAGCTTTCTCGCGCAAAGACGCCAGGCCGCAAAGGGAAAGCAAAAGATCTTTTTGAGTCTAAAGGCAAACCCTTGTCTCTAAATTCTATCTGGATTTATGGGTTTCTTTGCGCCTTTGCGGCTTTGCGCGAGACAAAGCATTTGTTCTTGTTTTGGTTCTTCCCATTATCAGAAAGGCAAGGATGTGAAAAAAAAGTTCAAAATAATAACCGTCATAGCTCTTGTCCTGCTCGCTCTGTTCGGCATGGATTACTACATCGGCTATCAACAGAACAGGCTCCTGGAGGAAAAGGCGGCGCATAAGAAAAAGATAGAGCAGCTTGCCTGGTACTCTCTGCGGGGCGAGGTAAAAGAGGTCTCCTACAAGGGCAACCTGTACCGGATCATGCTCAAGTTCGAGAACGCCTTTCCCGAAGACGAGATGTACATCATGCTGCCCCAGGTCCGCTGCCTGGTCCAGGTCGGCACGCTCTGGAAAGAGGTGCCCGTGCATGAGCCGGACGCCAAAAGCCCCGACACCGGCGTCATCAAGCTCGAAGGCGTGAAGACCATCGAAAAACTGATCGAAGTGCCCTTCCGGAATTACGAAGAGGTGCTTCCCGGGTACATGCACGTCAGGCTGAACACGGTGAGCTATGTCTCGTCCAACGCTGTTTCCCCGGACGACATCGTGGAAAAGAACGAGGACTTCTATATCTACCTCAGGCCCTATGATGCCGATCTCCGCAAAATGGCGAAGAACTACACCTTTACCCGTAACGAGATACCGATCTTCATCCCCATGCCCCCTCATTAAAAGGAGCAGACATGCGATTCCCGAACACGACCATAGCAGCAGCGGTTCTTTCCTTTCTCTTTCTCTTACCGGGCATCTCCCTTGCCGGGATGGACAGAACGACCGATGCCAGGCTGTTCCGCCTGGAACTGCAGCCGGAACCCGCCCGGCCGATCGTGGGTATAAATGCGGCCGTCCTGACCGTCGTAGACGCCCGATCGAACCGGCCTGTCGACGATGCCGTG
>MHEA01000110.1:4187-5345 GCA_001805085.1 Nitrospirae bacterium GWC2_57_9
GGACAATATCGCGTGGAAAACATCTTTTACACCATGGAAGGCGACTGGGACCTTATGGTGAACGTCGTCAAAGGCGATTCCCGGGACAGCGCAACTTTTTCGATAGTGAATGTGAAGAGGAAATGAGGTCTCTTTTTTTGCACATCCCCTTCGCGTCGATAGAAATATCTTTGTCCACCTGCCCCTCTCCTCTCGCGCCCGCGGTCACGAGTGCTCCGCAGGAGTGCAGGGTGTCAAGGAGAGGGATGGGGTGAGGATGGATTTCATACCGCGAAGGCAGGGTGAGAGCCGCTCCGGGGATATGCGGGGCTTGTTTCAAGCTGCTGCTTTTGCCTTTTCCCTGCGCCGGGCAGCTCTGAGCGAAAGACGCACATAGCAATGCTGCGCACCGCGTCGGGACGATAACGAGACCAGGCAGACACGGCCTCGCCCTGCTTTTCAGGGCGAGGGTGGAGTGCTGCGAGTCCTGCTGATCCGGGTGATGCACTGTACCTGTGCCCGGCATGCTGTGCGGCTGAGCGACGAGTTGCCCAAAAAACGTTCATTAAATTTCGGCACTGTTATATTTTTTAAACAAGCATAAAGTTATTATTCAATGCAACTGTAACTCTCTTCGCAGATGCAAATATGAAAATCTCAAATTTGAATTTTACGTTGACAGGCTTTGCTGAAATACCTATAGTCGAAACCATGAGATGGAAAGCTGTCATCGTTCTTCTCGCGGTACTGATCGGCATCGTCGTCCCTCCATCCCTGCCGCTGCTGACCGCAACCGGCGTAGAGGCATCCCTCGGGACACTCGATCTTTGCCACAAGGCCGCCCCTGCCCTGTTCTCCCATGGAGAAATGCCGTGCATGAACGAATGTCCCTGCCAGCCTCTTCCCCTGGCGTCAATTACTATCCCTGCTGCAACAGCATCCGCTTTTAAACCTCTCTTGCTCCCCTTTCAGGACGAACGTCCGCCCCAGGCCTGATCCGCCCCTCTAGGCTGCTGAAGATCCTCTGCTGTTCCCGTTACGGTACGGTACCAGGCGCATAACGTCTTTTGAGCAATCTGCTGTCCCAATTGCGCCCGGATCCGTTCTTCCGCAGCCTCATCAACCGAAGTTCGAGTCAGCATCTTGATCTTACAGACCCTGTGTCTGTATGCCGGAAGT
>MHEA01000110.1:5437-6871 GCA_001805085.1 Nitrospirae bacterium GWC2_57_9
TTCTGGAGTCCACTTCAATCCAAGGCAGTCTCACGCGGAGCGTGGGGATGATTGTGTCTTCGTGTCTCTGTGGTGGATTTTGACTTTTTATGAGTTCATCATTCTTAACTGACTAAGAAATGGAGATTCCTTATATGAACAAGACAAACAACACCGAAACAATCACCCGCAGAAAGCTTCTGGTCAACGCCGGAAAGGCAGCCCTGGGCACAGCCGGGATCATCACGCTGGCAGCAGCGCTGCCCGGCTTCCCCTCAAAGGCCGAGGCAACAGGCGGGTCCACCGAGAAATGGCCCTGGCCCTATGTAAAACTCGACCCGGACAAGACCGCGGAGCTGGCCTACCAGGAATGGTACCGTGTGTTCTGCGGCGCCGCCGTGATCAACAGCGTGTTCAGCCAGCTCCGGGAAAAGGTGGGCGAACCGTACAAGTCCTTCCCGTCGGATTCCTTTGTCTTTCTCGAAGGCGGCATGGCCGGCTGGGGCACGGTCTGCGGCTCCAATGCAGGCGCCAACATCGTGAGCAACGTGATCATCGGCCCCCGCATCGCGGGCCCGGACTGCGAACACGGACATACGATCGGTTCGGAGATGATGCAGTGGTATTCGGAAACGGCACTGCCCGTGTTCACACCCAAGGAACCAAAACAAAAGACAGCAATCGTGCAGACGACCAGCGAATCGCCCCTCTGCCATGTTTCCGTGGGCAAGTGGATGAAAAAGTCAGGATATGCCCTGGCCAGCCCCGAAAGAAAGGACCGCTGCGCGCGCGTTGCCGCAAGCGTCGCCTACAAGCTCGTCCAGGACCTGAACGCCTGGAAGGACGGCAAGTACGTGACGAAAGCAGACTGGATGCCCGGGAAGGACGTCGGTATCACGGCCCAGCAGAACTGTAACGAATGCCACGGAACCAAGGTACCGGCTCCGCCGTCGGCAAAGAAGTAATGACTCACAAACGGAGACGGGGGGAAGATCCTCCCGTCTCCGTGATCAAAAAAGAGACGGCAACGTTAAAAAACGCACCCTAAGGCCTGCGGCCTGCGCAACTATTTTTTCAACTGCCGGCTGAACCCTATCCCCGATAGAAACACTCGGGGATGACAGATGTCGATTGGATGGAACAAAGAAAAAAATTGGTTTGAAGTCAGGTCTTAACTAAAAAGGGGGGGTAATCATGAAAAAGAACATGCTTATGATCCTGGTTCTGAGCATCTGCATCATGCCGTCCATCGCCTTTGGCGCAGGCCTCTGCTGCCAGCTTTCGAGCGGGGTCCAGGAGAGCCTTGCCGGAGTGGCAGCGCCGGGCGAGGGAGATCTTTCTTTGCAGTTCAATTACAGCTTCAGCAAGATGGACGAATTCAAGCAGGGCAGCTCCACGCGGTCCCTGGACGAGGCAAAGACCTACGTCAAGCCCGACGGCAGCACCTACACCTCG
>MHEA01000110.1:6919-8805 GCA_001805085.1 Nitrospirae bacterium GWC2_57_9
GGGTTCAATTCGAAGCTCAAGGCTTTTGTGTCCGTCCCCTATCTCAGGAATACGATGGAGATGACCTCCTATCAGGGCATGATGATGGGCTGGATGGACATGACCATGCAGCCTGTTTCCGGGGTGGGCGATGTGACCGCAATGGCCCTGTACCGGGTTTATACGGACCGCGAGTTGCGGCCAAGCGACGCTCTTACCATCGGCCTGGGCCTGAAAGCGGCTACCGGATCCTCCACGGAAACAACGTCGACGGGCAGGCTGGTCCATGCGCATATGCAGCCCGGCACCGGGTCCTGGGACCCTCTCTTATCCGTCATTTATACGAAAATGCTGGAATCCCTGCAGCTCCAGGCAGATGCCACCTATCAGTATACGATGAGGAACAGGCAGGGCTACGAGTTCGGCGATTCCCTCGCAGCCGGCCTGACAACAAGATATGCGGTGATCAGAGAGGTCGGCATCACGGCAGGCCTGACCTACCTTCATGTGGGCAAGGCCGACGACCGGGACGGCAGGTATTATAACCCCGCGACAAACAGCAGCCTCATGGACGATCCGGCGAACACCGGCGGCGACAGTATCTGGTTCTCTCCGGGATTGCAGGTGTTCCCTGTCAGGAATCTGTCCTTTGATGCCAAGTTCCAGGTGCCCCTGTACGAGAACGTGAACGGCATACAGCTCGTATCGAGATATAGGATGCTCTTCGGGCTGGCTTATGCTTTTTAACGGAGATGCCGCTATCGCTCTGACCACTCTTGACTAAGGCAAAGCGAGGGATTATACTTCCTTCGCCGGGCTCGACTTAAGGGTTGCGGGGAGCAGCCGTCGGGGGCGATAGCACCCCTTTTTTGGTTCTTCTCTTTAGCTTTACCTAACCCGGACAAGCCGGAAGCCAGAAAAACAATTCAAAATCTTTGACACTGATAAAAGCGGATTAGCCTATGAAACATCATGACAATCCAATCAGTGTAAATCAGTGTCAAAGAAGTTGATCTTTTCTTTCCAGTTTGCGTAGAATTTTATTCTTTAGTTACTAAGCCCCGCACGTCCCCGAAGGACCTGCGCGAAGGGGATGTGCAGCAAAATCGGGAAATGACGACGAAATATTTTTTTAACCGGCCGAAGATCATAGTAACCGCCGCCGTCCTTCTCTGCATGGTCCTGACAGCCTGCGCCCGGCAGCCCGTCTACCCTGCTCCGGCAGTTCTGAACGACCATGCCGTGGTGAAGGTGGAAGAACTGGGCCAGGGCGTGCCGAAGTTCTTTACCTATCAGCATGAGGGCAGGAACGTCAGTTTCTTCGCCATGAAGCAGAACGACAAGGTCCTTTCCTTTCTTGATGCCTGCGCCAGCTGCTTTCAGCACAAACGGGGCTACCGCTACGACGACGCCGTGGTCACCTGCCGCTACTGCAACATGGAGTTTCCCGTGCAGAGGCTGGAGAAAGGCCTCGGCAGCTGCTACCCGATCAGGATCCAAGGACGGGTCGAGGGCGGCCGATACCTGATCCCCCTTGCCGTGCTTGCTGCCGCGGCTGACAAGTTCTGATCGCATTGCCGCTGTTCGATGCTTGACTCTCAGCCGGTATATCGCTATATTTTCATTATTATTGTGATCTTACAACAAGGAGGCTACAGATGAGAACGAAGATCCTGGTTCTGGTTGCACTATGCATGGCAGTCGCTTTTCCCCTATTGGCCCAGGAGGACATCACGCAGAGCCCGAGCTGCAAATATTGCGGCATGGACCGCGCGAAGTGGGGCCACAGCAGGATGTATCTCGAATATGACGACGGCACGGCCGTAGGCACCTGCAGCCTGCACTGCGCTGCCGTGGACCTTACCCTTACCATCGACAAAACGACTCGCGTCATGAACGTCGCCGAC
>MHEA01000110.1:8854-9163 GCA_001805085.1 Nitrospirae bacterium GWC2_57_9
GCGGCTCCCAGGCCGGCGTCATGACCAAACGGGCGAAGTGGGCCTTCGAGAACAGGACCGATGCCGACGCTTTCGTGAAGGAGAACGGCGGTTCCATCGTCGCCTTCGACGAGGCGATCAAGAACGCCTACGAGGACATGTACCAGGACACGAAGATGATACGGGAGCGAAGGCAGATGAAGAGAAAGGCTGCCATGGAGCATCAGCACTATAAGTAAAAATGTCTTTCTTGGCGATTTTTTTGCTTCTGTTTCTACCAAAACCCCGCATGTCCCCGGAGCGGCCCTACGAGATTTTTGGGGCACCCGT
>MHEA01000110.1:9324-9744 GCA_001805085.1 Nitrospirae bacterium GWC2_57_9
AGGACGCGAAGGGGATATGCAACAAATAAGAGCTAATCAACTTTTGTTGAGATATTACAGAAGAACTATGCCACATAACGATATGACTAGAACAAGCCGTGTTCCCTGCCGGACAACGATCAGACAGGCAGCAGCCTCTCTCCTGGCCCTCCTGCTGCTCTTTACGTCCCTCGCCGCCGCCTCCGAGGGGGCATCGTACCGAAAGCCCGTGGAAAAGGACAAATGCCCTGTCTGCGGCATGTTCGTTGCCAGATATCCCGACTGGATCGCCGAGGTGATCTTCCGGGACGGCACCTACCTGGTGTTCGACGGTCCCAAGGACCTCTTCCATTGCCTTACCGACATGAAGAAATATGCGAGCGGCCGTACCAAAGAGGACATCCAGGCCTTGTTTGTCATGGATTACTACGAACTGGTGCC
>MHEA01000110.1:9803-16353 GCA_001805085.1 Nitrospirae bacterium GWC2_57_9
CCGAGCTTATCCCCTTCCGCAAGGAAACGGATGCCCGCGAATTCCTGAAAGACCATCAGGGGAGCCGGATCGTCTCTTACAAGGACGTTACCGCCCAGGTCCTGAAGGCGCTCAGATGAACGGCATGAGAAGATCTTCTCTCTGGCTAGGTTCGCTCTCGCTCGGCCTGCTGCTGCTCGCCGCTGCTTTCGGACACGCGGCAATCGAACGGCACCAGCGTTCAGCCATGGTGCAGGCAAAAGCGGACCTCGTCAGGCAGCTCGAACTGACCGACCTCTGTCTCTTTACGGAGGCCCGCTATACCCGCCATCCCTCCCAGGCAGACCTGCACAGCCCCTTCCAGGACCATCCCCTGTCGCTCGAGCATTTTCCCTCGGGCTCGCTGATGCCGAGGCCGGCGGCAAGAACGGAACCCCATGCGCCCCTGGATTGAGAAACAGCGGAACATAATCGACTTCACCCTCTCCTCGCTCCTGCGCAGAAAAGGGAAAAACCTGGCCCTTCTGGCGTCGTACGTGCTCGTGGTCTTTCTTCTGGCCTCGGTAATGTTCTTTACGCACGCGCTGAAACGGGAAGCATCCCTCGTGCTCAAAGAAGCGCCGGAGATCGTGGTCCAGAGCATGACCGCGGGAAGGCACGAACTGATCTCCCGGGACTACATCAGGATCATAAATTCGATCAAAGGCGTGCGAAGAGTGCAGGGACGGCTCTGGGGCTACTATTACGACCCCGTGGTGGGCGCCAATTACACCTTCATGGCCCCGCGGGAATTCCCGTACAGGGCCGGAGAACTGATCATCGGGCAGGGCGTTTCCGCGGCCCGCCAGGCCTTTCCCGGGGACATGCTGCCCTTCCGGACCTGGCAGGGCGAGCTGCTGCCCTTCACCATTCTGAAGACACTGTCCCGGGAATCTGAACTGGTCTCGGCTGACCTCATCCTGGTCTCGGAACAGGACTTCAGGGCCCTCTTCGGGACCAGGAAGGACCTTTTCACCGATATCACCGTGAGCGTCAGGAACCCCAAAGAGATCTCCACCGTTGCCGCGAAGATCGCCCGGTCCTTCCCGGAAACGCGGGTCATCACCAGGAACGAGATCCTCCGGACCTATGACTCCATCTTCGACTGGCGGAGCGGGATCATCGTGGTGATCCTGTCCGTTGCCGCGCTGGCCTTCGTGATCTTTGCCTGGGACAAGGCCTCGGGCCTGAGCGCCGAGGAGCGAAAAGAGATCGGCATCCTGAAGGCCATCGGCTGGGAGACGTCGGACGTGCTCCTGATGAAGTTCTGGGAAGGCACGATCATCTCCCTCTCGTCGTTCCTGGCAGGCCTGCTCCTCGCCTACGTCCATGTCTTCAGCACGTCCGTGGTCCTCTTCGCGCCCGTGCTCAAGGGCTGGTCAGTCCTGTACCCGGAGTTCAGGCTCGTGCCGTTCATCGATCCCTACCAGGTGGCCACGCTCTTCTTCCTGACCGTCGTCCCCTATACCGTCGCGACCATCATCCCCTCGTGGAGGGCCGCCACCATCGATCCTGATTCCGTGATGAGGTCCTGACCATGCTGGAGCTGCGCGACATACGCAAGGTCTTTAACGAGGGAAAGCCCCATGAGCTGATCGCCCTGGACAACGTGAGCCTGTCCTTCGAGGAACAAAAGGTGACCGTGCTCAAGGGCCCCAGCGGGTCCGGCAAGACCACGCTCCTCTCCCTGGCCGGCTGCATGGCGCGGCCTACGTCGGGCAGGATCAGGCTCGGGCAGCGCGACCTGTCGAGCCTGCCCGAACGCTTCCTGACCGGGATCAGGCGCAGGACCTTCGGGTTCATCTTCCAGCAGTTCAACCTGATGAAAGGCATCACCGCGCTGGAGAACGTGATGCTGCCGGCCTACCCCCTCGGCGGGGACCATGCTGCGCTCAAGGAACGGGCGCTGCAGCTCCTGGACGTCTTCGGGATCAGGGCCCGCGCCTTGTCACGGGCCGAGTGGCTCTCCGGAGGCGAGGCGCAGCGCACCGCCATAGCCCGGGCGCTGATCAACGATCCTTCCATCGTGATCGCCGACGAACCCACTGCCCATCTCGATACAAAGCTGTCCCGGGAGTTCATGGAGATCGTGGCCCGGTTCAAAGAGCAGAAAAAAACCGTGATCATAGCCAGCCACGACCCCCTGGTGTACGATTCCCCGGTCATCGACCGGATCGTTTCCATGCGCGACGGCAGGATCGAAGGGACCGGTACATGATCCTCCATCCCGCCGTCATTGCCCTGCTCGCCTCTTCCGGCCTGATCAGCCTCCTGGTCCTCTATTCGGCAAGGCACGCAATCCGCATATACAGGAAATGGGACCTCAAGAGCGGCAGCAGCCTGCAGCTCGAGCTGGAGCGCCGGACCTATCTTATCTCCACGGTCCTCGCCTACGTGTTCGGGTTTCAGCTCATTTCCCTGTTCCTCTTCATCTACACCGCCGACAGCCTCTGCACCCTTTTTACAGGCGCCATGTGCGCGGCAGGCACGCTCCAGGTGAACCGCTTCGGGTACCCGGTCCTCTTTCTCAAAGTCCTGAACTTCATCCTTGCCGGCCTCTGGCTCATCATGAACAATACGGACAACCGGGCCGAGGACTACCCGCTCATAAGGCCGAAATACCTCTTCCTGCTCGTTCTGACCCCGCTCATCATTGCCGACACGGTCCTCCAGGCCCGCTATTTCCTCGGACTGCACCCCGATGTGATCACCTCCTGCTGCGGCAGCCTGTTCAGCGGCAGTGATAACGCCTTTTCCGACCTGGCCGCGTTCCCTCCCGCTATCATGAAAGCCCTCTTCTCCGTTGTCATGGTCGCAGTCCTCGCCGCGTCAGCATTTTTTTACAAGACCGGGGAAAGGGGTTATCTCCTCCCCGTTCTTTCGATCGCAGCCTTTCTGGTCGCTGCCGCATCCATGCTCTCCTTCATCGGACCCTATATCTACGAGCTGCCGACCCATCATTGCCCTTTCTGCCTGCTCCAGGAGGGATACGGGTATGTGGGGTATTTCCTGTACGCCGCCCTGTTCTGCGGAACCGTTGCCGGGATGGGCGTGGGCGTTCTGATCCTGTTCAGAAACAAGCCGAGCCTCGTCGCGATCATCCCAGCGCTCCAGAAGAAACTGGCGCTCGTCTCCTTTCTTTCCTATCTCCTTTTTGTGCTGCTCGTCCTCTTCCGCATTGCAATGTCGAACCTGGTGATGTAGCAAATCAATCAA
This sequence comes from Nitrospirae bacterium GWC2_57_9, assembly GCA_001805085.1. Classification (GTDB taxonomy): domain Bacteria; phylum Nitrospirota; class UBA9217; order UBA9217; family UBA9217; genus MHEA01. Next base: position 13,038 of record MHEA01000110.1, read on the forward strand.
TTTCTTTGACACTGATCAACATGGATTATCTATGAAGTTATCATGATCCTTCATAGATTTTAATCGGATTTTATCTGTGTCAAAGCACTTGACCCTTGGCTTTCCCTCACCCTGCACTCGCGATAGGAAACCCATCCTCACCCCGTCCCTCTCCTTGAAGGAGAGGGGCAGGTGGACAAAGATATTTCTATCGACGCGAAGGGGGATGTGCAAAAAATACACAACCAAAAGATATCTCGCGCAAAGCCGCTAAGGCGCAAAGAAAGACAACGGCTCCTGATGTGCTATCTTTAAATTAATTCCTAAGGCTCTTACATCGAAACAAAAGTACTAACAGGAGAAAGGTGGTGAGAATGACATAAAAACGCAAATCGGGATCAACGATGCTTCATGAACCGCAACTGGGCCTACAACACTGGAGGGAATATGAAATCATTCACGTTATTCTGTCTGGTGCTTGCCCTTGCAGTCCCGTTCACGAACGCCGAGGCTCAAACAACGGGAAAGGCGACCACCATCGACGAGCTTGCAAAGATGTACGATGTATCTTCCTGCAAAAAATGCCATGCACAGATCTACAATGAATGGGAAAAATCGATTCATGCACGTTCTCTCATCGGCACCGGACGGACCATGGCCACCATCAAGACGGCCATCACCGACGGCATGATGAAGGAATGGACGAAATCGGGTGTCAGGGACGTGAAGGACATCAAGGTGGAGCATATGATGCACTGCCTCAAATGCCACCTGCCCCAGCTCAAGGACGCGACTGACGATGTTGCCCGCCAGATCGCGCAAGCGGTGATGGACAGCGACCAGGCCACCCTGGAGAAAGTGAACATCAACTGCATCATCTGCCACAACCGGAAAGCGCTGGTCCACAAGATGGTGGACGGCGATCCGGAGCCGAACGTGATCTACGGCAACAAGGACGGCTCTCATGGGGACAAGATGTTCACGTTCATGAAAAAGAGCCCCATCATGAAGGAATCCATCATCTGCGGCCAGTGCCATGGCCTGGGACCGAACTTCGACCTGGCCAACCCCACACAGTGCGCCACCCTCTACGGCAGCTATCTTCACAACTACGTTCAAGCCGAAGGCGTGGAACTCCAGACCTGCCAGGACTGCCATATGCACGTGGACAAGAAGGGCCATCTGATGCCTGCTTATCGCGATCCGCAAATGGCAAAGAAGGCCGTGACCGTCGAAGTCCAGACCAAGGGCTACCAGGTCCTGTACAAGGCCGGGGAGCACATCCCGACCGCGGCGATCCAGGTACGGATGACGAGCAACGCCGGCCACCGCATCCCCGATGGCTGACCCTCGCCGAATAGAGCGGTCCTGGAAGTGACCGCAAAGACCAAGGACGGAAAAGAGATATTCTACGATTCAAAGATCTACATGCCCCAGTCCCCTGCCTATGGCCGGGGCGACAAGATGGTGTACGGACCCTTCAGGAAATCCGGCATGCTGCGCGACACGAGCCTGCAGCCGGGCCAGACCAAGACAGAGCTTTTCGATATAAAATTCCCCTATGAAGACACGGAAAAGGAAGGCAAGAAGGTAAGGGAGATCAAGGCAAAGGAAATGAACGTGACCGTGAAGCTGTGGTATATGCCTGCGGGAGGCGACCCGAAGACAGGGACCGTTAATAAGGACCAATATCTTTTGTATGAGACAACGAGGACGGTGAGTGTAAAGTAATGAGCCAGACAGCCTGGCCGGTCATGAAGGCCGGTCAGGCAGATAAGCAAATAGAAATATCGCTTTTAAGGCAAAATTTCTCGCTTTGCTCAAAATGACAAGTGAGGACAAGTCCTAATTTCTCACCTCGACGCCCCATTCTGTCACCTCGAACGTAGTGAGAGGTCTTGCTTCTTGCGAGTCAATAAGTCTTTATCTTACTTTGCGGCTTAGCGGCTTTGCGCGAGATAGCTTTTCGGTTGTTATTTTTGCACATCCCCCTTTCGCGTCCAAAGATCGTCTTTCCAGCCCCGATTTTATTCATTCCGGGGAGGCTGCAGCCGGAATCCAATTCTTTTTATTGTTTTGTATCAGTGCCGCCCTCCTCAACGGGCTGGGACGGCGCTTCAGCGGGAATCTCAGCCGGCGCGTTCTCATCGCGGGGGCGCTCCCCGGCAATCGCTTCCTTTGGCTCCCCGGCCGTGACTTCTGCGGGAGTATTCCCGGTCATCTTTCCGGTGTTCTGAACCTTCTCATTCGCCCAACTGCTCTCCCAGTCGGCCCATGCCGATCCCGTTGCCAGAACCAGTATAAAAAACAACGCTGCCATTTTGCGCATAGAACCCTCCCCTCCTGACTCCCGACGGCTGCTCATTCTTTAACCAGCAAATATTCGTGTATTCGATTTTCTAAATGCCGAAAAAATCCGCTACTTCGGAAGATCCTTCCTCAGTGCCCGCCCAATCAACCTTTCATTCTGCAAGGCCATATCCTCATCCAGCCGCTGGTACCGCTCTGTCCTGGCAGACCAATCAAGCAGCCCCCGCATCCAGTGTTTCATCACCCTGACATAACTGCCGTAAGCTTCCCTCTGTTTTTCGTAATTCTCACCGATCAGGATCGGCAGCTGCTGCTCGACCATCAGGAATGCCTTCAGCTCTTCATCGCACATGCGGGCCAGCATGGCGGTTGCGTCTTTCAAGGAGAGCGAGTGGTCCTGCTGGAGCGTCAATACTATATTGCCGAGCCGGCGTTTAAGATCGCGGTTAAGTCCGGCAAGGTCATTGATCCAGATGCTGTAGTTGATGGCCAGCCTTTCGAGTCGCTGTACAAAGAAGTTGCCTGTCAGCGCCTCTCCGGGGATCCCCGCCCCTATCGCCATCAGGTCCAGGCAGGGCGCAACGCCCACTGCCATATGCCGCACCTGGAGATACATGGGCGTATTCGTGTTCGCGTCCGTGGTCGGCCCGATCATGCTCTCCCAGTTGGCCCCGAAAACATACTCCCGCAGATGATGGACCATCCGGTCATACCAGACCGTGCACCGGCCCTTGCTCAGCTCGCGGACCTTCTTGAGAAAATCGTAAAAAGCGTGAATGCAGTGAGGATCGCCTGCGTCGGCAACAGCCCCGTCAAGGATCTCCAGGTGTCTTTTGAAAAGTTCGAAAACAAGAGGCCGGAGATTCTCATCCAGCCCATGGTCGATGTCCATGATGTCATCGAACACAAAGAACCAGGACATGAGATGGCTGTGGAGGACCGCTGCTTCGAGTGGAAGGTCGTGGCATTGGTAGGAAGCGAGCAGATCCAGGCGGGTGTCGCAGTAGCGCTGATAGCTTTCCTCGCC
>MHEA01000110.1:16402-16535 GCA_001805085.1 Nitrospirae bacterium GWC2_57_9
GCAGGGTGTTCTGCATGGAGTTTGCTGGTAAGCGGGCAGCGGATCTCGACTTCAAAGGGGGACCTGGTCTGCGGGTCTCTGTAGCGGAAGACCACCCTGCCGTCGTCCAGAACGGAATGCCTGGTTTCTTTCA
>MHEA01000110.1:16585-16727 GCA_001805085.1 Nitrospirae bacterium GWC2_57_9
AAAAGGCAATGTGGCTACAGGCTGTGATAAACTCACCATATTTCAGTTGTGACCGGGACCGTGGTCCGAAACATGCAATTACCGAGGAAGCTCACTGCTTGCGATCCAATCACCGCAACAACGAGCGCAGCTTTTCCAGCAG
>MHEA01000110.1:16831-18685 GCA_001805085.1 Nitrospirae bacterium GWC2_57_9
ACGGTGACCTGGTATTCGCGGCGCAGGTCCAGCTGGGCGAGCGTTTGACCGATAAAATGAGCGGGAGGCGCCGCTTCCGAAAGGGAATAGTCCTCCGCCATGGGGATAAATTCAAGCACATTGGGACTGGCCATGCTGCGGGCGGTCCTTATCGCCATCTCCTTCTCAGGGAAGATCACATCCGAAGCGCCCACCTTCCGCAGGATGCGCCCGTGGTCTTCACTGATGGCCTTGACCAGGATGCGCGGCACATTAAGCTCCTTGAGATGGAGGGTAATGAGCGTCGAGAGGTCGGACCGCTCCCCCGTGGACACGATGACCGCATCCATCTCCCCGATCCCCTGCCCTATCAGGAATTCCTTGCTGCCGGCGTCACCGAGGATGGCGTAAGAAACGTGGTCGTGGACCGCCTGGACTTTTTCCTGGTCCGTGTCGATCGCAATGACCTCGTGCCCGTCCTCGTAGAGCTTTTTGGCGACATGAAAGCCGAAGTTGCCGAGACCGATCACGCAAAAGCGTTTTTTCTGTTTCACTGGTGTTCCTCCTGGAGAACGACTGACCTGAATAAATCCGGGAAACGATTAGCCACAGAGGGCACCGAGGTCACCGAGAATTAAAAAATAGAAAAATGTATTTCGGTTTAAATCTGCGTTCATCTGCTTGTGCCCGCGTTTTGGCAACAGCAGGGTACGCAATCTGCGGACAAAAAAACTGAGTATTTTAAGATAACGATGTCCTCCGCGCTCTCTCTGAACCTGATATAGAATCTTCACGAGCGGCAATCTCTTTTAACCGATCATAACGCCTTCACGGGAATACTGCGGCGCGTCCCTGCGCGCCCGCCGGGCGATGGTAAAGGCCATTGTCAGCAGCCCTACCCGGCCGACGAACATCATGACAATGATCACGACCTTTCCCAGGGGGAGGAGCTGGGCCGTGGCACCGAGAGACAGGCCCACGGTGGAAAAGGCCGAAATTGCCTCGAAGCCGTAGATCAGAAAGCCGCCGCCGGTCCGCTGCGTCGAGATCCCCAGGGATTGCACCGTCAGCAGGACGAACGTTGCAATGCCGACGAAGATAAGTGCAAGCATCACCAGGGAAAGCGTCTTGGTCACCGTTTCGTCGGGGATCGTGCGCCGGAAGATATTGGTGCGCGTCTCCCCTTTCAGGCGGCTGAGAAAGATAGCGAAGAACAGGGCCAGGCTCGTGGTCTTGATGCCGCCGCCTGCCGAACCAGGAGAAGCGCCCACGAACATCAGGAACATGATCAGGAACACCGTCGGGACCCTGAGAGCATTCAGGTCGATCGTGTTGAATCCCGCGGTGCGCGCCGTGACCGACTGGAACAAGGCAATCCAGGCGCTCTCGCCGGGCCCCATTCCGGCAAAGGCGCCCTGCCATTCGAGCGTGCCGATCAGCAGGGTTCCGCCGACGATCAGCACCCCGGTCGTGGCGAAGACCAGGCGCGAATGCAGCGAGAGGCTGCGGCGCGCGCCCTTTTCCTTTTTCCTTTTGGCCAGGCCAAGCACCTCCCGTATGACCAGGAACCCGATTCCGCCGAGAACGATCAGCACCATGATGGTGATATTCGACAGCGGATGGTTGCGGTACGGCACCAGGCTGTCGGAAAACAGGGCAAACCCGGCATTGCAGAAGGCAGAAATAGAATGGAACAGGGCATAGTAGAGGCCCTTGAAAAAACCCATTTCCGGAACAAAGACAAAGCTGAGCAGCGCTGTCCCCGCCCCCTCAATGACCAGGGTCATCAGAATGACGCTCCGGACAAGGTCCCTGAGCGAGTCGATGGGCGTGTGTATCAGCGTCTCCTGCACGATCCAGCGGCCCCGGGTGGCC
>MHEA01000110.1:18718-18860 GCA_001805085.1 Nitrospirae bacterium GWC2_57_9
GAAAAGGTAGTGATTCCCAGCCCGCCCACCTGGATCAGGAGCAGTACGACAAGCTGACCGAAGAGAGTTAGCTTGCTGCCGGTGTCCACGACGGCCAGGCCCGTGACGCACTGGGCCGAGGTGGCTGTGAAGACTGCATCGA
>MHEA01000111.1:0-305 GCA_001805085.1 Nitrospirae bacterium GWC2_57_9
TTTTCAATAAAGATTTTACGCCAGACAATGCAGTAAGCAGTCTTAACCGAATTGAGAAGGCGCTTGAAAGTTTCAGGCAATTGACAGAAGCATCACGGTTAACAGTACCACAAGATAAAATGAACAAAATAGGAAATACAGAAGGCGACATTCAAAGCATAGGGTTTGGAAATTGGGCTAACACCGTTAAAGGTACCATTCTTAAACAGGAGTATTTGATCATAAAACTGAATTATGATTTAGTCCAGCAACGTTATAACTGGGGCGAAGCAAAGCAAGAAGAAGTGCAAAAAGCTAAAAAGGAA
>MHEA01000111.1:332-1026 GCA_001805085.1 Nitrospirae bacterium GWC2_57_9
AAGTTTTGGGACACATTTACAGTCTACGATTAACGGAAAATAACGAGCGGGTCGAGTGAGTCGCGAAAAGCACGCTCCTCACCCGCGCGTTAATTCGAGAGGAGATATATGTCAAACGATCAAGATGCTGTAAAGAAGACATCGAATCTCATTAAGAGATCTGTTACTCTGGAAATAGTTTCCGTCGGCATCCTGATCTTGTTGCTGCTCGGCTTAAGGTGATTGGCAGTATTAAATAGATGGTAATTATATTTTTCCGAGAGGCGAACATATCAACAAGCGCATCGAGAGGTCGCGGAAATCACCGCCCCTCTTTATGCCTATCTAAGAAATAATTTTCTTGCCATTTACTACTATTGGTACTATTATTAACAATAGTACAGGAGGGTACATGAAATGGTAAGAATACCGAATATCGTTCCTATTACTGAACTTCGCCAGGATGCTACAGCGATCGTAAAACGTGTCACCAAATCGCGGGAGCCGCTCATCATCACGCAACGGGGTCGAGCAGCGGCCGTAATGGTCAGTGTTGAGGATTACGAGCATTCGCGAAATGAACTTGAGATTTTGCGTCTTCTTGCCCGAGGGGAAAAAGAAATAAAAAAGAATAAGGGCTATGACCTTGAGACAGTTCTATCTGATGCCGATGAATTATTAAAAGAGCTGCAGAAATGAAGGTTCTGTTCACGCC
>MHEA01000111.1:1075-3808 GCA_001805085.1 Nitrospirae bacterium GWC2_57_9
AGCCCCTCCGCTGCAATAGCCTTTCGAGCTAAAGCCGAGAAAAACCTCTCACGACTTCGGAAATTCCCACGGTCGGGCAGAATTTTGCTGGAATTCCCCGACCTTCCCTTTCGGGAAGTGATAGTTCCACCTTATCGGTTCTTTTACACTATCAAAGTGAATACTGTCTGGATTGTGGCCGTATGGCACGGTGCTCAGCTTCCGGAAGAACCAAATGATCCCGAACACATCCAACCAGTCGTTCAACACCGACGCTGACAACCGCGGGTTAAATCATCGTTTTCACGTCAAAACCTCAATGAGAGATTACATCTTGGCCAAATTCGACAAAAAGGGTTCGTCGCAAGAGCTACCCGCCATGTCGAAGGCGACCCGGACCAGCGAAAAGGCCATAAGCAGCACTGAACTTTCTTCCACTCCCCCATCCCTTCATTGACTTCCCCGTACTTTCAAGGTATTATGAAGCCCATGCCTCTCTTCACCTATAAGGCCGTCCGTGAGGATGGATCTTCTGTCATTGACCAGGCCATGGCAGCCGATGCCGCGGAACTCAGGCACGAACTGGAATCCCGGGGGATGCTGGTCCTGACCGTGGCTAAAAAGAGCAGCAGCTTCAGCACGGGCCGCGGCAATGCAAAGGATTTCCTGCTTTTCAACCAGGAGTTCCTGACCCTGTTCAAGGCCGGCCTGCCGATCCTGCAATCTCTCGAGATCCTGCACAAAAGAACGGAAAAACCCGCGTTTCGCAGCACGCTGGAAAGCATCATCCACGATATCAAAGGCGGCTCCTCCCTGTCTGATGCCATGGAAAAACACCCGGCCTACTTCTCCCCGCTCTATGCATCCACCGTACGGGCAGGCGAGAAGAGCGGCGCGCTCGCGGACGTGCTGAAGCGGTACATCGAATACCAGAAGAAGATGCTGGCGATCCGGAGAAAGCTGACCACGGCCCTGGCATATCCCATCTTCCTGGTGCTGGCCCTGTCCGCCGTGATGCTCCTCTTCATTTTCTACATCATTCCCAACTTCACGCAGATGTTCGATGATCAGGCCAAGCTCCCGTTCCTGACCACGCTGCTCATTGCCATCACCTCGAAGTTGACGAACTATTTCCCGGTCCTGGCCCTGGGCGCCGGCGCCCTTGCAGCCGGAGCCTACTGGTGGCAGAAAAGCCCCGCAGGGAAAAGGCAGCTGGACGGCCTCAAGCTGAGGATACCCTTTGTGAGGACGCTCATGGTCCAGTATATCCTCTCCCAGCTCACGCGCACCCTTGCGACCGTTCTGCGCGGAGGCATACCCCTGGTGCAGGCCCTTGAGACAACGGCGGGAGTGATCACCAACAAGGTGATGGCGGATCGGCTATCGGAGGCGCGCAGCCTGGTGATCGAAGGCGTGAGCCTCGCGAATGCGGTGGAGCGCACCGGCCTCGCCTCTGATATGACGGTCCGCATGATCGAGGTCGGCGAATCGTCGGGCGACCTGCCGCAGATGCTGGAAGACGTCGCGGAATTTTATGACCAGGAGGTAGAGAACAGGATGACCCTGCTCACGACCATGATCGAGCCCGTTCTGATGGTGTCCATGGGTTTGATCATTGCCGTCATCGTGGTCGCGCTCTACCTGCCCATATTCGAAATGGGATCGAGGATAAAATGACATCTTTCAGACGAAAACGCCTTGGCGACATCATGACTGCAAAGGGCGCCGTGACCCAGGAACAGATCAGCACCGTCATGGCGAAGGCCGACCATCGCGGACGCCGGATCGGCGAGATGCTGCTGGCCGAAGGCCTCATCACCGAGGAACTGCTGGCCCAGGCCCTGGCCGAGCAGCGCGACCTCCGTTACCTCGACCTCAACGATTTCCGTATCAACCCCAAATTCTTCGAGACCTTGCCGGTCGAGCTGATGAACCGGTACCAGTTCTTGCCGGTAGAGGACAATGCCGACGGCGTTCTGCTCGTGGCCATGACGGACCCCAATAACATCCCGGCCATTGACGAACTGGAGATGATCATCGACCGGCAGATAGAGATCTGCGTCAGCACCCCCTCCTCGATCCAGGCTGCCCTCAAACGCAGCGGCGGCTCCGAGCAGGTCATGCACGCTGTTTCCGAGGACTTCAAGATCCAGATCGTCAAGGAACACGACGACGGCGAAGAGGTCCTCTCCCTGGAAAGCATCGACAAGGATGAGAGCCCGATCATCAAGCTCGTGCACACGACCGTGCTCGACGCCATGGAGCGCCGGGCGAGCGACATCCACATCGAGACCACGGACAAGAACGTCTGGTTCAAATATCGCATCGACGGTGTGCTCTACCCCGCCACCGAACCTCTCGACATCAAGTTCCACAGCGCCATCATCTCCCGCATCAAGGTCATGAGCGATCTCGATATCGCCGAACGGCGGGTGCCGCAGGACGGCCGCTTCAAGCTCCGGACGAACGGCAAGACCATCGATTTTCGCGTTTCCATCCTGCCTTCGGCCTTCGGCGAGGACGTGGTGATCCGCATCCTGGACAAGGAATCCATCACGGCCGGCGTTAACAGCCTGAAGCTCGAGAGCCTCGGCCACGACGAGAGCAATCTCCGCCGGTTCCGCAAAAGCATCCGCGAACCCTACGGCATGGTGCTCGTGACCGGCCCGACCGGGAGCGGCAAGACCACGACGCTCTACGCCGCCTTGACCGAGATCAACACGGGAGAAGACAAGATCATCACCATCGAGGATC
>MHEA01000111.1:3845-8102 GCA_001805085.1 Nitrospirae bacterium GWC2_57_9
CTCGATCCTGCGCCACGACCCCGACAAAATACTGGTGGGCGAGATCCGCGACGCCGAGACCGCGCAGATCGCAGTGCAGTCGGCGCTTACCGGCCACCTCGTATTCACAACGGTCCATGCGAACAATGCTTTCGACGTGCTCGGCCGGTTCCTGAACATGGGCATTGAGCCGTACAACTTCGTCTCATCCCTCAACTGCATCCTGGCCCAGCGGCTCGTGCGCATTCTTTGTCCCAAGTGCAAAAAACAGGTCATGCTTACGAAAAAAGACCTCGAAGATTCAGCCCTCGACTACGAAACTCATAAAGAGAACGTTTTTTACGAAGGGACCGGCTGCAAGGACTGCAATTACACCGGGTTCCGCGGCAGGAAAGCCATCACCGAGTTCCTTGACCTCTCCGACCGTATCCGGGAGATGATCCTGGAAAAAAGGCCCTCCTCGGAGCTCCGAAAGGCGGCCATCTCGGAAGGCATGACCACGCTGCGGCAATCCGCGATCGCCAAGGTGCTGGCCGGCGATACGACGCTGAAGGAGATCAACCGGGTTACGTTCATCGAGTAAACATTCCCAACTCATGAAGAAAACGGACCAGGGCGGCCGGAATGGTCCTGCCTGGGAGCTGATCCTTCCTTCATTGCTAACGATCAAGTTCGACAATACCGGTTCCTGCCCCCGATTGAATCAGAAAATGCTCACACCTGCATTCAGAAACAAACTGTCCCTTGCGCCTCTCCTGCTGTTGCTGACCATGACAACAGGAGCCCCGGCACAGGCCGCCGAGGTTGCCCGGGAAGTCCGTATCTTCACGGGAAATCATCCTGCCGCCGAAACTCTTTTCGTACCAGCCCTCGAAGAGATCCCGCCCGTCAAAAGCGATGCTGCCTGGTATGTCAGGACAGGGGCCGCAAAGGGCCTCTCCGGTCACGCGGAAACGCCCGAGGAGCTGTTTGCCGCGCCCGATGTCGCCGTCCTCGGCAGAGGATTTGCTGCATTATGGGAACAGCTGCTGGCAGAACAGCAGGAGACATCTGTTCTCGTCCGGCCGGACGAGATTGCCGGTCTCATTGCGACCAAGCCCATCCTGGTCATCCCTTCAGGCGCCCTGTCCGGCGCCGCAAACTCCTCTTTTTTGAAGGCTGCTCTGGCCCATTATGTACGAAGCGGGGGCATGATCTATTGCCTGGCACAACAGGCGGGACGTGATTACTCGGCACTTCCCGTTCCCGAAGGCGGGCGCATAGAGGGTGCCGGCTGGTCCGAGGACAGCGGACCCCTTTTCCGTGCATCAACGGCCCGGACAGCGCATCTCCTGCTCAGAGGCCTGACCCGTCCGGCGCCTGCCATTGAGACGGAGGGCTATTTTACCGTTTTCCCGGACTCGGCCCAGGTGCTGCTGAGGAGGTCCGACGGAGCCGTGACGTTGATCGTATATCCTCTCGGGAAAGGCTGGGTCGTGGCCGGCACCCTGTTCACTGATTTTTCATTTCTCCTCGGAGATGCGGAGAGCGAGGAGAAGCTCCTGATCCGCAACCTGCTCGCCTGGAAGAGCGAACGCGGACAAGCGCAGCCGGCGCCAACGGCCGTGGACGCAATCCCTGCGCTCCTTCCCGACGGAGCCTTGGCCCTCAAGGAAAAAATCGACCGTCCTGTGGTCACTGCTGTCACAGAACGCAAAGGCGACACGGTGAAACTCAGTCTCGAACTGCCTGGGGCGCCCCGCTTGAACGGCGAAACGCTCCTGGTGCGCGTCAGCGGACAGGAGCAGCTGATCAGGCCGGGAAAAGACAGAACCCTTGTTTCCGCGGAACTTCCCGTCCGGCCGGACCAGCGAAGGATATCCTTCGTCATGTACCGAAAGAACGGGAGGGCGCTTGTGCGGGGGAGCGTCGAGGTCCCCTCGGGCGGGGAAACCAGGGCCCGTCTGGAGCGGCAGTATTATTTCCCGGGAGACACCGCAACAGTAGCGTTCACGGGCACCGGGAAGGGAGAGGTGACCCTGCGGGGCCTGGATTATGTGGACAACAAGATCATAGCGGATCAGGGCAGCATGAGCCTGCCGGTACCGATGGACCTGCCTGCCGGAGCCTACCGGCTGCAATGGTTGTTGGAGAAGATCGACAGGGAAAAGACGACAGGCGACCTCACCCTGAACCTCTCCGGCTACCGGGTGGAGTTCGAGAAGACGGAACTGGATATCAGGCGGGAAAACGGCCGGGTCCTGGCAAAGGGCGCTCTTCGCATCTTCGCCGGCCGCGGTCTATCGGGAAAATTGAAACTGCAGATCCGGGGACCAGGCGGCAAGGCCGTTACCGTTGCCGAATCGGTCGTCGGCCTCGCCGAGGGTTCGCAGACCGTCCCCCTTGCCTTCGAATTCGTTCCCGATGCCTCGGGGCTCTGGGACCTGACGTACAGTTTTTCGACGACCCTGGCCATAGGCGTCGGGCTCCCCACCGGCCCCCTCGAACTGGCATCAGGGAGCACCCTGTTCGATGTGGGAAAGGCCGCGATACTGGCGGTCGGCACGGACAGTACCTTCTATTATGAACCGGCAGAAAAAGCGGCCATTACGGCAACCCTCTTCGGAACAGGGAAAGCGCGCATATCGGTACAGCTCGCCGGGAGAACCGTCGCGACAGAACAGGTGCAGCTATCAGGAACGTCAACCTACAGCCATTCCCTTCCCCGGCTCAAGCCGGGCAGCCATGCGATACGGGTAATGCTGACGGCCGGAGAGGAGAGCTCCTTCCGTGAACAGGTACTGATCAATGGGCTGTCGTTCCCTGACCTGTACTCAACGCTCGCTGTTGATGAACCCCGTGCCGGTCCCGGCGGACCCGTCCTGCCGTTCACGATGCTCATCCGGAACCGGGGAAAGAACCCGGCCGGACCGAGCAAGCTGGCGCTCTATGAAGGTGACCCAAGTGTGGGCGGCAAAGCGGTCGCAAAACTGGAAGTCCCCGAATTGATGCCAGGCAGGGAGCATACAGCCCTGTTTGACCTGCCGCTTGCGCGGAAAGCCGGACGGCGTGCGTTCTTCGCCCTGGTGAACGGCGACCATGCAGTGCAAGAGTCACGGGAGACGAACAATACAGTATCCATGGGACTTACCGTACCGGACCTCCTGCTGCTGCCCGACCCCGAGAAGCGGTCATTCCAAGTGGGTGACGCCATGGCCATTCCTTTTTCCCTTTTCAATCTGACCGACCGTTCCTTCAAAGGCCTCACGTTCACTGCCCTCGTGAGCGACCCGGCGGGAAAGAAGCTGTCGTCGGAAACACTGCCTTTGTCCGAGCTGACCGCGGCGGAAGGCAAAAGCATGTTGCATCCCCTCAGGCTTTCCCTGCCAAAGGCCGGCACCTACACGTTCTCGGCCGCTGTTTCAGGGGATGCTGCTTCAGGAGATAAGGTCATTTCCAAGGCCTCGACTTCGTTCACGATCCTGCCTACGCTGCTGCTGACAGGAACCCTCGAAGGAACCCTTGCCGGGGGCGTGCTCTGCAACCCCTTTTCCATTGATTATTCAGTCAGGACCGAGGGAAACCTGTTCCCCACGTCGGGCACGATCAAGATAGAGATCGCCCTGCCCGGCTCGACCCGGCCGATCCTGGCAAAACGATTCCCTCTCCGGCTGGGGCAACATACCTTCGTGATCGATGCCCTGGACCTGCCCCCGGGCAACGCCGTGATCACACTGACGGCATCTGCTTACAGCGAAAAACATGACCTGACGCGCGATTTCAAACTGGCTGAGCAGACGCTTTCCGTCTCCGGACCGATCGAGGGAACAAGGAAAGCGGGGACATTCCCGCGCGTTCTCGTCTGGCTGGGCCGTGAAGGAAGGACCGTCGAGCAGGCCGTTATGGAAGCGATCGTAAAGCAGGCCTTCGATCAGGACGACCTCTTTTACCGGATCGTGTATTCCGAGGAGGATTTTACCGTCCAGTCCAGGACGGGCTTGTTCAACACCTATGTTCTGATCGAACCGCAGGAAATGCCGGCACGGACGGAATGGCTCAAGGACAGGGTAGACCAGGGCCAGGGCCTGATCCTTATCGGGTCAGGAGCGATCGCCAGGCAGATCGGTGAGGGGCTTGGATTCTCATTCGAAGAGGTAAAATCCGGGAACGCTTCCGTCACGGTGTCCTTCGTCCGGAATCCGGGGGGAATGGAACTGACCGGCAGCCTGCCGGTAAACGGAATAGTTCTGCAACCTCGCAAGCGAGGGGCGGCGGAAGCGGGCGTCTATGCACCCTCCG
>MHEA01000111.1:8164-10005 GCA_001805085.1 Nitrospirae bacterium GWC2_57_9
CCCGGCATCTACAGCCTGGTGCTCAGGTCCATGGCCCTGTTCGCAGCTCCCGAGACGGATACCGTCGAGAACGGACCGAAACCCATGGAACTTTCTATTTCATCCCCCGTCGGCCCGGTCCGTGCCAGGATCAAGGAACTGCTCCCGCCCGGGTCCCGGCCGCTCTGGACGAATGCCGGCGGCACATTCCAGGGGAGCACGATCAGTTATGAGGTCACAGCCGACAAAGAGCCGCGAAAACTGCTGTACCTTTACGAGCAGTCGCTCACCGGGGCAGCTACGCCGTACGCCGACGTCTCCTACGAATGCAAAGGCATCTTTACAAGCCAGGGGAAGATCAACTAATGAATGCCCTGCCAGATAGCTTATTCCGCGCGCCGCACGCCGCACGCCGCACTGCGAATGGTTTTACCTACGTCTCGCTGCTCGCGGCCATCGTGGTCATCGGCATTACGCTGGGTTCTGCCGGAAAATCCTGGCAGGCAATATCGGCTCGGGAAAAAGAGAAGGAGCTTTTGTTTCGGGGCAATCAGTACCGGGAAGCGATCATCAAGTACAGGAATGCCATTCCCGGCATACAACGGTACCCGCCCAGCATCGAGGAACTGCTGAAGGACAGCCGCACGGTCACGGGGAAACGCTATCTGAGGAGAAAGTTCAAGGATCCGATCAGCGGAGAGGATTTCGTCGAGATACGCGATGTGGCTACCAGGGGCATTATCGGTATGCACAGCCCCAGCGAGAAGGAACCGTTACAGAAGAAAAATTTTCCGGACCCCTACCGGGAGTTCGAAGGGAAAACAAAATACAGCGAATGGCTCTTCCAGGCCTTGCCGCAGCAAACGCTTAAACCCCCCGGTTAACTGATCACGCCCGCCGGGGCTTTTCATCCGCCCGGATCGCGCCGTTGATGAACTTCACGCCCGTTTTGTACATGCAATCATGCTCATGCCTGACCCACCTGATCTTAGCCCTTCGATGGTCAACGGGAAGCGCGCTCGTGATCACGATCTCCTGCCCCTCCGCAAGCGGAGAAAAGGCATAGAGCGCAAGTCCGCTTTGGCTTATGTTGATCGCGACGCCGTTCTGAAGCTCTCCCGATGGGCCTGCTTCAAGCAGATACTCGATCCTTGCGGGATAGGCATAACGTTCCGCAACTCTTTTTTCCGGTTTCATGGGTAGAAGCTCTTTTTGGATAATGCTGCAGGATGGGAATATCGATTACTGTAGAACTTTAATATGAAATGTCCCGGGTTGTCAATGCTTATTTGGCCCGGCGTCAACGCTCACCTTCAGCTTTTTCATTGTTTCCAGAACAAACTTCCGGGCCAGGTCAGCGCCGTCCGGTTCGACCAGCAACTTCCCTTGCCCGAGCAGGGGTGCCAACACGTCTCTCCCCAATGAACCGCACCTGCAGCGCGCCTGCTCGAGGCGTACGGTTTCCCGGGGAACGATACGCCGCTCATTGCAGTCGGTGCAGACCAGAACGCTTTTGCTTCCCGACCATTTACCCCGCTTCGCGATCGGGGTGCCGTCGATCTCGACGATATCCAGGGCGAAATCGATCACCGGCGCATTGCTGATCGACGTGCCGATTCCGTAACCCTGCACGACAGGGTTCAGCACCGGGATATCTTCCTCCCGGATGCCGCCGCTCACGAAGAACTTCACCTCGCCGTATCCGCGGAGATCCAGTTCCCACCGTGACTCCTGGAGTATGCGGAAGAAATTGCCCCGGCGAGACCCCGGCGTGTCGAACCTGACCCCGTAAAGCCTGTCCCCCATCGCCTTTGCCAGGCTCATCACCTCGAACTTCTCGTCCTGAAACGTGTCGATCAGCG
>MHEA01000111.1:10029-11044 GCA_001805085.1 Nitrospirae bacterium GWC2_57_9
GCACTTCATCATATGCTTTCACGGCCGCAAGCGTGGAACCCATGCACAGCACCAGGGAATGGGGCATGGTTCCCATGGGATCCCGCCCGATGACCTCCCCTGATTTGACCACTGATACTCCGTCGCACCCGCCGACATAAGCGTTCCGTTCAATCATGGGCGCGATGGCGGGATGCATCCGGCGGGCGCCAAAGCTCATCACCAGCCGGTCGCCGGCCAGCAGTTTCATCCTTGCCGCCTGGGTCGAGATGCCGGAAGCCTGGCAAAGGAGCCCTAGGAGCGCGGTCTCGAATACACAAAAATCCTGGTAACGTCCTTCGATCTCCATGACCGGTTCATAGGGATAGAATAGAGACCCTTCCTGCATGGCCCTTACGTTCACGTCCCTGCCCTTCAGCACGTCCATCGCTTCCGCCGTGCCGGTCAGGAGCGCCCAGGGCCAATCGCGGGGGAAACCCTTGGCAATGATCTCGGCCCGAACCACCGGGTTGACGCCTTTTGCTTTGAGGACCGCCATGGCGCGATCGAAATATACATCAGTGATCCGGCCATCAAGAATGTCTTGAGGGTCTGCGATAAGGAACATAGGGGGCTCCGGGTAATGCAAGGTGCCTGAGGAAAAAACGGGACGACTCAGCAAAGATATTGAAGATCACCGAACAGGAAAAGACATGTTTCCTTCGCGTCAGGCAGCATTTCTTTTCGTCTCCGTCTTGACGACTTTCACCCCGAGCACGTTCTTCATGATGCGCAGAGCCGCTTCATGGTCTTCCCGGGAAGTGCCTGCGATCCCATTCTCAACGACGGTGACGGCATAATCCCTCAAAACCGCATCGGACGCCGTGAACAGGACGCAGATATGAGTAACATCGCCGGTAAGACGAAGGGAATCGACACCAAGCTCCCGCAGGGCCGCGTCCAGATTCGTTCCGAAGAACCCCGAATAGGTCTTTTTCGGTATAACAATGTCCTGCGCGGACGGTTTGAGCTCTTCGACGACCTCGCTGCCCCGGCT
>MHEA01000111.1:11055-14159 GCA_001805085.1 Nitrospirae bacterium GWC2_57_9
CATGAGCAGGCCAGCCGAACTTTTTGAACTCCCTGTCATCGGGCTCGTGACTGTCGCAAAGGTAAATGACCGGCCTGCGTTCTGCATGCGCCTGGCCTATCTCAGAGCGGATGACCGGAATGATACTTCTCGTTTCCGGCACCTCAAGAGGGGCGCCGGGAAGCACAAAATCGTTCACCATGTCTATGACGAGCAACGCTTCCAAAACAGCACCTCCGTCAATTTCTCTCTCTTTACAAGTCTAGCAATATGCTGTATCGTTTTCAAGTAAGGGAGTTTTGTCCGTCTTATGAAAAGCGACCTGGCATACAGGATCGAAGTTGCACGGGGCTTGAAAAAGGCCGACCTTGTGCTCAGGGGCGGCTCCATCCTTAACGTATTCTCCGGCGAGGTCTACCGGGCTGATGTGGCGATTGCGGGAGGCCGGATCGCGGGCCTGGGTGAATACCGGGGGAAGAAAAGCATTGATGTATCGTCACGCCTTATTCTTCCCGGCCTCATCGACAGCCATGTGCACCTGGAAAGCTCAATGCTGATGCCGGCGGAATTCGCCAGAGCGGCACTCCCCCACGGCGTTACTACTGTCGTAGCCGACCCGCACGAGATTGCCAATGTCCTCGGCAAAAAAGGAATTGAGCTGATGCTGGACGCAACGGAAGGGCTTCCCCTGGACTTCTTCTTCATGCTCCCGTCCTGCGTTCCTTCCTCGCCCTTCGAGACCTCGGGAGCCGGACTTACGGCTCTCGATCTCGCCCCGTTTCTAAAGCACCGGCGTGTACTCGGACTTGCCGAAATGATGGATTATCCAGGTGTCTTGTCGGGCCGCCGCGACGTTCTGCGAAAGCTGGAGGCTGTCGCCGGAAGGCCCATCGACGGCCATGCCCCCGCCCTCGGCGGAAAGGACCTTAATGCCTATGCCGGGACAGGTATATCTTCGGAGCATGAGTGTGCGTCGGCCGCAGAGGCGAGCGAAAAGGTCCGGGCCGGCATGACGATTTTCATACGGGAAGGATCGGCGGCAAGGAACCTCACGGCAATCCTTCCGGCAGTGACGCCGGCAAACTCCCGGTTTTTCTGTTTTGCGACCGACGATCTGCAGCCGGTTGACTTGAGGGCCGGCAGCATCGACCGCCTTGTAAAAAAAGCGATCCGGCTCGGTTTGGATGCCGTCAGCGCCGTTCAAATGGCCACGATCAATCCGGCCCGCCACTTCGGTCTGAGCGGGACCGGGGCGATCGCGCCGGGATACCGCGCCGACATGATCGTGATCGACGATCTGAAAAACTTCACCATCGAAAAGGTATTCAAGAACGGAGTACTTGCTGCGAGCAAGGGGAGAATGACCGCCCCCCTCCGGGCCCATCCTTCCCGGTTCGGCCGGAACACGGTCAAAACCGGGCAGGTCGGGCTCAAAGACCTCCGCCTCAGCAGGCGTACCGGCCGCGCCCGGGTGATAGAGCTGATCCCCGACGAGATCGAAACGCGACAGCGGATCATGCCCGTAATCGTGGACAGCTCGGGGCAGGTCGCAAACGAAAGGGACCGGGGCATCGCCAAACTCGTGGTCGTCGAACGCCATCGCGCAAGCGGCAGGATCGGCCTGGGCCTGGTAAAAGGCTTTGGTTTCCGGTCCGGCGCCATCGGAGCCACAGTAGCCCATGATGCCCATAACATTATCGTCGCAGGCATGCATGACGAGGATATCCTCGCCGCCATACAGGCCCTCCGGCGGATGAGAGGCGGGCTGGTGGTCGTGAAGGAGGAAAGAATACTGGCAGCGCTGCCGCTCCCGATCGCCGGTCTGTTGTCCGACAAGCCTGTCCGGATTGTCGCCAAACAGCAGGCAGGGCTTGCCCGGGCGGCAGCTCGCCTGGGGATCAAGCTCAGCTCGCCCTTTGCAACGCTCTCTTTTCTTGCGCTGCCCGTGGTCCCTGAGCTGAAATTGACCGATCGCGGATTGGTGGACGTGCAGAATGGCAAGGTCGTGGAGCTGTTTGTTTAGAAGGCAAGAGGGGTTCTGTTCTCGGAATCAGGTCCGGTATGTTAAAATACATTTTATTGAGGAGAAGTGGTGATCGAGACGGATGAAATAGTGCTGACCGAAGCGGCTATCCGCGAAAAGGTGAAAGAGCTTGCAGGCCTCATCGCCCGGGACTATGCCGGCAAGGACCTTGTTCTCATCGGCATCCTCAAAGGAGCCCTCGTCTTTCTGGCCGATCTGATCAGAAACATACCCTTTCCGGTCACCGTTGATTTCGTCCATGCTTCCAGCTACGGCATGGGAACGGAATCAATGAGGGCGATCAGGATCAAGAAGGAGATCGAAACAGATATCGGCGGCAGGCACGTCCTGCTTGTTGACTGCATCATTGATACCGGCGAAACCCTTGACTGCCTGCTCAAACGGTACGCGGAACGGAAACCGGCCAGCCTGAGATCGGTCGTCCTGCTCGATAAGCGTTCACGGCGTACCGTATCTGTTCCTCTTGACTACACAGGCTACGTCATTCCTGATAAATTTGTGGTCGGGTACGGCATCGATTGCGGGGAGCAATACCGGAATCTCCCCTATATTGCAACCGTTAAAACCGGCACCTGATCTGCCTGTCCTCTCTCCTGCCTGTACCCGCCTTTTAACAGAGGTGTTCTCCGCCGTAATTCGTAATCGACGATTTTTGATTGAAAGACAGCTTGTTTTATTTCATAATGGGACATGAACAGGGTTTCCGGAATACGGATAGTACTGCTGCTCGCAATAGCGATATTTTTAGTCTTCAATCTTCAGAACACCATGCTCTACTACCCGACCGACACCATACCGTCTCAAGCTCAGCTCGAAGCCGACCGGATCCGCTTTTGGCCCTCCGGCCAGGATACCTACAGGGGTTTTGTAAGCACCTCGCCTCTGACCGGCGTGAAGGGTACCGTAGTCATCTTCCACGGAAATGCAGGCAATGCAGCGGACAGGGCCTATTACGTCGAAGCACTCGCCCCCCTGGGATACCGCGTAGTTCTTGCCGAATACCCGGGATACGGATCGCGCAAAGGAAGACCAGGAGAAGCTGCATTTCGAAATGATGCAAGAGAGACCCTGCAGATGGTCA
>MHEA01000112.1:0-577 GCA_001805085.1 Nitrospirae bacterium GWC2_57_9
TATAAAATCATACTAAATATTGAGTTTTTCCCGTTGATTTTGCTATAATAAGCCCGTTTTGCAGAGAGCCGGCGAGCATTTTTTTGATGGGGATTCGGAAAGGATGAGTATGGATATCGTGAAGAAATTCGTGGATGCGGACAACTTCGCCAAGCATCTCGGTATAGAAATGCTTGAATTCGGAAAGGGCACGGCCAAGGCCCGGATGGAACTGAAACAGCACCACCTGAACAGCGCGCGTACGGTCCACGGGGGAGCGATCTTCTCGCTGGCCGACGCCGTCTTTTCCGTGGCTTCCAATTCTCATGGAACGCTCGCGATGGCCATCAACGTCGGCATCTCCTTCTTCAAGGCCGCTAAGAGCGGAACGCTCTACGCAGAGGGCCGCGAAGTTTCCATAAATCCGAAACTTGCGACCTATCTGATCGAAGTGAAGGATGATGCCGGGAACATGATCGCGCTGTTCCAGGGAACTGTTTACCGGAAGAAGGATAGCCTGGAGGAGATCCTCAAATAGACCGCTTTGGCCAAACCTTTACCGAGACGATCACACAGAGAACGCGATGAGAACTGTTTT
>MHEA01000112.1:586-1500 GCA_001805085.1 Nitrospirae bacterium GWC2_57_9
CATGTCTGAAACGAAAGCATCTTCCCTTCCCTTCCATTACGCCTGGGTGATCGTCGTCACCGGCACCGTCTGCATACTCGCCTGCCTCGGCTTCGGCCGGTTCGCGCTCGGCATGCTGCTGCCTTCGATGGCGTCGTCGCTCAAGCTGAGCTACTCCCAGATCGGGTTCATCAGCACAGGCAACTTTATCGGCTATCTGGCTGCCGTGCTGTTCTGCGGCCACCTCGCGAACAGGATCGGTTCGCGCAGGCTCATCGTGATCGCGCTCGCCGTCATCGCGCTCTCCATGGCGCTGATCAGCAGGTCGGGCAGTTTCGGTGCGATACTGGCGCTTTATTTCATAACGGGGATGGGAAGCGGGGCCGCGAACGTGCCGGTCATGGGGCTTATCACGGCCTGGTTCGACCGGACGATACGGGGGCGGGCTGCGGGCTTCGTCGTGATCGGCAGCGGTTTCGCCATCATCCTCTCGGGAAAGCTGATCCCGGCAGTGAACCGCGCGATCGGGCCGGAAGGCTGGCGGATGAACTGGCTTATCCTGGCGGGAATGGTGTCCGTGATCGCGGTTGTCGCCCATGTGTTTCTGCGGAACAAACCCGCGGACCGCGGCCTGGAGCCCTTGGGAGGGGAAGGAAAGAACGTTGCAGTTGTTCAACAGTCTTCGGCCGATACCATGAGTATCTACAGGAACAAAACGCTCTATCTTCTGGGTTCGATCTACTTTCTTTTCGGCTATACCTATGTCATCTACGCCACGTTCATTGTGACAACGCTGGTGAAGGAGCGCGGCTTTTCAGAGACCATTGCAGGAAACTTCTGGTCCTGGGTGGGATTTCTGAGCCTCTTCTCCGGCCCGGTCTTCGGCACGCTCTCCGATCGGATCGGCAGAAAAGGCGGGCTCATGATCGTGTTCT